>CAZLHX010000130.1:0-2350 GCA_964559475.1 uncultured Candidatus Bathyarchaeia archaeon | reverse complement strand
CATTTTACTTGTCCTCCTCAACATATTGGGATTCCTCGAGTCCCATCTTAAACTCCCTGAATCCGAAGGGCATACACTTATACCATTTCCCGGTCTCCCGGTCCCTGACTAGATCCCCGACGCTCATAGAGGTATGTTCGAGTCCGACGCTCCTTATCAACATCCGACGGTCCTCCTCAGTCCATATCACGTTCATTATATGAAAAATCTCCTCTAAGTATCCGTTAATTTTTGGATACACATAATAGGGCTCCATCTCCCGGACTTTAGAGTAGTGTTCTAATAGGTCCTGATACGTCGGGATAATCGTCTCCCCGTCGACGTAAGGGGGATAGCATGGATGAAGGTTTTTGAGATACCATACCTCGAAACGTGCTGAGGGTTTGTTTACTAGCTCTGACATTTTACTGACTCTCCCCTGATTCCATCCATTTTCTAAATCGATTCATTAGAAGTTCCTCCATCCCATTAAATCGTTATCGTGACGGATGCACTCCTCATCTGTCCATCGACATTCGAGGCAATAGTCCCCGTAAGCCACTCCGAGCCTATGTTTGTAGGGTTTACCACATTTGCTACAATGCTCAGTATCCCGTTCGGGTATGCTTTCACATTCCTCATCGGGAATGTAGCTCATCATATCAACCATTTCCTCCTCAGCATATTTGCCCAATTTAGGATTCCTCCTCTTTTTCTTTTACTAAAAATTCGAGGGCTCCTAAGAAGCTCTCGAAGAAACTCAATCCCTGACTAGCTCCATCAAAAAAACTCGGGGAGTCGGGATAATTCCGGTTAGGTTCTTTCCTTTCCATTTTCGCTGATCTCCGAGGAAATAGACGACAGATGAATATATAAAATTTATGGACGACATACGTAACTTACCCCATACGGGGTAGCCTTTTTATGCTCCTTTTGACCTTGTAATGTTGAGGAGAATGTCGTTAATACGGCTCATAGCCTCGGGAGTGTGCTTGGTCATAATACTACAAGGTCTCGCCATTCTCGGAGCTTTCCTATTGGAGAGGATTAGAAAGATGGAAGCTTGGTTGAGGGAGATCATTGAGAAGTTCAATACTGTCGGGACGGTCCTGAATGTGTCGTCCTTGGTCCTATTATTTTACGGGATGAGTCTCAAGAACATGTCCCTGACGGTTGTAAGTTTAATCGGATGCTTTATTGGAGGGGTCTCAAGCCTTGGCTCAATGATCATCCTTTATTTGACGGAGGAGAAATAGTTTGACGGAAATATCAGAGGCAAAGAAGTTAGGAGAAAGATTCAGGATTACGATCCCGGAATTGATGAGAAAGGGATGGAGACCCGGGGACTTGATCCAATTTACTCAAAGAATCGGATCTCCCGGGATAGTTCTAATTCAAAACCTTAGTCTCGAGGACCGGAGACAAACAAGTAAGGACTAGGATCTTTAAATTATTTATTTAAATCCCCCTCCCCTCTGTATTATGTTTATCTAGTGATCTCAACGCTTTCGCCTTCTTTCCTAGCCAACGTAAGCCTATTAAATACTACATGTCTACTATTTAATGGGATATGTAATTGAGTGACCTTGTACTAGGAGGACCCGATGTTCTGGACGACCCGGACCGGGAAAAACAGAGGTCCGGGGGAAAAAATAGGAGGACTTTAACTGATATTGCCTACTACCCGGAGCCGGATGAGATCTACCGGACTTTAATAAACTCGGAGGGATGGGAGTATAAAACCCGTCAAAGTTTCTATTTGACTCGAGACCGTGCTATGGTTAGCCTTCTATATCTTCTAGCTGTCCGAGTCTCTGAGGTCCTCCGGTTAAAACGGGATCAATTCATTATGCCTTATGAGGAGGGAGGGAGAAAGGACTCTGTCGTCGTCAGGGCTATCTACCTCTCTAAGAGACGGTATAAGGATAAGCCTCGGCTTGACCAATACCGGGATGAGGGGTTTCTTCCCCTTGGAGGTCCCCGTAAGCCTTTGACTATGCTTGTCATAAATTATCTTCAACTTATGGACCGGGACGCTGAGGAGCGGAGACGACGGGATAAGAGACCTCGTAAACGTGCCGGGACTTTATTCAAATTCAATGAGTCTCGAGCCTATCAAATTACCATGGCTTTGACCGGAGCAACTAACCATTGGTTTAGGGCTTTTGGGGAGACCTATCTCTACGAGAATCAGTTTGATTATGATCTCCTCGGGACGGCTGATTATGTCAAGGTTGATCCCGGGACTCTCGGAAAATATATTCGTCGAGGGTATAGACGACATATTAAGAAGAAAGGGGTAGTGTAGGGGTAGATAAATATGGATTATTCTTTTGAGGTAGATGTGATCAGGTGTGGTAAAAGTGAGGAG
>CAZLHX010000129.1:0-7031 GCA_964559475.1 uncultured Candidatus Bathyarchaeia archaeon | reverse complement strand
CATCGACCTCGCGGTTCGGTACCTCGATGTCGACTCTTCCTATCCTGGCCTTGCATAAGGGGCCAAGGGTGAGGCTGCTCGCCTATTAAAAGGGATCGTGAGTTGGGTTTAGACCGTCGCGAGACAGGTCGGATTTTATTTACTGGGAGTGTTGGATGTCTGAGGGGAAAGAGCGATTAGTACGAGAGGAACATCGCGCTGTGGCCTCTGGTCTACCGGTTGTCCGATAGGGCACCGCCGGGCAGCTACGCCGCATTGGATAAGGGCTGAAAGCATCTAAGCCCGAAGCCACTCCTAAAAATAGACATCCGTACCTTCGGGTTGAAGGGCGCCGGTAGAAGACCGGTTTGATGGAGCGGGGGTGTAAATACCGAGGCTTTGGCCGAGGTACTTAGCCCGCCGCCCCCAAATGCCCAAGATTCCAGCTTAATCTATATCTGTTCTCATAGGAGAAATCGGAGCCGTACACGGTGCCCATTATTAAAATATTTTATAATATTACCATGGTCAAATTTTCTTAGATTTAAAGGGACTATCACTTAAATTATTCAGTATAAAGACCTTTTTTTGAATTTAGACGTTCTAATTCTGATAATAGAAATTCTTCATACATCTCATCAAATTTTTCTTGAACATCAACGGATTTACGGTTTAATCTTTCTCGAAGGGACATGTTAAGACTGGTAATTCGATCAATAGTTTCTTCTGCCAAGAATTTTCCTGCAGTGTAGACAGAGATACCCAGTTTATTAATTAGCTGAAACTGACGATCAAACTGATCCTGCATCCTGTTATATTGATGTAAAATCTTCAATCCTTCTTCAGTTATTTTAAAACCTGAATCAACTTCAACGATCATTTTATCCCTTAAAAGCCTGTTCAGAAGGGGATATATTAAACCTGGAGAAGGAGTCCAGTCTCCCTCGCTCCTTAATTCAGCTTCTTCAATTATTTCTTTTCCCGTCATTTCTTTTTCTGTGAGGAGGTATAACACGTAAAAACGTGTGAATCCTCTTGGGACCTTAGCTTTAACTTGTTCCAAATAAATCCCTAACCAATTACGCTAGCGATATTAGATCCATGAATGATTTAAGCATATCGCTAGTGATACTAGGGATTTCAGAGGAATACATGTTAAAGGATGGTACAAGTAGCTGAAAATACCATATTAAATAAATAACTGACTCTATATTGTTAAATTGATTTGAATTGTATAATATTGATGATTCAACCCCCGATGTAAGCTTAGGGGATAAACTAAATGTTTTAGTATTAAAAGGAAAAGGAGACAGTATTATCAGCCGAATGAAAGATGGCAGAGTAATTTTATTTAACCGAGAGAATGTTTTGTTTAACGAATTAAAACCAGGAATGATAGTAGAAGCAAAAGTAAGCTTCATTGCACAGAACTATATTATAGTCGATCCCATCGCACCACCAGAGACCGGTCCAGAAGCAGTTAAGTTAGGGTTGGAAATGGTCACAGAAACAGAAAACTGGGAAAATGCGGTAATAGCGAATGCATTACAATATATAATAAAACTACTTGAGGAAGTATAAAAAAAATCTTTTTTCAACCAAATTTCACTTTATTCAAAATTTCCAAGCAAATAACAACCTTTTTACATCAAAATAGAAGGATTCTAAAGGGTAATCAATTGTCTGAGCGAAAGCTCCTTGTAAGTAAGATTGAAAACGGAATAGTTATAGATCACATACCCCCTGGAAATGCATTCCAGGTTCTACTACTCTTAAAACTACCCGAGGACGCGAGGGCTCTAATAGCCCAGAACGTAGACAGCAAAAGTATGGGCTCAAAGGATCTCATAAAAATCGAAGGCACCTACCTCACAAGTAAAGAGATAGACATAATAGCATTAATAGCACCAGATGCTACACTCAACATAATTAATAATTGGCAGGTCAGAGAAAAAACACGAATCATAATACCCGATGTCCTAGAAGGAGCCTTCAACTGTCCAAATACTCTATGTCCCACCAATGCAAAATATGGAGCCCCCAACACGGAGTTTAACGTTGAGAAAGGCAGACGAATAGAAGAAACTAAGTTACACTGCAACTATTGCGGAAGTATAACTTACTATGGAACTATACAGGAGAACATAGAAAATGAAAAATTCAGGATAGAGAGAAGAGGCTTAGTCAGTAAAGGAAAAATCGAGTCAGTCTTTCTAGATGTTCTGCTAGAAGGAGGGGCACTACGATTTCCTGGTAGTCCGGATGAACCTTTTATCCTTAAAAGTGGTAGACCGAGCCCTTACTTCATCAATCTAGGAGCCTTAACAGATGGCGAGAGTCTGGCCAAACTCAAATGGGCTTTTTCTAGCTACATAGCATTATTGATGGAGGAAGACGAGCTTCCAGACTTCGATTATGTATTTGGTCCCAGTTACAAAGGAATCAGTTTAGCTACCTTAGCCTGTGAAGGACTCAACGAACTTTATGGCATGGATAAACGGTATATGTACGATAGAAAAGAAGAGAAAGATTACGGTGATATGTCCACAGATAGATTCTTAGTAGGTGCAAACTACTTTATACCTGGTCAGAGACTTTTGGTAGTCGACGATACAATAACAACAGGTATAACAAAAGTCGAGACTATTCAAAAACTAAAGATGCTAGGGGACCATGAAGTTGTAGGCGTAGTAATAGCAGTTGATCGACAGGAAAAACTTGGAGACAGAGACCACGTAGAAAATCGAAGTGCTACCCAGTTTCTAGAACAAGAATTAGATCTCAAAGTTCATAGTATCCAGAATATAAAGACTATATACGAACAGATAAAAGATACACTTGAACCTGAAATGAAGCAGTTATGGCTTGATTATTATAACATATATGGTATCGTTAAGCTTCAATAGACCCCCGATTTTTTATTTCCCCCTTCTCACTTTCATTTATGATAAAATTTGACTTAATTGTTGTAGGAAGTGGAAGCGGCATGATGATAGCTGAGGCCGCTGTCAACAATGGCATGAGAACCGCATTAGTAGAAAAAGGAAAACTTGGTGGAACCTGTCTTAACACAGGGTGTATCCCAAGTAAAATGGTAATTTATCCTGCTGATATTGTAAACCAGATTAAGCATGCCGAAGTTCTAGGTATTAATGCAAGCGTTGACGAGATTGATTTTAAAGGAATTATGGAAAGAACAAGAAACTTCATAGCAGAGGATAGAAGACATATGGAAGAATCCATAAAACACGTCAGGAATTTGGAGTACTATCCTATTGAGGGGTATTTCATCAACAATTATACAATGAAGGTAGGACAGGATGAAATATCTGCAGAAAACATTTTCCTAGTCTCAGGAAGTAGACCGTTTATACCCCCAATAGATGGTATAGATAATGTAGACTATCTGACAAGTGATAATGTCTGGGATTTGAATGATCTCCCGGAAAGTATGGTTATCGTCGGGGGAGGGTTTATCGCCTGTGAGATGGGGCACTTCTTCAGCACCATGGGTACTGAAGTAACCATTCTTAGTCGAAGTCCTCGTTTACTTAAACAAACTGAACCAGAGATAAGTGATATACTCATTACTAATCTACGTCAAAGAATGCATATCGAAACAGATATCGAGGTAAATGCGGTAAACCAAAACCGTGGTTCGTTAGAAATTATCGCAAAAAATAAAGAAGGAGAAAGAAGGGAATATTACTCTGATACATTTTTGCTGGCAGCTGGTCGAATAGGAAATGGTGACTTACTCAAAGTACAAAACACAGGTGTAGAAATGGATAAGCGGGGTTTTATCAAGGTAAATGAGAGATATGAAACTTCAAAAGACAGAATATGGGCCTTTGGAGATGCAATAGGCAAAGCCATGTTTAAACATGTAGCAAATAAAGAAGCTGAGATAGTTTGGCATGGTTTTTCTCATGGACATTTCCATCCCCTGGATTATGATAAAATACCCTACGCAGTTTACAGCTGGCCCCAAGTCGCGTCTGTAGGAATGACTGAAGAGGAAGCAAATAATAGAGGCAAAAAAATCCTAATCGGAGAATATAACTACATCGATACAGCAAAAGGTGCAGCCATGGGAGAAGATGATGGTTACATTAAGGTAATTCTAGAAAAAGAAAGTTACAAGATACTTGGTGGTCATATTATTGGACCATACTCACCTATTCTAATCCAAGAAATAATAAATGTGATGTATACTGATGATGGAGCAGTCTATCCTCTAGTAGATGCTTTACACATACATCCTGCTCTCCCTGAGGTCGTACAGAGGGCATTCTATAATGTTCGTGAAACTGAGCATGTTCATTAAAAATGATTTATATTTCTCCCTTTAGGAAATTATGTCGTTTCTGGTGAACGTTATGAAAGAATTGAAAATAGGAGATAAAGCACCTGAATTTTGTTTACCTGACTCCGAGAAAGGAGAGAATTGCCTTAATGACTTGAAAGGAAAATGGGTTGTACTATACTTCTATCCAAAGGATGGTACAAAAGGATGTACCATGGAAGCATTAGAATTCACCGCAGCCGAGGACGATTTTATTGAGAAAAACGCCGTAATAATAGGAATAAGTCCAGATAGCCCCGAAAGCCATAGAAAATTCGAAGAAAAAAATGAACTGAGTATAACCCTCCTCAGTGATGAGGAAAAAAATATACTGGAAAAATATGGAGTATGGCAAAAAAAGAAGATGTATGGCAGAGAATACATGGGAGTCGTTAGGAGCACTTTCCTAATTAATCAAGAAGGAGAAATTGCTTACATTTGGCCAAAGGTACGAGTTAAGGGGCACGTGGATGCGGTGATGGATAAGTTAATGGAGCTCCAGACTTAATGCATAATACCTCAACTAATTATCTAAGGAGAATCCCGAAAAACTATGTATTCTAACCATTAGAAAACCTTACAAAATTATTCAAGAATTTAGATTTGTTGATTAGAAAAATAATGGAGTATTATCTTTGGAAAAAATTGAGCCAAATAGACTAATTCATGAGAAAAGCCCCTATTTGTTACAACACGCCTATAATCCTGTTGACTGGTATCCTTGGAGCGATAAAGCCTTTCAAGAGGCTAAGACAAAGGATAAGCCAATTTTTTTGAGTATAGGCTATAGCACTTGCCATTGGTGTCATGTAATGGAGAAGGAAAGCTTTAATGATCCAGATGTTGCTGAACTACTTAATGATACATTTGTAAATATCAAAGTTGACCGCGAGGAACGTCCAGATATTGATAGTATATACATGACCGTCAGCCAGATGATGACTGGAGGTGGTGGGTGGCCTCTAACCATAATCATGACTCCGGAAAAGAAACCATTCTATGCAGCTACCTATATCCCTAAAAAGAGCCGTTTTGGAATAACTGGTTTACTAGACCTTATCCCAACAATTAAAGAATATTGGGAGAAAGAAAGAGAAAAACTACTCCGGATGGGAGAGAATATAATAGAAAGCTTAAAAGGAAAAACATCAGCTAGTAAGGAAATACTAGATGAAAAGATCCTTGAGACTGCCTATAATATTCAGAAAAACAGGTTTGATGAATTATATGGTGGTTTTGGCTCTGCACCAAAGTTTCCAACACCACATAACTTCCTCTTCCTATTAAGATATTGGAACAGAAAGGGAAATCCTACTGCCTTGAAAATTGTCGAAAAAACATTAAATTCAATGAGAAAAGGGGGAATATATGACCACATAGGATACGGATTCCACAGATATAGTACGGATAGAAGATGGCTAGTACCTCATTTTGAGAAAATGTTGTATGATCAAGCTCTACTAATAATGGTATATACAGAAGCTTATCAGATTACAGGTGATAGAACTTACAAAGATGTAGCTGAAGAGACTGCTGCGTATGTCTTGAGAGATCTAACCTCAGCGGATGGTGGTTTTTATTCAGCTGAGGACGCAGATAGCGAGGGAGAGGAAGGAAAATTCTATACTTGGAGTATGGATGAAATTAAAGATGCTTTAACGGAAGAAGAATTTCGTGTGATAATAGAATATTATGAAATAGAGGCGGAAGGAAATTATTTCGATGAAGCAACTCAGAGAAGAACTGGTACAAATATTCTACACAAGACCATGGACAAACTTCCTGACTACAGGGAAGAAACTGTTGAAAGAGCAAAAAGTAAACTTTCTGAAGTTAGGGAAAAAAGAGTAAGCCCTCTCTTAGATGATAAAATTTTGACCGATTGGAATGGATTAATGATAGCAGGACTATCGAAAGCAAGTCGAACCTTTAAAAATAAGGCATTTACTCAGGAAGCAATCCGGGCAGCAGATTTTTTAATCGGTAATATGTGGAATGGAGAAAAACTATTCCATCGTTATAGAGAAAATAAGGCAGGCATAGATGGATTCTTAGAAGATTATTCATTCCTAATTTGGGGTCTAATTGAACTATATATGGTCTCACATCAAGAAAGATTTATTAAAACCACCCTGGACCTGATTGAAACTGCCATTACAAACTTTTGGGATAAAGAAAGTGGTGGGTTTTATCAAACCAAATGTGATAATGAACTTCCTTTACGTAGGAAAAACATCTATGATGGAGCAATGCCTTCCGGTAACTCGGTGATGCTTCTTAATCTTCTTAGACTTTCTAGGTTGACTGGAAACATGGTATATGAGGATCTTGCATGGAAATTAGCTAATAGCTTTAGCACCTCTATTACAGGAAATCCACATGCTTACACAATGTTCCTCTGTGGTTTAGACTTTGCATTAGGACCAAGCAAGGAGATAGTTGTTGTAGGAGAGAAAAATAATCCGAAAACCATAACTCTAATTGATAAGATCTATGAGTCGTTTACACCAAATTCAGTTATCTTATTGAAAACCGGAAAAGAAAAATTCCTACCAGAATATGCTTCAAATTTAACAAAAATCGGAGGCAAGCCTACAGCTTACGTTTGTAGTAACTTTGAATGTAATCTTCCTACTTCTGATCCTAATGAATTAATTAGACAATTAAAAAATTAAGGAATAGGAAAGTACTATCTTCTTTTTGTTGT
>CAZLHX010000128.1:0-7059 GCA_964559475.1 uncultured Candidatus Bathyarchaeia archaeon | reverse complement strand
CTTTTATTGATTTAGAGGAGGCGAAGAAATGAGTGAAATTACTGAGAAAATGGACGTCCTCGACCTTCTAATAAACGTAATCAGGGAGCATGAAAAGAGGCTGGACGAGTTAGTCTCAAGACTTGAGAAAATAACTGAGGAGGAGGATTACCGATGAAATGGAGTGATCTTCCTAAATGTCTAGTGACTTCTAAAATATGTTTGGATTATTACAGGGGTAGGTGTAAGAGGTTAGACCCTTGCTCCTATAAAGAGGAGGTAGAGATATGATCGTCGGTCAACTAATCACCAAATACCAATTTTGGTTTGTCGTCACTTGGACGATGCTGATGCTACCGACCTTCAAATGGTATAAAAAGGAGATCACAAGATGGAGAGAGAGACAGCGATCTACCTAGCTCTAGCATACCTCCTCATAATAGCCTCGATCCTAGTCGGGTATATTGGAGCTAGTAGCTCATATGACAAAAAGCCGGAGGGATCAAGGTGACTAGCCCCATGTATGTTTTCATGTATGAAGTAAACGGGGATAGTCTCAGATTGTGCCCTATATGTGGATACGCTGTCAGCCGGGGAGCTAAACCGATGTATTTCTATGGGTTACTAAGTAATCACATAAAGTACAAGCACTCTGAGATGTGGTATGGAGACCTTTATAGCTCCCTAGCTCATGCTGAATGGGATAACACGTTTCAGTTAATCCATTTCGCTGAGAAGGTCTACCCCGGGGAGTTTAATCGGAATGATGAGGGTCTTTACCACGTATTTGACTCATTGGAGGTAATAGTATGATGTCTCAAAAGGAGCTCCCTGAACATTGGATGTGTCCCCATGACGACGTTATATATGGATACATCAGGGGACGGGATGATAAGTTTAGTTATCCTTTTCCTGTCTGGATTGCTATAAAGAAATGTCGTAAATGTGGGTGTCGATGGGTCCTCAAACCGGGAAATATGGATTTTAACAGTGGGTATGCTACATGGATCCCGGATAACATTCTTAAAAAATGGATCGAGGAAATGGAGGAGGGTCATTAATGCCTATTGATGAATTAATTCTGTCCGTCGTCATAGTTTCTAGTTTCTTGTTTGTGTTATTGCTATTTACAGAGGACTGGGAGGACCGTCATGGCTCCTCAACTTGACACGGTTAAGGATGAGGTAAAATACATCCTAGCCCATTATGACTTGGCTCGAGAGAACGACCTATTTCTCATCTTTCTATACCTCAAAAAATTCATGGGTTTAGATATGCCTCCCCTTGAGAGAGCTCACCTAAACCATGCTAGTATCTGTGAATCGGTAAGAAGGGTCCGACAAAAAATACAGAATGAGGACAACCTCTTTCTACCGAATAGCCCTGACGTAAGACGACGACGACGGATAAAAGAAGATGAGTGGAAGGAATGGGTCCTGAAATCAAGGAGGACCCAACATGACTAAACGGTCAAGGAGGGGTTAAATAATGACGCTTTCCTATGATCTTTCGGAAGACGTCCTTCTCAAACTCATTAAGGATTATGCATATAATGGTATGGAACTCTGTCGTCTTGTAAACGGTATTGACCCTTTTGACTTCAAAGGATGTAACTACTCAAAGAAAGAAAAAGATTGGTTTGACGCAAAAGGAGGATGTAAACACAAGCAAAGAGGATGTAAATACCGTTACACTATGATCTATTATCGGCTCCGGAAAATGCAGAAAAAAGGGTTAGTCAAAAGTCTTAAAATGAAGTGGATAGATGGACGAGATCCGGGAGCCGTAGATTATATTCCTACGGATATGTTCCGGTTTTGGTATATTGAAGCGGGACTTTTGTCAACCCGTCTATGTCAGGACGTCATTACTAAATTAGGAAATCCAGATTATCTATGAGTTCTGTCGTCCTAGTTTACCCGGGTCTCTCCCCTTTACTTATTTGCGTTTAGTTTTAATTCAATCAACCGTTTTTGAGTTTATGTATCAGAAACAGTATGACCGGATATTGATACAGATAGTCGGAAATGGCTACATTGTCGGCTATGTAGGGTCAACTGAGGACCGGGAGATATTCAAGGTTGACGAGAGTAACAACATGCTTGAATATGTTAAGAGACTCGTCGAGAAGACGGCTCGTTTAGAAGGTATGCCGAAACAACATGAACCGACTCCGGAGACAGAGATCCCTACTTAAACCCCTTTTTTCTTTGATAGGCGTTTTTTGATACGCAAATGCCTATTACAATATGCATAATAAAAACATCCCTTATATCCTCAGATGTGGTTTATACACCAATGACACCAAATTCACCAATACCGAATGTTATTTGGAGTAAGGTCTCAGAGGGTCCCCGTATATACCTTCCTAAAGAACTAGAACTCGAGGATATCGGATGGAGGGTTGATGATAGACTAACTATTCAGCCGATGAGGGTCAAAGGCAAATACAAGCTAGTTATAGTGAATGAGTCCCTCAAATACCGAAACCCGGAGGGAGTTTAAATGACAACCATGTCCCGGATCCTAGATTTTCTTGAGGATAGATATTATAAATATGATAAAGATTTCCCCGTTAGTTTTTCCGCATGTTTACTCACCATCTTCTATGGGTTTATTATAGTGGGTTTGTTTCTCGGTTTACCCTTGCTCCTATTTGTAGTTTGGGTAGGGAGTATATATCATATAATTTGTATGAGACAGGTTTTCTACTCAGTAATATTCATCATCACGCCCTATGTAGCTTGGTTATTATTTATCAGGGAGGAGAGGGACCTATGATTAGGACCGGTAAACCCTATTCAATGATTAAGCTAGTGCATGAGTTAAAAGAGTGGATGAAACAAGATCCGGATCGTAACCATGAGATCCTTCTTTTAGCTCAAAACCTACCTTTTGACTCGGTACTATTTATCGATATCCCGGTCCCGGGACCAATAAAGGAGTACCTGAAAAACAAGTTGAGTGATAGAGTTGTATTTAGTATGGATGAGTTTCATCAATACCTATCAAGGAGGAGCCCTAATGCTTATCGTCGAGTTGGTTAAAAACGTCCTAGCCATCATAGGCTTAGGGACCTTGTCAGTATTCGCATGGTTTTGGTATCACTGTCATATCCTCAGGACCCGGGAGAGAGATTAAATGCCTCATAAAAACCCGGATTGTAGAGGGACGCATGAGAACCCTCATATCAGAACTAAGACAAAACATCACAGATGGATAGAAGAATATCGAAGATGGAAAGTATACGGTATCAGGGGGGAATATTGGCTCAGGGAGACAAAATGCCCTCGATGTGGTAGGATCCATAAGGACATTAAATTTAGGACTAAACGAAATTTAGAGAGGTCTAAGGATGCGTAACGTCTATCAGTGTCGTCTATGCGATGCCCTCGTCATGGCTCAGGGAGTACAAGGTCATATGAACCGGTCTCATCCCGGGATGAGAAGTTATGGAAAATATGAGAAACTTCAATATCATTTATCCGGAATGAAAGCAGATCTAAGGGATTATATAGACCCTAAGACGAGAAAAATTGTCCTCAAATGGGTGTTCTCGGTTAAAGGAAAATTTGGGACCGAGTTTCATAGAGGAGATGAAAAAAAATTCAGGTTATGGATCTATGAACGAGTCCGGTATGTAAACGATAAATATGGAGCCGGGGTCCGGGTCCCTACCTATTTGGAGGATTACTTCGCATGACCTTCTCTTTCAGTAAGCTAAAGAGGATCAGGGTATTGGATCTCAAGTTAAACTTGTTTCTTCATTTATTAACCGGGGTCCTGATATCCTCCGTCGGCTATCCCTTCATTAACTCGTTTATACTTCTCCCCGTTTACCTGTTTGCTCATCTCAAGGAATTATATGATGTAAGATACCGAAATAAGGGATATAATCGTTTAGATGTACTATGGACCTTGATAGGGGGAGCTCTCCCGGTATTGTTTATGAAAATGTTTGAGTTATGGAGGAGGATCTAAACGAGTAGGATCAAGAAAAACGACGACAATACTTGTATGATCAGTAAGGGTCCATGTATTGATCCCGAGGAGGAGATATTAACAGATTGTACTTTCTGCGTCCTCTATATAGAGGAGGGATGATATGGGATTAGAGGAGAAAGTGAGGAAACTATTAAAAGGTTTAATCGAGATCCATTTTGAGAATTATCCGGTAGATAAGGATGATATGAAAGATGAGAGAATTAGGTTTAAAGGAGTGGTCCTAGATTTTATTGAGAGAAACAGCCCTCCATTTACGAAAGTTATCCAAAGATATGATTCTCAGATTAGATTAACGGGAAAGGGGATTCCAACGTACCGGGGTAAAGGAGGAGTTATAACCGTCTTCGAGAAAGCCATGGTCCTTGGAGATCCCCGGGACGCTATCAACTATTATTTGAATAAACGGGGACGAAAAAACAAGTATGGACCCTTTGTTGGGTTCATCTATGCTGAGATCCCGGATATAGACACGGTTTACCCGATCACTACTTATTTGGTAACTGAGCCAGATATAGAACATAGAAATAAGATAAGAAAATGGAGAAAAAAACATAACATCAAAAAACTACATTATGACTTATATCTAAAATATAATACCCTTATTGACTTCAACGATCCCGAGTTTGAGCCTAAGACCCCTGAGGATAGGTTAAAGGAATATAACGAAAGAGTCCGTCTCCGGATGGAAAAAGATGAGAACTACAAAATAATTGACGATATGTATAAACGAAAAGGTATGGTATCTTGAACCTTTTTGATTACTCGGATGAGGAGGAGAAGATAGCCTTTCGTTTACCCGGGGGTTTTAAAAAATGGGGATCCTACCGAGAATACGCAATATGGTTTAAAGAGATCAAGAATTTGGATCTCACTAAGTTTAAGAAGGTCCCCCCCGACGACGTCGATAAAATATATTATATATTAAAAGACGGAAAGAGAGTCAATCATAAAACTCTATGTTCTGTTTATGACTGTATGTTTGAAATTGATGAAAAAAGTGAGAAATAAGGGTATCTTACCCCCATATTACCAATATTTACTCTCATAAAACGGGGGTAAATTCGTTTATCAGTAAAATCCCCGGCTAACCTTGTCGTCATATTGTATCTTTTATGTTAAGAGTTATGATGAAATCTTCTATCAACTAGGCTAGGCTAGGTATGGATAATATACATAATACTGACGACAGAGTTATGGGGGTCTCCCGGTTAATATTTCGTATGTAATTACGCACACAAAAAATTAGAGGTATTTGTTATCAAGGTACTCGATAGCCTTTATTATATCCTCCCTCGATGCCTCGAATGAAAAGTCTTTTTGTCGTCTGAGAGCTCCTATACGGTAATCCATTGACGCCCTGACCTCAAACATTTTACCCTCAGGATATGCATACAGGTCCCCGATGTCGATCTTGTGGTATACTTTAAGCTCTATATGTTTACTCATCCCCGGCTCTATTATGACGGGTCCATCAATGAGGTTAGCCGAGCCTAGAAGTATTCCTCTGTCGTCATGGACGTATCCATAACCCTTGTAGATAATTGCTTTCAGAGGAGAGGTATTCTCTAGTTCAATATCATAGATCCCATGATTAGCGTCAATCCCGTTATAGCTCCATCCAACTAGAGCAAATATGGTACTGAGGGTCCCTATGAAGATGATGGCTGAAACAAGTTGAGGAGATACAATTTTACCAAGGTTAGAGGACAATTTAATCACTATATACTCTTAGGTCCTTTGATGTATAAAATTTTTACATTAAAACTCTAATACTTGAAGTGTTTTACATATTGTAGGCGAAGCATTATGCCTAAAAACAAACGAAAAGGCAACATGGACACTGTAATTATTGGAGCATACTACGATGATCAGAAACGGCTGAGACCAATAACAGCTAGTAAATATGCGTCTAGCCGGGGAGTCCCGGCTCGGGTTAAAGGAGCGAAATTAAAGTCCGGAGAGGCTCCCATCCATGTAGTTATGGATAAGGGTATGCATATGGACGACATGATAACCATTGACGGGGTAAGTAAGAGCCGTCGAGCATGGTTGACCGACCTGAGCCTATACGCAGAGCCGGTTTACCTTAACTCAGATATGGGATGGAGACCGGACCATAACCGATCCGACGTTATTCATATTGATCTTAATACCGGGGAGAATGTCCGTCAATTTCAGAAAGGAAAAACCCCGGGATGGGGAGACATACGTAAAAAAGCCAAGATCCCGGATAAACCCCGGGACGTATCCAAAGCTACCTTAAAGCGGTTCAAAAATGAGGTGGGAATAGACCAATATTCATCTTATGATTTGTTAAAAGAGCAAGGTACGTTACCAAGTGCTGATGTATTCATGGGGGTCATTGTTGATAAAAAGAAGGCTAAAAAAAGCATAAAAGCCGTCGAGGGAGATGAAACTTTCCTCCTCAGCGATAAAATCGCCTTCAAGGACCTCAAGAAAGGGGATTCCGCAACAAAGGGAGAAGCATACCTAATAGACAATGTTTGGATAGATCCTACGTTTATGGAGAAGGCTATAAGGATCCTCGGGGGAAAAGGGGACATAATTGTCAGGACTCACTCAGAGAAGGATCATCCAATAGTCTTAGAGAACAATCAAGGAGATCAGGTTACAATAGCTCCATTCATAGGAGGACCTGATTCTAAAAAAGAAAGAGAAAAAGCTCGTAAGAGATTCATCAAACTCAAGGGAATAACTGACCTGACTCTATACAAAAAACATAAGCTACCCTCAAAGAAGGCTCGAGAATCCGGGATGGAGCGAATGATAGAAAGGGGATCAGCAAACCTGATTCTATACGACAAACAAGGGACGTTCGGTTACAGAGAAGCGGAAAAAATGAAAAAAAGGTTTAACATCCAATTCAAGGAGAATCATGCCGAGTTAATACCTGACCCCGGTAATAAGAAGAAACCAAAGAGCCGTCATAGATATTGGTTATACGTCGATGAGGAAAAAGTCTACGTTGACAGAATGGGAAAGGACATCAAATATATAATCCGTGGACGACGACGGGGATAGGCGATCCTAGATGCCTAGAAAAAATAAACGTCA
>CAZLHX010000127.1:0-7188 GCA_964559475.1 uncultured Candidatus Bathyarchaeia archaeon | reverse complement strand
AATACGATACAGAATAAGCACTTTCACATGGTTAGATGTACTTATTACCGCTATAGTCTTGATAATATTAGAAGAAAAAGAAAAAAATGAAACAAACATGGATCCCAATAACTACTACTGTAATAATTGGAACCTCTTGTAGTTTACCACTGTACATGTATTTGCGGTCTTAGCATTACTAATGGGAGCAGTCAGATTTTTTCTTCTTTCACTTCCACTTCTCTTTTTCCAAGTTCTCTTATGATCTTCTTTACTAGATCATGATCTTTTCCTATACTCTCCATTGGGATAACCCCTTTCTTTCTGATACCACCTTCACCTAAAATTCCTGCAACGATCGAAGCAGTATAAGCTGTAGTTCTCGCCATAGCAGAAACCTCTGCTTCATGGTCATAATACTCAAGCACATGAAAACTGTATCCACAGCTCTCGCCGTCTTTCTGCCCAGAGACTTGGACCTGCATCACCAACAAGTCTCCTATGTCTGGCATAGTAAGGCTATTCTCAAAGATTCGTGCAGACACAAACTTGGGTACAACCTCAGAACCCCCAACTGCCAGGGAGTCCTCACTGAAGAAACCAAGCTCCCTTAGTAACTTTACTTTCTCAACATGACCGGGATATCTAAGAGTCTTCTCATAGAGGTTCTTAACATCAGATAAAGATTTCACAAGGGATCTCAAGCCATCTGTATAGAAAGCTTCAAGAGTACCTACTCCAGGAAACTCTATCTTCTCTAATCCACTAAGGGCAGGAACTTTTACAAGTTCACCATCCTTTACGATAGAAACATCTCTAATGTATTCGTCAATGAGTCCATCCGCGCTCCAGGTTATGGTATAATCAAGGGGTGGAACTTTTTTCTCAGGGATACCACCAACCATTATCACTGCCTTCTCGATGGTATCTAACATTGAAGCACCATACCCAACAAGCAGATTAGATAAACCTGGAGCAACCCCACAATCAGGAATAATCGTTGCATTAGATTTCTTTGCCTCCTCATCTAATTCTAAAGGGTCTTCAGGTGTAAATGAGACATCCACGATATCTTTTCTCGCATCAATACATGCTTTTAATGCTCTATAACCGTAATCCCCTGGAAGAGCACCAATAACTAGATCATAGTCACTGATGGTTTCCACCATTTGATCATAATTGGAAGTATCAAAAACTAAAGAATCACCATCCACTTCAGCAGCAGCCTCTTTTGCTCGATCGATACTTATATCACCCAACGTTAGTCCAGCCTCCCTCTTCGAGAAGTCCTTAGCGATTACTGAACCAATTTTCCCTGCACCTAATACGATAACCTTCAACCAACCCACCTACTATAAGTAAAGAAGGATCCATTCAATAGTTTTACGTGATTTTTAAATGGGAAACTAGTTTCTCATATACTGAAATCAATAGACTAGGATTTTGCATCTAATCTCATTACTTTAGGTCAAGGCTAGATGAGTATTTTAGATATCTAATGGATACTTCGTGGCGTCAAACTGTATCTTACCATACGGATACACAGCTACAGATGCTTCTTCACCATGGATCTCCTCTAGCCGCTTTATTATCTTACTCCAGTCAAGCAGCCACTCGACTCGCTCATCATATCCCAGCATCTGACGCTTGGATAACCTATCAGTGTATACAATGGTTCTATCTGCTTGTTTCACCGGCCAACGTCTATCCGGGTATCCACATATCCTTTTCCAAGGAGCACCCATCTGCTCTGCCCTGTAATGTAAAAGTCTACTTCCTGCAACAAAGTGATGTACAGCAACAGAGGTACCACCCTTCCTTAAGGACTCCTGAGCTCCAGACCAGTCGATATCCTGATCAGCCTGGGGATACGCATTAACTACCACAATATCAGATTTCTTTGCAGACTCAGAGTTATGGGCACTATAACATGCATCAACTGCCTTAAGCCAAGCATCATCAACATCTCCAGCATACAGATCAACAAGTTCCCTATTTTGATTATACACACAGTTCACAGAGACGTTAAGATCTGCCATTCTTGCTGTTTCTTGCATATCCTGCCTCTCCGGATTATCTTTGATCCACCAGAAACGTCGGTTTACCGGTCTACGTCCCTCGATGATGCTATGGTTATAGAGTATAGTCTCAATTGAGGAGACTCCAGGCAGCACCGCTTTTCCTCCACCACCTGCTCCTGCCCATTTGTGTTTTTTAATACCCGAGATACATATACGTAGATCAGCTGATGCGAATTCCTTGTTGACAAGAACCGGTGTTCCGCGGCTAGTCCTACCCAAGTTCTCGAAATTCCGGAAGGGATTGTGATTAACACAATCGTATTTACCTACAACAGAGTCACCCAACTTTCGGGCAAAAGCATCAAGATTCATTGGATTATGACATCCAAAGGAACCGAGCACAAATATCTGCCTGTCCGATATTCCAGCGTTATGGAGCTGCTCTACAATAAAAGGGAAAACACGTGCAGCAGGAGTAGGACGTGAAAGGTCATCACAAGTAATTACGATTCTACCCGTCTTTCCTCGCGCCTGCTCCTCAATATTTGAAGCACCGATGCTATTATCCAAAGAAACCCTAATTTCCTCGTCACTTAAACGCGCTTGCTCCTTACAAGCAATCTCCACCCTGTGAATATCCCACCTATCCGGGAAGGTAAGGTCAATCTCCTGATCACCATAATGCTCGTTTATCCTTAAGCTAACCTTCTGCATTTACAAATCCAACATATTATGTTCAAAGAAGTATTTGAGAATAAAGGTGAAAGCAAATATTCCTGAAAATTTCTCTGGGTCACCATTTTCCGAATTCACCAGTGACTGGTGAATTCGCAGAAAGACACTTTTTTTACAATAAAGATGGAATAATATCTGCAATTTTTATCAGGGGGTGATTAAATGATCCTAGAATTCTCTATTTTGGCCAGACTTTTTCTAGGAGTCGTAATGCGTTTTTGCCCATGACTTTTGATATTTCTTCGTCTGTATAGCCATTTTTAATCATCCATCTAGCAATGTTAACGAACTCATTAGGATTCTCAAGCCCCTTGACGTAGCCAGTATCAGACATGTTTTCGGGAACTGGGAATCTTTCCTCTGTTTCTTTTTTCCCCGGTTTATTATACTTGCCCAGTCCTGCGGATTCTGACCATTTGGCAAAAGCTTCGTAATGTGCCTGATGGTCGCCATATAGCGAATCAGGTCCACAGGCTACGTGATCGATCCCCATGACTTCAATGCAGTACTCCATACATTCCCCATAGCTATCAATACTACCAATAGGATGCTTTTTTGTCCTGAGGCCTCTTCCAGCGCCACCTATTGCCATTAAACCATCACTCTCAGCCAGAGCCTTCAGTACTTCATCCCCACTCGTATGACCTTGTGCAATTGCTCCAGGACCGCTATGACTATTGTAAACTGGGTCCTTGCTGTACTCAATGACTTCCAAGGCTGTCCTGTCGCTAGTGTGACCGACATCGATTAACATACCCAGCTTATTCATCCTGACAACGCAATCATAACCAAAATCAGAGAGACCTGCATCTTGGCTCAATTCTCCCATGCCGCCTCCCAGCATATTGTTCTCGCTGTAGCATATACCGAGGCTCCTTACTCCCAGCCCGAATAGTACATCTATTCTATCCACCTCGTTTTCAACACATGAGGCTGACTCTAGGGCAGCGACCCAGGCTAGCTTACCCTTATCGAAGGCTTCATGTATATCTCTCGTCAACTTGCAGTGAATAACAAAATCCTGGTGACTAATATCACACAGCCTCTGACCGAGATCATGAAGAGTACTCATCCAGTCCCATCCATGTTTAGTATTTACGTTGCATCTACCATCCAATAGGTTGTCGAAGACACAATCAATCCCACTGTGGCTTAATGCCTCATAAGCCATGAACTGCTTCCCATGACTCGTAAGTCTTGGGGAATCATCAAGATCCTTTGGATAAAGGCAGGGATGCTCATGGAGATCAACTATGATATTCTTCTCTATTATTTCCTGAAAACGGTCCTCCTCTGTCTTAGATAGAGGAACCTTGTATTCCCATTCAGGTACTATCGCTTGACGGAGCTGAAACTTCTTGTAATCCTTACCCGGCTCAAGATAATCATAAGCACTATAACCCGAATATCTCTTATTACGACCCATGGTAAAGAATTTTCAATTGATTATTTATCACTTATTAAATCAATTTATCAAAGAAATTATACAATTTTATCATTAAAATATGTGATTCAAGATCAGGAACTTCATATAATGAAATTATTATCATGTGCTTTTTTTACTAACATCTCCAACATAGATTGAGGCAATGGCTCGGGCTTACCAACAAGCATGACTTCGTACTGAAGCATTGCTAATGCCTCTAGTACCTTGGCGTTGTTGGCAGCTTCCTCAATGGTTTTACCAATTGTTGTACAACCATGATGTGGCATTAGACAGGCGACATGCTCCCTCATAGCATCGATCATATTATCTGCTAGTTCTTCTGAACCCGGTTGAGCGAAACGAGCTAAAGGGACTCCCTTGGCAAGTGCTGGAGCAGAATAAATGTCTAATCCCATGGGGACTATCTCCTCCCCAAGAATCGATAATATTGTACAATACTTAGGATGGATATGTACAACCCCTCCAGCATCTTTCCAATGTAAATATAGCTTTGTATGGAAAGGAGTCTCAATACTAGGTTTGGCAGTCCCTTTCAACACTTCTCTGGAATTAATATCAATTAGGAGAAAGTGATCTGGTTCAAGATCACTAAAGCTGTAACCGGAAGGCTTTATCAGGCACAAATCCGTGCCCGGGATCAGTGCACTGATGTTACCTGAGGTACCATGAGTTAAGCCTTCAGAGTAAAGTTTTCTACCAACATTTGCCAATCTTTCTCTTAGATCTCTCTCAATGTCTTTCAAGGGAATCAAATAAAGGAACACTAGATTAGATAAAAGCCATTTCTCTATAATCTACCTAGTTTTTCCCGAGTAATTAACCATTTACTATAATGTTGTTTGTATTTTGCAGAATATTCCGACCTTGGCTCAAATGTCTTACCCTTCCTTAACATATGGGATAAAGCCTCATTCATATCAGCATAATGATTAATTCCATTAGCGGCAAGAACAGCTGCCCCAATTGCAGAGGCATCATGTACTTCTGGGATAATTACAGGTATGCCCAATACATCAGCTTGAATCTGCATCCAGGTTTCAGACCTTGAGTTTCCCCCACAAAATTTAATGTAGCTGAAATTCAAACCCGAGACAGTTTCAAGATAATCTAGGTTTAATTTAACACCGTAAGAGTTTGCCTCCATAATCGCTCTCGCTAGAGTAGTAACGCTGAAATCATAACTACCAGTTATGGTAGGTTGAACTGGCAGGTCGCTCAATTTATCGTTTTTCCAATAAGGTGGTCCCGAGTCAAATAAGTGAGGACCGAGGAACGTCATCAATCCATTGGAGCCAGGAGAAATTTTTCCAGCTTGAGCATCCAATTTTTCATATCCTAGTTGAGATTTTAATTTCTCATTCAGCCATCTAGTACTTCGACCAGTGTAACCCACATTAGATTCAATAACCCAATAGTTATTTATCAGATAGTTATTAGTCCATGTTTTTCTATCTGGATCTAGAATTGGTTTTTGGATTACAGCTTGAATGGGGGTAGTGGTACCTCCAACTGCTCCAACTTCGCTTAAATGTGTGTCCATGCCTAATAGACCACACTGTGTATCAGCACCACCTGATATCACAGGTACCCCATCAGGAATATTCGTAATATGATGAAAATACCTATCCGTGTACCCTAAAATTTCGCCATTGTTCAATACTTTAGGGAAAATAGATCTATCAATTCCAAGAGAGGCAACTATCTTCCAGTCCCAGTCTCTCTTAATTAGATTAAATAGGCTAGTCTCACATGCACAGGTGCTCTCCGTAGCTTTCTCTCCAGTTAATTTATAGTTGATCCAGTCACTTATCATAAGAATCGATGAGACTTTGTTGAAAATCTTAGGCTTAGACTCTTTGAGCCAGGGAAGTATTGATCCAGCTATCCCGTCGGGAACAGGCCAATGTCCAGAACTGGTGTACATTTCTATACCATACTCTTCGAGCAGTTGATACCCGAACTTTTTGGATTCCTCATTAAGCTGGTATTTGATTTCTTTTCCTTCTTCATCAATTAAGACAAACTCTTCGCGCATACCTGTGGAGCAAATAGCTATAATATCAGCTTCTGTATCTGCCAATATTTCGGATACTGAGTTAATTATCTTTCTCCAAGCATCCTCACTTTTCCAAGAATCTCTTTTCCAAGGACGCTCTGGCCCACCTAAAATTCTATTTTAAGAAGTTTTGATATTATACAAATGTTGAGATATTTTGAATAAACTAAACATATGTATACACAGTTTCGAGTAATAATAGAGACGCGCGCGGCTTAAAAAATGTAAGAGGGTTTACTATATTTTGCGGGAGGAGGGATTATCTCACAGATTTACTAGTATAAATCGTATTTTTTCTGGTTATTTTATCTTTTTTTATTATTTTTAGGACAAATAGGGTTGTCTAGAAGTGTTGCTTGTAATCAAGGCGGACATAATAGTCACTTTACGTTTTTATATCCAGTTAAAATTTATAGTATTGATGCTATCTGATAAAGCTAAGACTTTGTTCGTTATAATTAGCATCATAATTTTAGCCTCCTTGATCTCTGAAATCAGCTTAGTAAACGCCCAAGCTGTACCCGTTGTACTGGATAGAACAATAATCGACAAGTCTGAATTAGAAGCAACAGGATTTCATACTATGGGGCTTGACTCTCCGATCGAGGAATACTTCGTTCAACCCTTCGAATATGAAAATGGAGATTTAATAAAAGGTATGTGTTTAGCTCGGATTAAAAAACCGGAAATTTAACACATTTCTTAAAATTTTAGCTAATGGTTACGTGGAAAAATCAAAATAAGGTTTGTCTAAACTCAATATTGGCATAGAAAAATATTGAGCTAAACACGTACAATAAAAGTACTTTATAATGGATTAAAGAAAAAAGAACAATTTAATTTTACTGATATTGAGATACTGGAGATAGTTGAAAAAAGAAAAGAATACATTGTAATGCGCGCAGGCTAGTTTAATAATTGGGTGTTTACTGGTTTTTCATGTGATTTTT
>CAZLHX010000126.1:0-7202 GCA_964559475.1 uncultured Candidatus Bathyarchaeia archaeon | reverse complement strand
CGGCATGCAGGGGTAGCCAAGTGGACTACGGCGCCAGTCTTGAAAACTGGTTCCCAACCGGGAGCGAGGGTTCGAATCCCTCTCCCTGCGCCTAAACTTTCATCCGAAAGTTATTTATCATTCTTCTTTGACAGTATATGCGAGGATTTGTCACGTACAAAGAGTTGGAAACACCTTTTAGAGCAGAGGTTTTTTTACTGTTGCTGTGGTTTAAACATTGTAAAGATGGCCAAGGATAAAAACCAGAACCTGACTAAGATACGGGTCACGATACCGACTCAGTACCTCAAGAAGTTTGACTCCATAATAGATGGATTCTATCTCAGCAGAAGTGAAGCCATAAGGAGCGGCATGTTATCGGTTCTAAAGGACATCCTAGGATACGAGAATCAAATTCGTGGAAAAGTTGGAAACTCTAAGGAGGACTCTTAATGGCTCCAAAAAGGAAAAAGTATCCTATCTAAAAGAAGTGCGAGATTTTGTGGATCATTTATCACCCTGAGTCATGAGACAAGCAAACATCGAGCCAGTCAAAGACGTTTCTTCAACCTACCATGCAGCGAGTGCTCCCCAGTCAGCGCGCCGTGCACTTCCTATAAATTGTTCGTGATAGTCTAACTCTTTATAGTTTTTTGGAAATAAACCAATAATATCTTCTAGTAATTGTCTTTTACCGTCTGCTCATTTTAGGATAGGATCTACCACCTAAATCAATTCGCCTATTATCTATAATCACTTAACATTTAGTTTACTGATCCCAACTGATAACGGCTTTATGAATTATATTTAACTTTTTACCTTATCTAAACAATTTTTTCATATAAACTGTTCAAAGTAGCATGTAGAAATTAGAAACTAATGAGAACACGCTTCCGCTAATAATTAGTATCATACCTCCTACTTCACTCCAGGAGAGTTTTTCACCAAGAATCATTATTCCCAATAATACAGTTATTATAGGTGCACCTCTTACAAGGAGGACCGTACGAGATATTTCGCCAGTTTTCAATGCAAAATAATATGCGAAATGCCCTAGAAGCCCTGCGAAAATTCCCTCAAGCAATATTAGGGTACCTGAACGAGTATCTACACTGCTTATCTCTTGCCATCTACCTGTGAAAAGAAGCACGATCACTATTATTATAGAAAGCCCAATTGTCCGTATAGATATCGCCAGCAGTGGATCGATTTTCTCAAGACCAAGTTTTCCGAAAACAGGCGCTAACCCCCAGAAGACTACCGCCAATAGAATGTAGACTATAGATTCCATCTTAAAAATAAACTTGAAACCATGTTCTTAAACCTATTTTATAACGAGATATTTGTGTCAAATTTATCATTATGTGCATCAGTAGCTCGCATAATAAAGAGAAAATACTGGAGAAAAAAATTGGGAAAGTTTGCGGGAGATATCTCCACCTAGTGTAATGTACGAATCCAACTCCTAGTCTAGAATAGCGGAGGGTTCAACTTGAACTCTTGCATAAGTGTATGGCTAAAAGTGAATATGATCGTTGTAGACGTGTGGATATCAAATATTCTGCTGAATGGGTTGAAAGAAGATATGCATGCATCTTGGAATTTAGTAATAAGCTGGCGAGAGCATTTTGGATTCTACGAAGGTAAATTTTTACCTTTCCTCCAATTAGAGCTATTTTTAGTGAATTTTCACCTATATCTAACTAGTTTTACCTTTATTGAATATTAGAATTTATACCCATCCTTTAAAAGCTACCCCTATGACTGTATGCTGTCACGTCGAACATATTCATGTTTGGATAGAGCTGACAAATCTGCCGCATGCGTAGTTTAGTGATACGAGAAAAAACGTATGCAGGTACAGAAGTTTAACGATCTACCCCTAAGCGATAGTGTTCTTAAAGGAATAAATGCTCTGGGGTTCAAGAATCCTACACAAATTCAAGCTGAATCAATTATACCTTTACTCAAGGGTCGGGATGTAATTGGCCAAGCTAGAACTGGGACAGGAAAGACTGCAGCTTTTGCCATCCCTATGGTTGAAGGCATAAATCTAAATGACAAAAGAGTTCAGGGACTCGTATTGGCCCCCACCCGTGAACTAGCTATACAGACTGCCAAGCACATATCCAACATTAGCAAGTTCACAAATGTTAAGGTTTGTCCAATTTATGGCGGACAGAAGATAAACCATCAGATAAAACAGCTACGGAAAGGCGTACATATCGTAATAGGCACTCCTGGTAGAATCCTTGATCACCTAGGTAGGGGGACATTGAATCTTAAAGCCGTCAAGATGGTGGTTCTGGATGAGGCTGACAGGATGCTTGACATGGGATTTATCAAAGATATCAACAGGATACTTAGCAAGGTTCCTAATGGCAAACAGACAAGTCTATTCTCCGCTACAATGGACCAGAACATCTGGAGGATATGCAATGAGTATATGGATAACCCTGAGAAGATATTGGTAAGTAAGGACGAAATCGCCCTCGAACAGATAAATCAGAAGTACGTAAAGGTAGATCATAATAACAGGTATCCTATACTCAAAGAATTGATATCAGATCAGCAGGTAAAGAAAGCCATTATTTTCACGAGGACAAGAAGAGGAGCTTATAGACTCTCAAAAAAGCTCAAGAAAAACGGATACAATGCAAGAGCTTTACACGGTGAACTAAGTCAAAATCAAAGAGATAATGTAACTCAGAGTTTTAGAAAGGATAAGGTAAATATTCTTGTCGCAACAAACATCGCAGCGAGAGGCCTAGATATTAAGGGTATAACCCATATAATCAACTATAACATTCCCCATCAGGCAAATACGTATTTTCACCGGATCGGTCGAACCGCCAGGATGGAGAAAGAAGGCACGGCGATTACCTTGGTAGCTCGCGATGAAGAAGATAGATTAGCTAGTATCAAGAATAAAACCAGTACAATCATAACAGAGTTGAAGACTAGTATAAAGGTGAAGTCGGGACCAAAAAAGAAGTTTGACGCAATATGCCATAACTGCAAGAAAGAATTTAAACTGCCATTTAAACCCACAAACGGACGACCCGTATATTGTCCAAGATGTTTCTCGCCTAAAAAACATCGAAACACGAGAAAACATTAACTTGTCTTCACAAGTGTAAAGTCACATTTACTTAAAACCACTAACCTATTCTGGTAGGTTTTTCCTAAAGATTATTAAAATGGCAATTCAAAATGAAAAAAATAGAGTAGATACCAAGGACTGAATACTTCCCCATTTTTTCTTCTTCTTGATATTTGAATGCGCAAAAATTTAGCGCATGTCAAAGTAGAACCAAGGATACATTTTATCAAACAAATATTAGTATTTTACTGTGCGTGTAAGATACCATGCATGCACGAGTGTATGCAACTATCCAATTTAACCAAGATTCATATACAAAATTTTATACAAGACGAAAAATTTGAACGACTTATTGAATCTCTCTCCCTGCACCACAGACGAACCCCCCGTGTATATTGGATGTGAATATACTAGTTATATCTGGTTTTGATTTCTCCTGTGCTTTCCTGTCTTGTTGTTGACGTGACGCGAAATAATAGGTGACTTATTATTTCGTAAAAAAATAATGTAATTTGTACGTAGTTATCTAAAGGTACTTGTTTGTTCAAAATTAGTGACTTCATTTGGAAAAATCCTAGAAAAACAACGAATAAAACTATTACTCGCAGTACGCGTTCGTGAATTTTTAATAAAATGATAATTCCTTTAAAATTAGTTGAAATAGCTTTTTACGTAGCTCTTGAATCCGAGGTTATTGTTTATCACTATCAGAAGTACGCCGAGTATTATCATTTCTATAAATGCTTTGATCACTATCTGTACTCCAATTGTAGTTGCGACGCTTTTTGGAAGGGCTATATACCATGGAAGTAAAAATCTGAAAAGTACAAGAGTAAGTAACCCCTCTGGAATATATGATATAACTGTTGTAATTATCATACGTATCCCTGTGCTATCATATAATTTACTGAATAGCAGGCCTGCTGTTATTCCTGTTAATGCTTTACCCAGGGGTAAACCGAACCCTGTAACTAGGTTTCCTTTGCTGAAGCCAAATTCAAAGGCAGCAACAAGTCCACCTACAAGTCCCGTTAACCCGCCCACAAGCGGTCCACCAAAAAGAGCAGCAATGAAAGTACTGAGATGACTGAAGTCCAATGCAAGAGACACCTGAATAGGACCTAATGGTATGTTTGGGGCTATTGGGGCTAACTGGGTTGAAAGAAAGCTTAATGCGTTTCCTAAAGATGCCATCATGGCAGCGAATATGAGTGATTTCGATTCTAATCTTTGCATTTGAATCCTATATTCAAGAATATCTACCAATATATGCGTTATTACTAAAAAATGGGTTAGTGGCTGGATTCTATAAGTTTTCTAATAACGCTGATAGCTTTTTCTGCATCTTTTTTCTTAACTAGGATATGATCTCGTAAATATGTGGAAACGGCGTAAATGCTTATTCCCTCCTTAGTAAGTAGACCACTGATTACTGATAGATAGCCAACTAGGTCCAGGTCTAAAACTATGTCAAAAGTTAATAATCGGTAAGGGCTTTCTTCTTGGTAAACCTGAAAATGGTTTTTGATCCGCTTCCATTCGTCTTCTTTTAAAACAACTGATATTTCTTCAAGGTCAAATGTTACGCTTGACCATGGTTCTATATTTTTAAGAATCTCTCTTGTTTTTTCTTCTTCTTTTCTATTAATACTAACTATAGTGTAATCCTCTGGGTGTTCCTTGATCTTGGTTAATGCAAAAACTGGTTTAATTTCTGGACTTGGTTCTATCACTTTCCAAGCTCCTGTATCCTTTTTCCTCTTTCATTAAGTTCAACGATTTTGGCTGTTAATTTTTTATTTCTTCTTTTGAGCTTTTTCAGGATGGTCTTGGGTTTAGCAGGGCTTATCATGTAAATATTCTGACCTGAAAAGAGATTCATAATTATGTCTTCATTATTCGTAAAGTCCTTAAATTTGAAACCTGATTTCCTCAGATGGTTGGAAGAGTCTAAGGCATATTCCTTTGCATCATCACTTATCTCTGGTGTTTCTCTTATGAAAACTTCAACTCTATCAATTTCCTTGAATGGAATCTCAATTTGACTTCTAAGGAACCTTGAAAGTATCACACCATTTTTACCCATCTTGTATTGGCTTTTGTAGACTGGGAAAATTAGGGGTACAACTAAACTAATGATCAAAGCACTAATTATAACAAATAAATCTTCAACAAACTGAGCATCTCCTAAAGTCATTCCCTCTCGAAAATGTATTAATATCGTGTAAAAATTATAGAGTACCAGAGGACCATTGATCAAAGGAATTGCGTACCCTAAAATTCTACGTCTTTGCATTAATGGTAAGCTTTCTATCTCTTCTATATCATTGGCCAAGTTGATCTTTTCTAGTACTTTTTTTAGCGTATAAAAACCCAGATGCTCTATACAAAGGAGGATAGGGAAATGAGAATAACGGTTCTTCGTATAGGGCATAGACCCCTCAGAGATAAGAGATTGACTACGCACTTACTCCTATGTGCGAGAGCGCTTGGAGCTGAGAAGGCGATTTATTCAGGGAAAAGAGACCGAAAAATTGAGGAGACAATCGTCAAGGTAGTTGATAATTGGGGAGGGCTTTTTTCTTTAAATTATACAGATAAGTGGAGAGAAACCGTCAATGAGTGGGAAGGTAAGATAATACACCTCACAATGTATGGTTTCCCTGTTCAAAAAGCTGTAGACGAGATCAAAAACTATGATGACCCTCTACTTGTAATTGTTGGTGGGCCAAAGGTTCCAGCAGAATTGTATGAACTATCCGACTGGAATCTAAGTGTCACATCACAGCCCCATAGCGAGGTGAGTTCATTAGCTATATTCCTTCACATTCTATTTGAAGGGAAAGAACTTGAGAAAGAATTTCCTGGGGCAAAAATGATTATTACTCCTTCATTGAGGGGAAAAGAGGTCCGATATCTGGGCTAAGTTTAAGACTTGCGAGAGCCCTATGTAAGGGTGGATTGGAGATAAATGGCGTCATCATATACGGTTAATGAGGAAACTTTAGAAAACATTGCCCGAGTCTTGGGAGGGGATGATGGTGTAAAGATTATCGAGTTGCTTAGTGAGAAAGACAACATAACTGTAGAAGAGATAGCTGAAGAGACAGAAATTCAGATAAATGATGTGCGAAAACTCCTATACCGTTTTTATAATCACAGTCTTGTAACCAACCGTCGTTTTAGAGATAAGGAAACAGGATGGTTTATTTTCCAGTGGAGTCTCCAGCCGGAATTAATAGAAGCTTACGTTCAGGGAATGAAGCAAAAAATATTACGAAAGCTGGAGACACGGTTAGAGTATGAGTCACAGCACGAGTTTTATCATTGCGGTAATCCCCAATGTCCAAATACTACGTTCGAGGAAGCAATGGAAACCGTCTTCCGTTGCCCATACTGTAATGAGCCTTTACACCGAGTAGACAACACACCAGTAATTGATTTCTTAGAGAAGAAGATCGAGGAGATTAAGGAGGAGCTTGAAGACTGAGTCTTCCAAGCAGAGAGGAGGCCATAGACCTCCTCTACAAAGTGGGCTGTTCACCCCATGTTATTGATCACTGTGTAAATGTAACTAAGATAGCTCTGAAGCTATCGGATTTACTTGAGGAGAAAGGATACGAGATCGACCGCGAGTTAGTGGAGATTGGGGGGCTTCTTCATGATATAGGTCGTTCAGTGACTCATGATGTAAACCATTCTGCTGTAGGAGGTAAGATTGCCCGAAGAATAGGTCTTCCTGAAGAGATAGTAAGGATTGTTGAGAGGCATATTGGAGCAGGAATCCCAAAGCGGGAAGCAGAAGAACTCGGACTGCCTGATGGATTCTATATCCCAGTAACTCTAGAGGAAAAAGTAGTAGCATACGCAGATAAATTGATTTGTGGGGACAAGGTAGTTGGAATCAATGTAACAATAGAGGACTTTGCTAAAGACTTGGGTTGGGATCACCCAGCAATTAAACGTCTGCAAGATCTTCATAGAGAATTCGTACAGATGCTAGGAAATGATTTTGCTAAACAGTTTTAAGGATGATTTATGAATAATGGGTGGTGTGGGCCGGTAGTCCAGCCTGGTTAGGATGCCGCCTTTACGAGGCGGAGGTCGCCGGTTCAAGTCC
>CAZLHX010000125.1:0-7246 GCA_964559475.1 uncultured Candidatus Bathyarchaeia archaeon | reverse complement strand
TACTGGTGGTTTAACAATAAGAAAAGCTTTAGCATAAATTTCGCAAAACTTCAGTGATTATAAGTAAATGAGTATTTTATATAGGAAATGTATCGAGAACTAATTATAAATATTAAAAATTATTAAATTATATTTTTTACAAAATTTAGATAAGATCATAGTAGCTCTTGTATGAAGATATCATTTTGATGAACCATCTAGTATGTAATAATATTAATTCCTCAAAATTTTTGAATAATCTAATATGATTGGACGGCTCTATTTCGCCACCAACTGGGTAGATCTTTTCTCCGACACCACCTGGATCACTTATTACTCCATTTATTAACCCATCACTATCGCCTATCCCCCCATCTTCAAGCTGGAATATCATTGTATTTCTTTCTATTATGCTTGGAATATTATACCAGCCTATTTCACCATGTGGTGATCCTTTTCCATCAGCTGTATATTTCCAATAATCCATTTTTTCGTTTAATTGAGCAGGATCTCCATCAGGATTAAAGAAATGTAGTGTAATATTAGATTTGGAACCCTTTTCAACATTGAGTTCGAAAGAGAAAATGCCGTACGGAAAATGTATGTCGTTTTTTGTAGTATCAACATTATCTACATGAAAATGTATGAAGTTATAACCATCAGATTGAATTCCAATACACGCCTTCTCAGAAATTGCTTGAATATCAATTATACTATCTGTTATCATAAATCTTACGGAAGACTCAGGACAATAAGGGGAACCTCCTCCCTCGTGTAAATCTTTGAGTAAATTAACAAAAACTTCAGAGATACCAATAAAGGCATAAGAAGGAATTTTTAATGAGACATTCTCTATATTTATCCCTGGACTTAACAAGATTTGATTTTTTGAAATGTTAATCGGAAATAGTTCACTATCGAATATGGTCACAACTAAATTTGCTGTGATATTATTCGAAAATTTACTATAAATTATGATATCTAGGCATATACTCTGACTTCTTTCAAAAAACCATTTTTGATTACCATTCGAGTCCTGAGTCACAATATCAACTATTTGAACTGATTCAATTTCATTCCCCATAATGGTATTATCATACATTTCACTTGCTCCACAAACTACAGGAAATAATCCAGGTATCAGAATTAAGAAACTCAATAATATTGATTTAAAGGATAAGAATAATTTTCTCATTATTTCTATATTGTCCAGTGATCTTCAAAAACCTTCACTACGTAGAATAAAATAGTTATATAAATCTAAATAGTCAATATGGGAAGAGTGTTTCTAATTAGACAAACGTTTGTAATTACTATTTTTAAGCTTAGTGAGAATTAAGTAGATTTTTTAATAATAAATAAATTTTTGCAATTCGGTCTAGTTTCTTTATTAACTTATTTTTCGTATGTGTTTAGCTTGTAAAATATAGGTGATAAAAATATAATTTCTAATGAGCTATTTTTGCCTAATTCCTGTTAACCACAGTAAAATTCACGTTGAAATAAAGCGAAATAATGCCTTAATACAGACGAGCTAAACACATACTATTTTTCTATTCATCTCTGTTTTAAATATCTTGGCAGTTATTGGAAAAATACGTTTTTTCAGCCCAGACAGTGTTTACTCTATGTTTAGCAGGATCCAAGAGAACTTTTAGAGTCTGCTGAGTAGCTAGCATGCATGCTATCTTATTGCTGCTCCTCTAAGATTTTCTCGTATCCAATGTTATCGATCATAAAAGATGCTTTATAAGAAGTAATAGTAATGCCGCAAAGCTGTACATATCTTCAGGACGGGTAATGTATTTTCTGGAGAAAAAAGGAAAAATCAAATTTCTTTAGACTAGTTGATGAAAATATTCACAAAGTTTTCTATAAGCTTTAAAAAAATAAAGACAATCCACAATACTGGGTATTCAAAACAATTAGCTTATACTTTAACGACTGCCACGCTTATTAAGCCAGGGCACATGAATTCATTTATTATAAGAAATTTTTATGGATGCGTTATTATGTGTCTAATGTCCATTATTCAAGAGAATTTATTCATGGTGCCATGGTCTTATTTTATGAATTCGGTGTTCAGAACCTATTCAATAAATTGTATTTATTATTCTGGTTTTTTCTATTGCGTTTTTTGAGAGTAATTTTTTAATTAAATTGAAGTGCCCGAGTGAGATTACTTTGGAGATGTAGTGATTATCTGAGCCAAAGCCCTGATAGTACTTTGAAGCCCATCTTCCAAGTTGTAGCACGTCTTTGACCGTTCGCTTCTTAGGTCAGAGACCAGCTCCCATTCGGGCGTTCCTATATATGTAATATATTATATTTAGATTTTTTACTGTAAAATTTTGTAAAGTTCCCTATTGTGAGCCCCCACTTTTCTATTTTTTTGTAACATTCAAGTTAATAATGTCGTCTAATTCTGAGACAACATTAGATTAACTTATAGGTGCAAAACATAGCGTTTCGAATAACTGATCTTTTAAAGCTCATAATTTAATCTCAAATATTTATAAAATATGTATTTCCTCTATTGTTATATTGATTTGATTTGATAATATTGTGTTTGGTGAGATACTATAAAACGTAAATTGTCAATTCACTATGGCTCAAATTTACGACTTGGGTTTTGTTCTAGAGGTATATCTGGATGCTCATTGAGTCGATCAGGTCCTTATACCTGTTCCTGATAGTTACCTCCGTGACTTTGGCCTGTAAAGCGGCATCTTTTTGAGTTAAGTGTTCTCCCACCAGTTTGGAAGCAATATAGACACTGGAGGCTGCTATACCTGAAGGGTGTTTACCTACGGTAATTTTTTCTTCCTCAGCGAGACGTAGTATAACTAGTGAGACTCGTTCCACCTTAGAGGATAATCCCAATTGTGATACTAGCATGGATACAATTTTCTCAGAATCTATCCTGGGCACGTCTCTGTCAAGCAACTTATAGATGTATCTATAATTTTTTGCAGCAACTTGAATGGGTATGTTCCCCGCTTCTGCAAAGGCTTTGAGACTTCTTGTGACTTCACATAACCTGCAAGCCATGTAAAGGGAGGCCAGGCTGAGCTCGTTTATACTCCTGCCTCTTACTGCTTCTTTTTTCAGTATCTGTCGGTATATCTGTGCCCCCGTCTCGTAGACGTTGTAGGGGAGATTCAGTTTATCTTTGAGTTTACTCATGGAGACGAATGCGTGGGACATGTTTCGTTTCTTGTTCTCAGCGATCTTTGTCTGTCTGTTCCATCTTCTAAGTCTGTGAAATTTGATGCTTGTTTCCTGCTTGAGGTTTCGCCCATTATAATCTTGGTTTTTCCAGCTTATTGATGTGGTTAATCCCTGGTCATAAAGGGATAGTTTTAATGGTTTTCCGGTTCTTTTTAGTTTGAGGGTCTCGTCGAGGTTGAAGGATCTCCACTCTGGGCCTGTGTTTATACTTGGTTCATTTGATACATAGCCGCATTCTCGGCATATGATTTCCCCGTTATCAGGGTCCTCTATACGTTTATTGGAGTGACAAAGAGGACACGTCTCATAGGCTATTAAATAACTCATGTTATTCCTCTTGTTTTATCTGTTTTTTGATGCTCTAACGCTGTATATAATCTCTTTCTAGGAAAACTATAACATCCATATTCATATATATGATTATTATTATTTTATTGTGAACAATATAGAATGTTCTTGAATTATTGATATAAATAAAAATAGTAATATTGTAAAAGATAGGTTTAATTTATCTCTTCTAATATTTTCAACAAGGGCTCCTCCAATGTTTCTCCCTCTGGAGAGTTCTCTGTAATCTTACCAAGCTCCTTCCCAGTTCCATTCATGAGTATGAAGGTGGGAATTTTAGTAATGTTAAACTCGTTTACTTTCTCTGGGCTGGGAGGACATGCCCAGATTCTGGTACTACTTTTTGCACCTCTCATTAGATTACCGAATATCCTAACCTCTATCCCTGTCTCCTCAGATATTTGCGCTATGACTGGGACGTTTCTATAGTAGTCAGAGCACCAATCAGCACTAAATCCATATACAACAATATCTTCGGAATATTTCTTAAGCCTCCCTATTTTTTCTGTATCAGGTTTATATTTTTCGTAACGTTCTTGGAATTTCTCTGTTTTACCAATAGAATCCTCAATGTATTTTTTAACGGGTACAGAGTCTAAGCACATGTTCTCATAATTTTTCATTAGGGACGAGGTGAAGGGCTAATAAAATTGGTTACCCTCCACCAGTCCAGAGATCTTCTGCAAATGCTTCAGGTAACCCGACATCGAGAATCATTGAGGCTACTTCGTTAACGGGATATTTTACACGTCTGAACTCAACCTCGAGCGGCCTACTAAAATCAATTACAGCATAACATGCTCTTGAGTCCCCATCCTTGGGTTTACCAACACTCCCATCATTTATTATATGTACGTCATCAATTTTTCTGTGATATGGTTTGTGGGTATGGCCGCATACCATTACATCAATATCTAGGGGGTCAATTATCCGTCTTAGACTATCCTCTTGTCTATCCTCGAAGAGGTACTCGTTAATCCTCCTAGGACTCCCATGCACCAGCAGCACCTTGTATCCGTCTGCCTCAAAGGAAATTTTATCGAGTAAAGATCTTAGATACTCCTTATTTTTCTCAGTCGTTGCTTGGGTTGTCCAATCCACGCTTTTCTGCCCGTTTGCGATCTCCTCTGGTGAGGTATAAGCGCACCCACACTCTCCTTTCTCGAACCCTATTCCTTCATCATAATTACCCATTAAAGGGGGAATCTCTTTGTTCCTGAGCATCTCTATAACTGTGTTAGGGCAAGGTCCATATCCAACTAGGTCTCCCAGACAGTAGACTTCATCTACATCTTGTTTACTTATGTCTTGTAAGACGTTTGTAAGAGCTGGTGCGTTTGAGTGTATGTCTGAAAATGTTGCGATTCTCATTTATTTTTCCTCGAATCTTCTTTTCTAGGTCTGGATTGCGAGTAACATAACAAGGGATTGCATTATAATAAACATAACTGCATCCACGGGTCTTACCCCAACATCAGAGTAGGTGAAAGCCCGTACAATGATGGGATTGGCGAACATAGTGCTGCCTGTAGCCATAAGCTGACCGCCAATTAATAGTCATACTGCGAGACTTATTTTTGAGCTATTATTCTTAACAAGCAGTAAAATTGCTATAACATGAGCAAGGGTCCCGATTAATTCACCTAGTTACCGCTGTTTCTGATTTTTGTTGAGACCTGTATTAACATAGTAACCTCATGGTAAAACATCAAATGTGATAGTATTACTCCGAGAAATCCTACCGTGATCTGAACAAGGATATATTCAATAACTTTGATAGTTTCTATTGGCTTATAGCTGCTAGGGTAAGAAACATGGATCCGATGAATTCACTAATTAACTCCCTCCTTCTTGAATCCATCAAATTGCACTATCTAAGGCATATTCTCTTGCCTGTTACTGCATAGCAGATGGATTCACAGACGTAGCTTGAGTGATCCGCTATTCTCTCAAGGTATCTTATTGTCAACAGGTAAGCGACTATTGTTTTCGACGGGGCTTCAATTTCTGAGAGCATCTTGAGTGCTTCCAGGTAAAGTTCATCCGTCTCGGCTTCGAGCTTGGATAGTTCCCATATTAGTTTTTCATTCATAGTCTCAATAGTTTTGATGGAAATCTCGACGCATTTTTTAGTATGTTCACCTAATTTTTTAAAAAGTTCCTCATTATCTATAAGTTCCCAGGGACCAAGTCTGTTCATGATATCACTAATGTCCATTGCATACCTGCCATATCTCTCTAAGTCATATGCTATCTTGATGTACGCTTTTAATGTCCTTAGATCGGTAGCCATTGGCTGATGTAAAGCCAATAGCTCTGTGGCCCGGTCCTCAAGCTCCTCAGCTAATATTAGTATCGTATTACTCCAGGCCTTCGTCCTGACGTATGTTTCTTTTTTCTCGAAGAACCCTTCAAGGGCTAGTTCCAGAGTCTCGTCTGCCAGGTGCCCCATTTTTAATAATAGGTTTTTCACCTGCGCTATTCCAAGGTCTAAAGGTCTGCTCATGATATCACCCAAACTTTCCTGTTATATAGTTCTCTGTAAGTTGGTTTTTAGGGTTTTCAAAGATATCCCTTGTACTATCGAATTCGATGACGTCTCCCAGATACATGAAAGCCGTCATCTCACTTACCCTTGCTGCTTGCTGGAGATTATGTGTGACTAGTACTACTGTATAGTTTTCTTTTAGTTGTCTCATAAGGTCCTCAATTTTCTGAGTGGCTATGGGATCCAATGCGCTACATGGTTCATCCATGAGAATGATGTCCGGGTTAATGCTGAGGGCTCTGGCTATACAGAGTCGTTGCTGCTGTCCTCCACTAAGTCCCAGGGCTGAGTCATCTAGCCTGTCTTTTACTTCGCTCCAGAGGGCTGCACCACGAAGGCTATTTTCAACGATTTTATCTAGTGTTTCGCCTTTTGCCATTTTATGTAGTTTTGGGCCATAGGCGATGTTATCATAGATGCTCATTGGGAAGGGGTTTGGTTTCTGGAATACCATTCCTACCCGTTTCCTGACCTCGTATACGTCTACGTCCTTGTCATAGATGTTTTTCCCATCGATGAATAGTTCTCCCTCGACTCTGCATATCTCGATTATATCATTCATCCGGTCGATGCATCTGAGGAGGGTGCTCTTCCCGCATCCACTGGGTCCCATGAACGCCGTTACAATATTGCTTTTTATTGATATGTTAATGTCTTTTAGGACATGATTATCTCCATACCATAGATTAAGTTCTCTAAAGACTACTTTATCCTGGGCTTTGCCTGGCAAGAAGCCCTGTACATCCTGTCCTACGTTATAGTTTCTTTCCATCATCCACTCAACCGTTTCAAAAATCTATTTCTTATAAGGAGGGCTAAGATGCTCATTGATAAAAATATCACGACTAGTACTAGAGAGGCTCCATGCCCTTTCGTTTTTAGAGCCTCATGGGTCGCTGCCTGTGCAATCATGTATATATAGACTGGTAGGTTCCCCACAGGAGATGTTAATCTTGCTGGGATACTGCGCTGAAACCCTCCTCCTGCTGTAAGCAGTAGAACCGCTGTCTCTCCTATTGCTCTTCCCATTCCCAGTAAGACCCCTGTTATTACGCCTGGTAAGGAGGCTGGTATGACTATTTTTCGAATTGTCTGCCATTTTGTGGCTCCCATCGCTAGACTGGCTTCTCTGTATTCCAT
>CAZLHX010000124.1:0-7344 GCA_964559475.1 uncultured Candidatus Bathyarchaeia archaeon | reverse complement strand
AAAAAAAGATAGAAAAAATCTACAATTTTTTGATTTTCTCTTCAACAAGGTAATAATTGCCATCTTTCTCAACCACGATACCGAGTGGCTCAAGTCGCATCTGCATCATCCGGGGAAAATAAGGCGGTAACTCAAGCTCACTCTGAGTCTTAGCCGTTCCAGGCGAGAGAGCTCCATTGTTTTTAAAGATATCCACGATCTCCAAAAGCCTCTGGCGCATCATCTCCGGTGATCCACCACGCCCCATAAGAGTATAATAGACCATAAGCAACCAGAGTCAAGGATATAAATAATTAAAAGATAAGTAAAAACTTCGTAACCATAGTTTACTATCTTTCAAGTTTTATTCGAACTCCATAAAAATATCTTGAAGGAACTCCGCTCAATTAACGGGAGCCACTGATCAACAAAAACCCTGTAATATTCCATTGTTTCCTCCCTGAAACAACGCCAACCCTGAACATCATCAAAAATAAAGACCAGTACACGCTTCCGGGAAGCGCGTTGAGTCAGAGGAGGATACCTAACACCCCTAAGATACGGGTTATCCTTTATCCTTAGTATCCATTCCCTAAGTAAACTATCATGAACATCATCAAAGCCCTCCCGAACCATCCAAGTTTGTACATATTCAAAAACCATGTTCAATACCACACCAAAATCATCAAATAAAGAATAACCGTCGTCAAGCTATCCGCAAGGCTCGTCTCAAAAGGGATGACAAAGTTATCAGGGTCGAGCCCGAGCTTATAAGTGGTTATCCCCACCGAGAAGCTCACCAAGGCGATCAAAGGCATAACCAAGAGATTAGAGCACCACACCGCAGCGAGAAGCGATCGAAACCTCATGAAACCATAAAGCACACCCGAGATAGTAGCATAAACAGTGAACAGGAACAGAGAGCCGATCCAAGCATAAGATATCTCATTTAGGTGACCCCTTATTGACTTTAACTCAGCTCCTAGTAGTCCCAAGCCAAGCTTCGTGGTCGCCGTACTACCAATAATTGATCCAACGTCACCCACTGTATCTATCATGGCAGGATAGATTGCGTATATCCCTGCCCTCCCTCCGATCTGTCGGCTTATCCTCTCTAGAACATGTCCGGTAAGGGTCACTATAACAGTGACTACCACCAAGGTCCAGGCGAACTCTCTCAGGGTTTTACTGTAGCTAGCTTTCTCATGGCTCCTTACATGGAGCCAGGAAACAGCAAATGCAAAAACAAGGGCCAAGAGCATCATGATTAACCGCCCAAAGGGGTTACTCCATGATACGAGCCTTAACATGGAGACGTAGATCAGGCTAATCGTGATATCCGCGGTGGTGGAGGTTATGGGGTAAACTATCATATCCGGGTCCAAGCCCTGATCATACGCCTTTTTAGAGACAAGGAAGGTCACCGGCATTATAGCCATGATAGATAATGCGAGAGTAGATACGATCACAAGAGCTAGCTGAATGACTCCAGAAAGCCCCACACCGTATATTAACACTGAAAACACGCCCCCACCCATAACCAGTAAAACCGCGCTAAAGCCTGTAAGTGTGACCACTGCGGAGTAAAGTTGATACGCCTCATCCGTGTTGTTAATTATGTCAGAGGAAATGGTTCCAAGGTGTAAACCAGTGCTGAGCCTACCACTAAACAGCCCACCTATGGCCCCTCTGTTACTAAGGAGTCCCGGGAAGATCAAGAGTGCCCAAGGGTACTGATGTAACAGCCCGTAAGAACCTGCTAGTATAAAACCGGCTAATATTCCAAGAATGTTAAAGGCTTGCGCTGAGGTTGACTGAGTAATCCCCTTGATGTGAGGACCCTTTAGGCCTCTCAAGAGAGGCGCATCGTTGTGGAGGCTCCGCCACATCATCAATCCGCCTCATTTTAAATCATCCTCATCATACAGGCACCAACATATAAGTCGTTCGGATGTAGTTCAAATTTGAAGAGGATTATTTAGATAAAATCCAGAAAATTAACGCAATACCTGAATACTTTACGGAGGAAGATTGTGTTTATTTTGTTTCCCCGTCTTGTGTTTCCAGTTCTGTTGATAAGGGTAGAGTGTATTCTTCCTTGAAGACTTCAAGGATGGAGGCGATGTTAATATCATAAACACCCCTGGTGTTACGCACCCTATCCAGTGTATTGCTGAGGTGCATCCGGCTGTTGGCGCGTATCTTTATCATCAAGTCGTACTGAGCAGTGGTCCCATAAACCTCAACCACCTCATCCATATTGGATAGCGCTGTGGCTACTGCCTTGTACTGTTGTGCCCCTGTCTCAACCCCTATTATTGCTGTATGAGTGTAACCCAGCGCCTCCTCGTTTAAACGGGTGATGTACCCTTTGATCACACCTTTCTCAGTTAGGCGCTGTACTCGGTCATGGATGGTTGACGCGGGTATTCCTGTAATCTTAGATAATCTCTTGTACCCTATTTTCGAGTTTTCCTGTAGCACAGATAAGATATGTAGATCCTCTTTATCCAGTTCTTCGCTCAAATCAGTAATATCTATGAGACAGAAATATTTTAAGATTAACCGCTTAAATTATTCAGAGTTAATGGACTTCGCTAAGATATTAGCTTATTTTATTCTTATTTAGCAGAGAACCCTCTCATTAACTGTTTAAAATCTTTTTCTCGTGTATAAGGTTAATAATGAAAAATTTGAAACCGTCCTCGATTCAGCTAGAAATACTGTCATCAAAGAATTGGAGAACGAGGTGAAGATACAACTTGTACCCCAGAGATTGGCGATAAATTTACTCTTAAGGCGGCGGGTTCCTTCGGCGAATTTCTGAATAAATGTAATTTCATGAACACTCGTTGCATATATTATTCAGGGAGGCACAGCTCCCAAGTCATAATCAAGTATGGGTGTACAGAATTACGATTAGAAGAGAAAAGAAGCTCCGAACCTACTTTACAATTATTAAACCTATCCTAATTAGAGCCTTCATTTGATAGTATTATACCAATATAGTTATTCATACGTGTTTAGCTCAATAACTTTGCTAATATATAGTTTAGATAAACCTTATTTTGATTTTTATATGCAACCATTAGCTAAAAACATGAATAAATATGTTAAATTTCCGCTTTTTTTAATCTGAGCTAAATACATACAATTATTCAATTTTTGAAGAACACAGGTAATCAATTGTTCAGTTTCCTAGGTACACCGTAATTCTAATAAATAATTGGATAATACAACTTGATCAAAGGAAAAGCATGGTAATGGATTTGAGGCCTAGGTTCCTCCAGTTATACAACGGGACATAATAAAACAATAAAATCATTATCAATTGCTAGAACAATTTAACTATAATAAAATTATGTATATAATAACATGCGAATTAAATTATTGATGAGATTTTCACGAAATAATAGGTGGCTTATTATTTCGCGTCACGTCTACAACAATCCTGATGGGGTACTGTGAGACTGCTCCAATAATAACAGGGTTTATTGTAGCAATATTCATGGAATAAGGCGAGCGATGTATGTAAAACTTGGAGTTAATTGAATAGTAAACTGTAACTGTAATACGTTTTCTTTTTTTTAAATAAACACAGTTTACATAGAGGTGTCATTATCACTTTCCAGCAAGAGGACTCGAGGTCTGATATACAGTACTACCTAAACCAGGAAGATAAGGATAGAGTTCAGTGTGTAAAGGTAATTCATGTCGATGATGACGAGGAACAGTTAATGTTCACCAAACTTTTTCTTGAGCGGAATAATCCATCCTTTAAAGTAAGCTCCATCACTTCCCCTGAGAAAGCACTGGAAGAACTGGAGACGAACAGCTACGACTGCTTAATCTCCGACTACAATATGCCAGAGCTGAACGGCTTGGAGCTGGCGAAAAAAATCAGGGAAAAAAACCAAATCCCCATAGTCCTCTACACTGGAGAGGGAAGCGAAGAGGTAGCAGAGCAGACTTTTAGTGTAGGCGTTGACAGCTACATCAGGAAAGAGATTCACCCATCAAACTACCATGTCTTAGGTAAGACTATTAAAAATGTGGTTGAGAGACACCGGGCAAGCATACTTCTCATGGAGTCTGAGCGCCGGTTCAGGAAGCTGGTAGAAGACTCCCCTGTACCAATAAGTGTCACCATAGGAGATAAAATAGTATACGTTAACCAGAGAAGAGTAGAACTAACTGGCCATGATAGCCCCGAATCTTTAATAGGTTCAAGCGGCTTCACAGGTGTTCACCCAGAGGATAGAAGCCGTTTAATTGATAGAGTGAGAACCAGAGCAAGAGGGGAGAAGGTCTCACCCATAAGCATATTCAAGTTAAGGCGAGTTGATGGCTCCATACTTCATGTAGAGGATCATATGTCAGACACCGTCTGGGAGGGAGAGCCCGCTGTTCTTCACAGTTTGCTGGATCTAACTGAACGTTTAATGTATGAGGAGCAGCTCCAAGCAATGCATAGATATGGGGCAGTGCTCTTTAGAGCAGAAGATGTATCTGCTGTGGCGAGGACCACTCTTCATGCTATTGGGTCTCTGATGGGCTTTTCCTCAGCCTCATTTGGAGTAGTCCAAGGGGATAGAGTTAACTTCATCCATGCACTGGGACTAGATCCTTTTGTTAGCAGGACGTATAAACTGAGTGGTCCCGGGATATCTGTAAGGGCCATTAAGACCCGGGAGACTCAAGTGGTGGAAGATACTAGACTGGATCCAGATTACATATCTTACTATGCGGATAAACTGGAGAGAGTACACTTATCGGAAGTAGATGTCCCCATAATCATCGAGGACGAAGCTATCGCGGTCATAAACGTGGAGCAGAAGGAGGTTGACGCTTTTACTTGCCGAGAGGTACAGCTCCTTAAGCTCCTAGCAGTTCACGTTGCATCAGCTCTTGAACGATTACGTGAGGAAGATAGACTCAAGGAGTACACCGGGAAGCTGGAGGCTCTTCACAGGTGCTCTACCCGTTTAGCAACAGCTAAGATTCGGGAGGAAGTCTACGATGTGGTTCTGGAGATCATGAAGGATGATCTTGAATATACATGGGTAGGAATTGCGAAGGTAGAAGGGAGTTACTTGAGATATATCCGGGCTAACGCCCCGGGATATCAGGATTACGCCCTCTCGTTGGATGGGCCCGGTGTCACGGTGAGAGCTGTAAAGACGGGAGCCACACAGCTGGTAAGAGACACCAGAGATGAACATAACTACATAATCCTGAAAGAAAACCTAAAGCCAAATCTATCAGAGCTAGCTGTACCAGTGATAATCAAGAACCAGGTTTACATGGTGCTAAACCTTGAGAGTGAAGTCGTGGACGCCTTCAGGGAAGAGGACGTCAGGCTCATAGAGCTATTAGCAAGGCATGTGGCTTCAACACTGGAAAATATTGCCGCTCTTGAGGAGATGGAGATTCATGAGAGGCAACTAAGGGCATTGAACAGATTCGGGACAGATATAGAGAGGTGTAGTTCAGTGGAAGAAATTGCCTCCGTTACTATGAACTCAGTTCAATCAATATTTAACTATACGACAGGATCATTCGGAGTCATTGAAAACGGCGAGATAAGGTTCATTGAACTTAGGAGACCTACTACTACACCTGTTATTCCCCTTGACCAGAATGGCATCACAGCCCGCGCCGTTAGAACTAGGCGTACCCAGCTTGTGCCTGATGTCAGGCTTGACCCTGACTACATAAATGGTAGGGTTGAAGGGGAGACTACCCTCTCTGAACTAGATGTGCCGGTCTTGGTTGATGGAGCCCCTGTGGCCTTGATTAACCTAGAGAGCGAGAACCCAGGGTTTTTCGGTGAGGCTGACGCTGACCTTGTTGAGATCATGGCAGAGCACGTGGCTTCTGCTCTGAGGAAGATTAGCACGATGGAGAAAATGAAGTTCTGAAGCATATCCAGGAAGCTGAGATAAGTATTCTCTCTTATTGACAATGAAAAAAATGTAGGTTCCCACATATGTGGATGACGAGTAAGGGGAAGTAATGCGTGTTGATACATGGATTGACATAATTTTGCAGAAAGGCAAGAAGGTAATCTTTGGGATCTGGAACAGGAACGGATATTAACTTCCCACCAACACTAAAATAATTTTAACAGTAATTAATTAAGGAAAACAAATTAGCCCACTATTCTACTAATCGACCTCAACTTCTTCACTTGGTTCTTCCTCGACTTCCATTTCATCGAGCTCAGAAACCTCATCTACCTCTTCAGGACCAGGCTCCTCTGTTCTCCCTGTAATAGTCTTAATAGTTAATACTACAAGTACTAGTGTTACCAAGATAAGAGCCCCGAGCAGAATTTGATCAAATAGACTCACAGTGAACTCCCCTTAATACGCGCTGAGATTAAGGGATCTTCAAGCATCTTAACCTCAAAATCCCTTAGACCCCAGTTAAAATAAACTATAAGCTTATCTTTATAATACCACGGATTAGAACACCAAGAAAACTATTAATAAGAGTTAGTCAAGGTTTCTTCTCCTGTAAAACCCCTTCATCTAATAATAGTGAAGATTTCTTCTCAAAAACCCATTTAAAATAAGAATACGATTCATCACTGAAACAAAAAATGGGTTCTGAAGAAAACACATACAACACCATCTTCCACGCCTTAAAGCACCCCATAAGAAGAAGAATACTAAGACAGCTAAAATCCCAGCCAGCCACCTTCATAGACCTACTAGACGAGCTGGGAATCGATAACAGGCTGCTCAACTACCACCTTAACAACCTGAACGAGCTCATAACCAAGGGCCCAGACGAAAAATACCGGCTATCAGAGTTCAGGACAGCCACATTGTCCCTAACGAGGTGAGTAGAAGAACCAGTAAAAAAGCGAAACAAAACATCCCTTGGTTTGAGTCCATTGCAAATCAAGACCTTAATGGTATTACTCAGGAATACAACTGGTTTATCATCGACAACGCCCTCTACTGCTTTATGTCTAACTAATTAAGTTAGAGTGATCTTCTATATCAGTCAAATAATATACATTCTCATAAAAAACAACGTAATCTTTATCTTCAATCTTTTAGAAGTTGACTACGTTATCACTATCCTTGACCCAGTTGGCGAGAATATTCATTGAACCCCGAAGAACTCCATCTACAAGTTCATCCTCCTTCAAACCACGAGCGTCTATACAAGCGCCGCAGACTCTGACGGTAACACCTTTTCTTATCAAGGATTTTATCATCTTCTCCATATTATAGTAACCTTCAGGAGTCTTTTGCCCCTTTTTAGCTGAGATCACCGAATCACCCATTAAGAAAAGGGTATGTGTTTAGCTTGTAAAATATAGGTGATAAAAATATAATTTCTAATGAGCTA
>CAZLHX010000123.1:0-7367 GCA_964559475.1 uncultured Candidatus Bathyarchaeia archaeon | reverse complement strand
TTAAAAAATGAAGTTATTCCTTTTCTCTAATATCTTTGCCAATCTCGTAAACAACATCCCCTTGCCATATTGCAGGACTAGTAACCATATGAATTACACCGTCAGTGGGAACCACTATTTCTTCCAGAGTGTTCCCGAAAAGATCCTTGATGGTACCTAGTATATCTCCTTCCTCTACCATATCCCCTGCTCTAACATTACTGATAAAGAAACCACCGTGCTCCGCATATAGATGATAAGGATTGAAAACCTTAGCTTTTTGTGGAACAACGGGTGTACCTTGCATCATACCAAGCTGCATCATGACATTTTTACATCCCCTTACAACTTCTGAAACTATATCACTCTGGCATCGACCCATTCCACCAGCCTCTGTACCAACAGTGAGTGGAAACTCTAACTCATTACTGGATTTACTGGGTAACCCTTCGCGTATCCATTCCCAGCCAAAAGCTCTACAAAGCTTCAGATTTAACTCGTCTTTTCTGGCATCTCCTGACATCCTATACATAGTACCGGTCAATAGATCCTCTTCAATATCTCCGCCATGTAGATTCAACCTGAAATCTGCCTGAGTTAATACTTCTTGATAAAATATCTTTGTTAAATAGTAAGTTATCTTAGGGTGACCTGATCCCCCTCTTGGAATTTCCTTTACATAGGAACCTGTAACATCCCTATAATCTATGGGGTTTCCATGCATCCATCTAGTTTCAAATGCCAGCGTATTCACAACTGGTACAATGATCACCTTGCCGTCGATATTTTCCGGTCGCAGTACCTTCATTAAGGCTAAACACCCAGCTGGCCCATTGTATTCACTCCCGTGTTCCCCCCCATTTATTACTAGGGTAGGTCCTGAACCTACCCCGTTTATCAGCATAATTGGTATCTTGTGTAAACCAGCTGGTCTCTCAGCGATTTCTAAGTAACCTTCCTTTTTTTCACCTTTTTTTGCTTCTAGGTTTTGAACCTTTAAGATATCTGACATGGTATGACCATGTATTTCCCAGATATGGCTTTTATGCCCTTAAACACTAATCTAGGTATGGCTGGTAAACTTGATGGAAAAGTTGCAGTGGTTACCGGTTCAGGAAGGGGATTTGGGAGAGCTATCGCTCTATCATATGCTTTAGAAGGAGCCACTGTTGTCTCCGTGGCACGTAGTAAACATGAACTTCTCGACGCAGAAAGATCTATCTTGGAAGTTGGTGGAGAAGTACTTACAGTAGTTGCTGATCTTTCCAACCTGTTAGGCATCAAGAAATTATACAATGAAACAATGCACTTCTATGAAGGTATTGATATATTAGTTAATAATGCTTCAACAAGTTCTTGGCAAAGAATAGAAGATATAACTATTGAGAATTGGGATAAGACGATAGCAGTTAATCTAAGGACTCCATTTATTCTGACTAAATTATTTTACCCATCAATTAAGAAAAGGGGAGGCGGAAGCATAATTAACATAAGTAGCAGATCTGCTGAAATTGGGTTCTTGGCTGAACTTGCTTATTGTCCCAGTAAATTTGGTCTTGAAGGATTAACTCAATGTCTAGCACTGGAGCTTAAACTCCATAATATAGCTGTTAATAGTCTTAATGTTGCTAGTCCTCCTGGAAAGAGACTCAAGCCAACAGATCTTACTCTGGAGGAAGCAAATAAAATGCCAGAAAATATTCGGCGTAGTTATGCTGATGATTTAGAGCTTGTGGAACATTTTGGAGCTGCCTGGGTCTTCTTAGCGGGGCAGGATGCATCAGGAATTACAGGTATGAGGCTTGAAACAGCTGAAGTCTCTGATGTACTAAAAAAAGGTGGATCAGAAGAAGCGTACAAAAGATGGAGAGATAAAAGAATTGAAGCTCTGTATAGACCTGTAGAATGGCCTAAGAGTATTAAATATCAGACTAAGGAGGGAGGATGGGAAGAACTAGTTTTTTAGGTCATCCTCTATCCATGATAATATTTCTGTAAAACCCTTATCTTTTACAAGATCTGATGTTTTAAAAATTATATCTGATAAATCATAACTACCTAATTCATATTTTCTGGCAAGTTCAAGTTGTTTATGTTTTTTTGTTGGGACATCTTTTACTCTGACAGTGTCATAGTATCGCATTAAGGAAACTGCAACAACATCATTGGCTGCCAAGTTATTACTTGCGATGATTATTCCTGGTTTGATCTCATCGTTAATAGATGTACTATAACCTGTGTTTATTTTCATGGCATCACTTAAAATCATGTCTACATTCCATGCTAGGTTCATCTGTACAAGTTTTTCATGATGCCATTCGCCATTGTGAAGCCATTCACGGGAAGCTGCATCGATGATACCTACACCAAGCTTTAATGCGCAGGTAAAATCCGCTGTGCTATGGCTCCTTAAAATTGGGGTGAAAATAACTCTGTCCGCTTTATAGACTCTTTCAGGAATGGTAATTCCATCGGGCCAGAAATCAGCTTCACGTACATTAACTCTAACCCATGGCTCCTCCTCAAAATAGGATAATCCAAGTCCCATTTCCTCTGTTACAGAAGTTATTCCTAAGTTTTCCATAGTAGCCCTTGTTGGCAATCCACGGGCTCTCCCACTCATATCCCCAACAATAATATTTTCTGGGCTTATCCCACTGTTAATGAGTTCTCGAGCAATTGTTCTAATAGTCTCAGGGTGGGAATCCCTCGGATAAACATCATCAGTATTACAGTTTGGCTTAATTATTATCTCACCCTCAGTACCTTGTGTAATTGGTTCTAGTCCTCCCAGTTCTTTGAGGGCTTCAATTATACCTTGTTCTCTGTTATCGCATCGGACTATGGCAACTTGGTTTTTCCCTTCGATTCTATAAGGTTTGAAAACATCGTTTTTAGGACTGACTTTCAAGATTTTTGCATGATTATTGACTAACTCATGATAAATTTTCATTGAGCCCTCATGGGTTACTATCATTCTTGAGTAGATTATTCATTGACTTATTTATAAAATGATAAAAAGATTGCTTTATTGGCTTTCTCGGAATGGATGCCTGCTGTATTTAGATTCCTTCACAACTTCTTTTGCACTTGGTCTACTCTCCATAGCCTTTCTAATAGCATGTCTCATAGCCTTGAAATTGTTAATATAGATCCTTTTTCGCCTAGAAGCCGTGGGATGAACAAACACATTAGCTATTAGTGCTATCTCATCCGTCTCAGGTAATATACCATCATCCACCGATTGTGCTACCGCCTTGGCCACCCCTTCTTGAGCTGGACCATAAATAAGGCTGGCATCTCTCATTCCCTTAACTGATACTGTTGGAACCATTATCGTAGGAGGCTTAACAGCCAAATTTGGTTCAAGTATTACTTGAAGTGCTTCTCTTTCTTTATTAGGAGTTGCTAGAACATTGGCGTATGCTTGACCTACTGGTCCCTTTATTGAACCAATAAGTAAATCTATGTGAGCTACTTCATTGCTTTCTGGATCTACTAGTGCTTCTCCCGTTCTAAGATCAAACTGTTCGATTATATTGGGCGTTACACCAACTTTATAGAATCTTCCAACAACTGGTTTTTCAGGCAGTTCAAACTTGACAGATTTTTTATCTAATAGACCTAGTTTCTCAAGCTCAACTCTGAACTCCTCTTGTAGTTCCCAGCTAACTGTGTCTCCTAGTATAATTGGGTGTCTCGTTGATCCTACATCATGACCTAGATAATTTAGGCATACTTTTGGTCCCAGGGCCCCAGTGGCAACAATGTGGCGAGTGAACTTTTGAACTTTTCTCTGGATTTTTCTAGCCTCGTCTAGCTTACCCTTTTTCATTGCGTGATAAAGCTCAAGCCATATAGGTGTAATTACATTAGCAGAGGCAAGGATCATTCCACTACAACCAGCTGCCAAGGCTGCTAGTACAACCTCATCCCAACCAACAACAACATTAATTTTTTCCCCTACTTTTTCGAGAACCGTCATTAGGTATTTTAGATCCCCACTGCTATCTTTCATGCCTTTAATCTGACTTACCTCATCAACAAGATCTTCTACAACTTGCCATGGGATGTATTGGTTTGTAGCAACAGGAATATTATAGAGTACCAATGGTATGTCAGTTTTATCTGCAACATCGATGTAATGGCTGTAGATCCCTTTTCCTCCCTTAGGCTTCATATAATAAGGGTTAACAATGATAGCAGCATCTGCTCCTAGATCAGCAGCTTTCCTCGTAGCATCTATTACTAACTTTGTTGATGTATCACCCGTTCCAGCTATCACGGGAACACGGCTATTTACTTGGTCAACACATACCTCAATTACTTTAGCCCTTTCTTTTTGTGACATAAGGCTAAACTCTCCTGTTGTTCCGCAGGGGACTATGCCTGTTATTCCTTGTTCCTCGATTAACCAGTCGATAAGATTACGGAATGCTCTTTCGTTAAACTCCTCTTTTTTGTCAAAAGGTGTAACAACAGCAGGTAGAACTCCTTCTAGTTTAAAATCAGACATCTTGGTTTCTCTTAGGTATAAATATTATATAACTATGGGGGTGGTTCAGTGATTAAGAGCCTGTTTTATTTAATGTCTCTGGAACTGAATATAGTATAGGCATCCTGAGTAGAATATCTATCAAGGTAATAGTAATAAAAACCCATTCAGGACTGAGTCTCTCCCATATATATCCACCAATGATCGGTGCTGGTATAGCGGCTAACCCTGTCACAAATCCAACTATTCCTCTCCATCTACCCAAACAATCACTTGGTACCAGTTCTGGCGTCATTGAACCGTAACTGAAGGTCGCGATCATCCTGAACCCCATTAAGAATCCTGCTAGTAATAGCCATTTAGTGCTTGGAGCGATTATTAATACTATGTTTGCTAAAGCCATCAATGGCATTAGGATATAAAATGCTTTTTTTCGACCGATATTATCTGCCATCCTACCGATTAGGGTTGAAAACACAGTCTCAGTTATTAACATCGTTGTTCCTACTGCTCCAATTATGATCTGAGTTCCGTTCTTTACTTCGTAGATATAGGGGTATCTGAATGTTACTAGCATTGTCATAGTGAACATGTTTAAACTCTGGAAAAACAGCCATCTTAGGGTAGCTGTACCTTTCCTGAAGACCTCTCCAAAATCTTTGACTATATTTATCCTACTAGTTTTTTGATAGGGCCTTTCGATATCTGTGAGATTCTTATAAACATATATAAATAGAATGACCCTTGCTAGGAATTGGATCCAATATAGTTTTCTGATACTTTGAACTCCAATTCCTCCAAAAATTGTTAAGAGACCAGCTGCCACTGTAGGTGCCAATACAGTAGGCAGGGCTCCTATACCTTCGCAAAGCGCTTTTCCTGTTGCACGGTCTCGACTTGGAAGAGATAAATCACAAATTATCACACATGAACCTATCATCATTGCCAGCCCACTTAGAAATATTGCTGGAGCAGCCCAGTACCAGCTTGGAGAGACTGCAAATATTAAAGGAATAAACGTAAATAATGCCACACCAACAAGGTAAATTTTTCTAATGTTATATCTGTCTCGGATGATACCTAAAGGTGGTGAAATTATCGCGCGAGCTAAACCTGATGCACTCTTTACTGTACCTAATTGTACTTTAGTGGCTCCAAGAAGAGTGATATAAATTTCTAGGTAATTTAACGTGAGTTCATTGAAGAATCGATTAAAAATTTGTCTAGTAACCACTGTTTTCCAATTCTTTTTCTGTCTGCTCCAGATTTTAGTTAGCTCTTTAAGGAATCCACCGGACATTTTAGCCTAGACTAATCTACACTCGAGTGATATAAGGTTTAAAATCCAAAAATCAAGTAACAATATTTGTCAACAATAATTAATCTCATATTTGAAGATCTTGGTTAAGAATTTTAGGATAGGGAATATCGTAGAAATTTATTCGTCTTTTTTGGTTTGACTTTCACTGGTTTTTTGTTTTTCTTTGTCTGATTTTAATTCTGCATCAATGGCTCTTTTAGCGAATACAGGTCCGATTAATCCACTAAAAATAATTGTTCCAAGAACAATTGGCATGCACAAGTCTGGATAAATGCCTGGAGTGAGAAAGAACTGACCATTGGGATCAAATATTTCAGGTAACTGTGACATTACAAAAGCAGGTAAGCCTGACGCGTATACCACTTGGGAGAGTACTCTTTCTTCTCTATTAAATAAGAATGGTTTACTCAGCCCCCAGACTAAAAAGAATCTCATAGCGATAAGTAATATCACAACTCCTAATCCAATGAAGGTATAACGTACGGACAGGGAAACGACTACGCCTATATAGACAAAGAAAAAGGATTTTACGAAGAATGTTATTTCCTCGTGGAACTCTCTTAGACGTCTAGCGTCAATGAGAACTTTATCATCTACACCAAATTTACCCATTAAATATCTATAGTTGGTAATTCCTAATCCAAATGAGAGGGCTGCCATAGCGCCACCGCCATCTCCGATAATCTCTTCTGCTAATATATAGAGGGGGAAAAGAATTGCCAGTGTAATCATATATGTGTGAGGACGTTTTCTTAATCTGTCCAGTACTTTTGCCCATATTATCCCTGAGAATAGCCCAAGGATGGAAGATAGGGTGAATGTGCTGAAAATATCTTTAAAAGCTTCACTTATGGAAACTCCTGGTTGTATTATCATTTGTATTAAGGTGATTGAAGAAATAATGCACACTGGATCAGAGATTATTGACTCCATAGTTAGCAAGACTCTGGTTGAAATGATGTTTTCAATAGATTTACCTATTCCCTCCATTATTCCATAAACCGCTACAGTACTTGTCCCACCGATCATAGCTCCGAGAAGCATACCCTGGAGTAGCGTAAAGTTCTCCGGCATTAAAATGTAAGACATTGTAAAACCCACCAATACTATTGCTGATAAGATCGTAGTTATAGATAGTATCAATGCTTTACCCATGTGTTCCATTAAAGTCTCAATTTTGACGTTTATACCCGCCTCGAATAGAATAATACTCAAGGCAATGATGCTCATAAGAGGTGCCAGTTCCGAAAACAGCCCTTTAGATACGTATCCTAATCCAGGACCCATCAATATACCAAAACCCATCAGAAAAATTACGTCTGGAATTTTTGTAACTGTATAAAATAAAGAGCTAAGATAACTAATTAAAAGAGTTGCAGAAACGAGGATAATTATATTTTCTAGGTGCATTCCATTTTCCTCTAAAGACTGGCCTCATATTGAAAATTTGATTCTACGCTGAGAAAGAGAGCTAAGTCATTAATAAAATTATATAATGAACTTTTGTACCAAAGATGTAAAATTACTAGTTTCTTCACAATAGTTTTAGTTAATATTATTTTTAAAAAATTT
>CAZLHX010000122.1:0-7370 GCA_964559475.1 uncultured Candidatus Bathyarchaeia archaeon | reverse complement strand
ATTTCTATTGAATTCAATATGCGTAAATCGTAGTTTTCTAGCTCAGTTATTATCTTTGCGGCTTTCTCAGCTGAGGACACAGGATACTATAATAAGTTAAAATATATTAGATGTTTAGTCTAGGATTCAAACCTCAGCTTAAATTTATACATGTCCTTTCTAAAAAAAACTTTTATATGTACTCATGGAGCAGGGATCTTTTCAGTCTCGGATTATAGGTAGTCTTTTCCTCACTTGAATAGAGATGGGAATTCCAAGTATTGAGATTATTGCTTGTAAGCTATTGATGGTTAAGGCTTCAGTTGTTGCAGCTGGGGCACCTATTCCTAGGAAAAATACCTCTGCTATCCAGTAACCGGCTATAATTATAATTCCACCGATAAGCCAAGCTAGGATCTTTCGGGATAAGGATGTATTTTCTTTACCTCCAGCTAAGTATCCTACAACAAAACCTTCAGTTCCCTTAATAATGAATGTGAAAGGAGCGAATAAACCATAGCCGAGAATTATGTCAGCAAGAGCAGAGCCAAGACCACCAGTAACTCCACCTATAATTGAGCCAAATAGAAGAGCAGTTGTAACCACAATAACATCTCCAAAGTTAAAATATCCACCAGTTGGAGCAAAGTTAATACTCATCATAGTAGCAACCATAGTCAAAGCTGACATAACCGCTATAACAGCTATTTCAAAGGTACTTATACTCTTTCTATTAGTCACCTTCATCACCTGTGAAATACTATAGTTTGAACTATAATATAGATATATCTATAACATCTGTTAAAAAGTTTAAACTAAAGAAAATAAAGAAAAAAATATAATGTTAGTATTTCTAGCTACAAATATAAATTACCTGCAATTTTTACATAGTTTTATAGTAATACCTGTAAATCATCCAAAGAATCTAGTACTCGTTTACCTCGACTAGTAATTTCCAGAATTTTTCGTTTACCTTCTATCTTTGATGAGACAAGCCCCCTCTTTTCCAGATCTGTTAGATGTTGGTAAACTGCCGCAAGGGTCATCTCACCCTTGAGGTTTTTCCATATAGCATAACCATAAGTTGGACCTTGATTGATTATTCTTAAAATCCTTTCTTTAGTGGTGAATCTAGAACCAATTCTTGGTGATTTCTTATGCTTTGTGAGGCTCCTAAGTATATCATCAGTCTTCAATCCGCTACTAGTAACCAAGCATACAATGTTTTTACTTTGAATAATTTGTCTTTTTACAATATCTAACTTAAGCGAAGCTACTGGAGCTGCCGAAGCAGGTTCCGCAAATATTCCTTCTAAACGCGCAATTTCTTTTCCCGCAGAAATCATGTCGTTATCAGATACGTTTACTGCGAATCCTCCCGATTCCTTTAGCGCTTTAAGAGCAAGTTTTCCATATATTGGCTCAGCCACTCTAATTGCAGTGGCTTGAGTACTGACCTTGTTTGATTTATTTTTCTCTTTACCGTAGAAGGCATCGGTAATAGGCGAACAACCTTCAGATTGTATACCAATAATCTTTGGGTAATTTTTAATTATTCTAAGTTCTTTCATTTCCTGAAATCCTTTCCAAATTGCGTGTAGAGTAGCACCTGATCCCATGGCAAGTAGAATAACGTCTGGTACACCGTTTTGTTCAACGAGTTCATAACTAATCGTCTTTAAACCTTCAACAGCAAGAGGATTTAGCTCAGTGGTTGCTTGGTACCAGCCCATTTCTTCTTCCATATACTGTGCACGTTTAATAGCCTCTTCAATACTCTCTCCTGCTTCAACAATTATTGCATCATAAACCATCATTTGTGCTAATTTTCCCATATCCACAGCCTTTGGTACAATCAAATGACATTGTATATCCACTTTTGTAGCATAAGCAGCAATAGACGCACCATGATTACCATTAGTAGCACATACAATAGAATCATATCCCTCATTTACAGCTTTACTTACAATAAGAGCAGCAGATCGATCCTTGAAGCTACTGGTAGGGTTTCTAGTTTCGTCCTTTAAATAAAGATTAGATATATTAAATAAATCAGCTAATCTTTGAGCTTTCTGTAAAGGAGTCCCCCCTTCACCAAGGGAAACAGGTTTTCCAACATCCGGTAAAACAGGTTTATATCTCCAAAAATTGAATGGACCACTAAATTTTATTTTTTCATAAGGTTCTATTAATCTATATTCTAAAATTCCGCCACATTTCGCACACTGTGACAACTGAATTTTATCATCATAAACTTCATCACATTCAAGACATTTAAGGTGGAAACATGAACTCATTATATAATACTAGGTACTTCATGTTTTATTTTTATGCTAATTTATTTATGTAGTGCTATATAGATAAACATGATTTAATGAACCTGTCAGAGCTGAGACCTGGAATGGAGGAAATTGAATTGTGTGTAAAATTAATTAGCTTAGAACCTCCAAGAGAGATCGAAACTTATACAGGATTAAAACATACCATAGTAGAAGGAAAGGTAACCGACGGGACTGAAACTTTGGATTTTACAGTCTGGAATGAAGCTATTGAAAAATTGGAAGGAATAGAACCAGGAAACAATCTTGAGCTATTAAACGCGTTTATCACTTCATATAAAGGTGAATTGGCAGTAAACATAGGTAGAGAATCTGAAATAATTAAACAGTGAAATTAATGAACGATATTTTAGATATATTATTTAAAATTTCTAAGAATAATCAAAAAAATATTGGAAGTCATGGATTTGATCATACTTTACGAGTCATCAAGCTATGTGTTTTCCTTGGAAACAAACTGGGCGCAAACATGGACATTCTTATACCTGCAGCAATTCTTCATGATATTGCTCGGTCTGAAGAAAACCATGCGAAAGTAGGTTCAGAAAAAAGTAGAGAGATCCTTAAGGAACAAAGTCTTGATGAAGAAATAATTAATTCGATTTGTGAAGTCATTGAATCACATAGTTTTAGTGCTAAAAAAGAGCCAAAAAGTCTTGAGGCTAAGATACTGAGTGATGCAGATAAATTAGATGCACTTGGTGCAATAGGAATTTATAGAACAGCAGCTTACAGTTTCGAAAACTCAAAAAAAATGGAAAACTTCATCTCCCACTTTAATGAGAAACTTTTCAAATTAAAAGATCAGATGTATACAGATGAAGCGTATAAAATTGCTTTGTCTAGACATAATTACATGGAAGATTATTTGAAGAGAATAACTGATGAGATTGGGTTAAAAGACGTTTAATTCCATCTAGTAAATTGGTCATTTTTAATTTCTAACTGATCTAAAATTTTTCCTGATATGAAATCAGCTAATTCTTCTATCGTTTTAGGGTTATGATAAAATCCAGGCATTGCAGGAAGAATTACAACTCCATTTTGGCCAAGTTTGGCCATATTCTCAAGGTGTATCGCATGTAATGGTGTTTCTCTTGGGACAAGAATTAATTTCCTTTTTTCTTTTAATTGGACATCAGCAGCACGAGTAACGAGATTTTCTGCATATCCATGAGCCAAAGCTCCAACAGTCTTCATACTGCATGGTATTATTACCATTGCATCGATTTTATAACTGCCACTAGATATTGGGGCTTCTAGATCATCTGGATCATAGTGATGATTTGTCAAGGATTCGAATTTCTCAATTTTTATGTTCTCATGCTTTGCTACTTTTTTTGCGGACTCTGTTATGATTAAGTGTGTTTCTATCTTGTGTTTCTTAGTCGCTTTTAGAAAATTTTCTGCATAGATTATTCCACTTGCCCCTGTTACAGCTATAACTAATTTCATATTCATCATAGAATGCTTGGTAATGGGTAGATATATATTGTTCAGGAATTATTCTTCTAGTGTTGGGGTGAGACAGATATACAAAATATTATTTCCCCGAATGAACACGTCTCCATAACTAGCGAGTAGTTTATCATATTCGTATTCCTTTGTCTCTTTTAGCATCATGTTCATGTAGCCATCAGCCTGAGTCATCTTGCCACGATATTCTTCTCTTCCTTTAAGAGCAACTGCCACGTTGCTACCAACAGCTTTGATCAAAACGTTCAAAGGTTTTTTACTAGGCTCCAAATTTAATTGCACCATTTAAAGAGTTATTGTATTTGGAATAGTACATATTATTTAAAGCTTCTGAACATTCATAATATATCGTTTTTATTATTATTTTATTAATAATAACCAATCTTTTGACTCTTCTCTATCGATTATTTTAGTATTTTCAAGCCTTGATTTTTCTATTAAACATATTAAATCTTTTTTGTCATAGGCTTTCTTTAGTACTGTAATAATTTTTAGACCCTTTGTAACTCTTAAAATTTCTATTAAAGTATCAGAGGGATTCTTTAGATTTTGAATAACCGTAAATGAGAATAATTTTTGAAAAATATTATCTCTGAAAGGCAGATGATCCACATCCCCCTGAACAAGATATTTGTTCTCCTTTCTTTTTACTTTCTTTAAAGCACCGGTGAGTAAACCAGAAGAGTTATCAATACCAACTACTGGGTTTTTTATTAATTCAATAAATAAACCTGTACCACATCCATGGTCGAGAATTACTTCATTTGTTAAGAATTTTACATTGTTCAGAATTATAGAATATTTTATCTTTTGCTCTTGTTTATACCTTTTGTCATAAATTTTATGTCCTAGTATGTTATAATTAGTCTGGGTCTCTTTTTTATTAGATTTCATTTTTATCCCGAGATTATCAAAAATATTTTCTTGAATAGTCTTTTATTAAATGTTAATATAAAAATAGAATTATTTTCTGAACTTTTAAACCTATTATAAGAGATAATAAGAAAAAACACCAATTACGCATGAAAGAAATATTAAACTATGGTTAGTATATAATTTTCTAAGGTGATTGAATGGAGGCATTAGAAGCAATTTTAACAAGACGAAGTATTAGAAAGTACTCAGATAAAATTTTAAGTTCTGAAACAGAACGTATACTACTTCAGGCTGCGATGGCAGCCCCAAGCGCTCATAATAGGCAACCTTGGCATTTTGTAGTTATTAGAGATAGAGATATTCTGAATGAAATCCCAAAATATCATCAATATAGTAAGATGCTAAGTCAAGCTTCTCTTGCAATTGTAATATGTGGTGATAATAATATTCAGGAGACTGAATTTTGGATTCATGATTGTTCGGCTGCAACAGAAAATATTCTTATCGCAGCAAATGCAATGGGCCTCGGAGCTGTCTGGTTGGGTGTTCACCCATCAAAAGAGCTTATTAGAAAAACAAAGGAACTCTTAGAAATTCCTCAAAACATTACCCCTCTTGGAATAGTTTCAATAGGTTACCCTTCTGAGGAAAAACCACCACGGGAGAATTTCAATCCAGAAAGAATCCATAAGAATAAATGGTAAATTATATCTCAATACAGTTTCTTCAATAAGAGATTTATCTCTAATTATTTTAGATAAAATTATATTTTCTCATAACAGAATCCGTGTTATGAGTGATATCCCTCGACCGAGAAGCAGTAAAGTATATGATGGAGTGGATCGAATAAGTCAGCGTAGTCTTTTAAGGGGAACCGGTGTTGAAGATAAGGATATTGGTAAGCCCCTCATTGCTATCGCTAACAGTTTTACAGAGATAAACCCTGGGCATGTTCACCTAAATAAACTTTCAGAAATTGTAAAGAAGGGCGTAAGAGAAGCAGGTGGATTACCACGTGAATTTAATACTATAAGTGTATGCGATGGAATCGCAATGGGGCATGAGGGGATGAAATTAAGCTTACCCAGCCGGGAACTCATCGCTGATAGTTTAGAAATAATGGTGGGAAGTCATGGTTTTGATGCGATGGTCTGTTTGACTACCTGCGATAAGATTGATCCAGGTATGCTAATGGGAGCAGCCAGGTTAGATATTCCAACAATTTTTGTGCTTGGTGGACCGATGGCAGCAGGATGCCCAGAGTGGGGAAGATATGAAGGAAAAAAAATTACAGTTATGGATCTTTTTGAGGTTCGTGGTCTAGTGATGAGAGGGGAAATTAGTGAGGAAGAAGGTGCTTACTTAGAGCAAATATGCTGTGGAAGCCCTGGAGCTTGCGCTGGGATGTTTACAGCGATGACCATGCAATGTCTTATAGAAGCTCTGGGTATGACTCTCTCTTATATGGCAACAGCAGAAAGTACTGGTAAGTACAGAAAAAAACTAGCTTACAACGCGGGACAAAAAGTTATTGACTTGTTGGAGAAGAACCTAAGTCCAAGTAAAATAATGACGGAGAAGGCATTTAGAAATGCAATAACTGTCGATATGGCTTTAGGTGGAAGCACAAACACCGTCCTTCATCTAAAAGCTATTGCTGAGGAAATTGGGATAGAATTACCCTTAGATCTTTTTGACGAGATCAGTAGAAAGACTCCACATCTAGTAAACATGGCTCCAGCGGGGAGATATATTATTGAGGACCTTCACAAAGCAGGGGGAATACCCGGAGTAATGAAGACTCTTTCAAATAGACTTGATACTAGCTTGATAACAGTCTCCGGTTCTACTATTGAAGATAATTTAAGAGATGTTAAAGTTAATGATAGAGAGATTATTCGTCCTTTAAATAATCCAGTACATAAAACCGGAGGAATGGCAATACTTCATGGAAATTTAGCTCCCAAGGGTGCGGTAGTAAAAATGACTGCCATAGATAGTTCTATGTGGGAGTTTAAAGGTAAAGCAAAATGTTTTGAAAGAGAAGAGGATGCAGTTGAAGCTATTCATGCTGGTGATATTACTAATGGGGATGTTATAGTAATACGTTATGAGGGTCCAAAAGGAGGACCTGGAATGAGGGAAATGTTAGCATCTACAAGTGCTGTCGTAGGATATGGCCTTGACAGAGTTTACCTGCTTACAGATGGAAGATTTAGTGGTGCTAGTAGAGGTCCCTGTATTGGACACATTTCTCCAGAAGCAGCTGCGGGAGGACCAATAGCTCTTGTAGAAAATGATGATACAATTATCGTAAATATTCCAGAAAGACGAATATCTTTAAACTTAAATAAAGATGAATTAGAAAAAAGAAAACAGAACTTGACCCCTCTAGAACCAAAGGTAAAGAGTGGATATCTGTCAAGGTACGCAAAATTAGTTACAAGTGCTGATAAAGGAGCAGTCCTAGAAAAATAGTAAGGAATTAAGAAAGGATCTTTCACATATTTACCCCTACCTTTTTGACTCCAAGACACCTAGTTAGAAAAAAATCTAGTCTGAAAATTATTTTAAATGAATATATAACTATAAAATAAACCACAACTTTTATTGTCTCAAAATTTTGAGACAAAGTTCTATTTAATTTAATAAAAGACAATTTCTAGAATAAATAAAACAATTACTAAATATGATTAAATT
>CAZLHX010000121.1:0-7436 GCA_964559475.1 uncultured Candidatus Bathyarchaeia archaeon | reverse complement strand
TCTCTGCAAAGACAAAGCAAAATACATAGCCTACGTGAGTAGGACTTACTAGAGCCTAATCTTCATTCCATCAAAAGCAATTTCTTGCCCAGCAGCTTCCACAATTTTCCGGTACTCACTTTCAGGTTTTAATACTGGATTTGTATGGTTGAAATGTGTGAATATTACCCGTCCAATATTGAGATCCCTTAAAATTTCCACGGCCTCCTCCTGAGGCACATGCCCCAGTTGATAACTCGTCACAGGGATTCCACTAACTCTTTCTAGTTCGTTATCCCACCAGAAAGTAGCATCCATCATGAAAACATCCACTCCTTCAAGCCTCTCAACCAGCGACCTATCTATCTTTCCAATATCGGGAGCATAGATGAAACGTCTTTCACCGTGGATCACCTTATAGGCAAAAGTAGAACTAGGATATTTTTTCCCATTTTCTAGTACCTGAGTGTGCTTAACCTCGAATCCGCTTATTTGAATCTCGTCTAATCGAGTGATCATCTGATTCTCTTTCAATTTAATAGGGATAACATAGTTCTTAGCCAATCTTCCGAGTGCCCCAAAATAGTTAGGTTCGTCCTCAGTGCCAAAAAGAAAATCATTCAAATCTCCGGGGGCGTATACTGGAATCTCAAAACTCTTTCCTGTACAGAACTCTGCAATTCCAGCGGTATGGTCAGCGTGCCCATGTGTAAGAAAAACTGAATCTATCCTAGATTCACGGAAATTTTCCCCCACAATATCAGGTCTGGGAGTAATTCCCCTGGTTTCCAGTTGGGTTTTAAGATCATGTCCAGCATCAATTAGAATATGCTTATCACCATCTAAACTTATAGTAACTGAAGCCCTAGTTCTCCTGTGATTAACATCAAACCTTGCCAAACTACAATTGGGACAGGTGCAATCCCATTCTGGAACACCACCTATACTTGCAGTACCTAATACTGTGATTTCCATATTCAGAAATTCCATTCAAGTTTTAAAAGAAGTTTGGGTTTGAGAAATACTCTTTAAGAAACCCTAAATTCTTAATTAGGATGGAACCTGTTTACATGCCTCGTGAGGATTCTTATCTATTAGCTGAATCAGTCAATGAGCTAGTTGAAGGAAAGGTTCTTGACATGGGTACAGGTTCAGGGATACAGGCAATCACAGCTGCATTAAAGCGTCAAGTAACTGAAGTTGTAGCTGTGGACGTCAATCCTCTTGCCCTTGAATTAATGGAAAAGAATGCAAGAAAAGCAGGTGTCAGAGATAAAATAAGACTGGTTAAAAGTAATCTTTTTCAAGATATTTCAGGTAAATTTGATTGGATAGTTTTCAATCCTCCCTATCTGCCCTCTGAAGGGGGGATAGATGAATGGAGTTGGGCGGGAGGAGAAAAAGGATCTGAAATAATTGAAAAATTCCTTGAAAAGGCTCAAAGTTATCTTGAGAAAGAGGGGAAAATATTGATGGTTTTCTCCTCTCTAACTGAGCTTAATCTTGAAGATTATATGTATAAAGTGGAAATATTGAGGAAAAAGAAGCTTTTTTATGAAAAATTATTGGTCGTGAAATTATCCCATCTTTAAGCCTATACCTAATCCTACGATAAAGCTCGAAGCGAATGGAAGGTTGGCGATCATAGTAGTTAGAATTCCCTCCGCCACCCCTGCATTAGCTACCAACTGATTTGCCCATGCCTCCAAGGCACCATAATTTATACTAATGATATCCTTAAAAGCTAAATACTGGAGAAGGAGAAAAGCTAAACCTATAATAAATGCAAATATTTTTGCCACTTTTTTAATAGCATATCCAACTGCCAGCCCTCCTAAACCACCTACTCCAAGCTGTGCTACGAGAGGGGTTATGATGCTAGGTGTTTGCTCGCTCATATCCTAAAAACGGTTACCACTGTTTATAAAGAAAATGATGTTAAGGTACTATATGGGTACCAGTCTTGCCCTGTAAAGCATCCACTGCTTTATCTAAGCTAGTGATTATCGCATGATCTCCACCTTTTTCAACGAATATTTTCGCTGCTTCAACTTTCGGTCCCATACTCCCTGCCTTAAAGTGTCCCTCAGCCTGATACTTGTCAGACTCTTCGATAGTCATCTTATCAATGGGTTTCTCGTTATCAGTCCCAAAGTTTAGCAAGGCATGCTCAACATCTGTAAGAATCAGATAAATATCGGCGTTTACCTCTTCTGCTAGCTTTGCACCAGCTCTATCTTTATCAATTACCGCGTCTACGCCTTCAAGTCTGCTTACTCCATTCTTTATTACGGGTATACCTCCCCCACCACTTGCAATAACTATTGTACCACTCTCCACAAGCCTCTTAATTACCTGTGATTCGACTATACTGATTGGTATCGGACTAGGTACTACCCTCCTCCAAGTCTTATCACCGGTCGGTCTAACCTGCTTCACCAACCAACCATTCTCCTCTGCCAGCATTTTCGCGGTATCCTCAGTATAATAAGGTCCAACAGGTTTGGTAGGATCTTGGAAATCAGGATCATCCTTGCTTACAACAACCTGAGTTATTACTGTTGATACATGCATACCATCCTCAGCTAGAATATTGTTAAGATTCTGTTGTAACATGAATCCTATCTGACCCTGAGTCATGGCTCCAAGAACAAAGAGGGGCTGTCCAGGGACCATACTAGCACCCTGTTCCTGTTGAATCGCAAGATTACCAACCTGGGGCCCATTTCCATGAGTTATAGCTATTTCATACCCCATTCTGGCTATTTGAACGATTTGTTCCGATGCAGTTTTTACATTTTCCATCTGTTCCTTGAAAGTACCTACTTCATGTGGTTGTTTTATCGCGTTTCCACCAAGCGCAATCATTACCCGTTTACTCAAATGTTTCACCTTAAAGAGGTGTAGAAAGAATACTTAGCCTCTTAAAACAATTATCCCATTTGGAACAAAAAAACAGCCAAATGTACTATAAAAAAATATATCACTAACTAATTATCAAATTTTCAATTAATATCAATAAAATTATTCAAGAAAAAGTCTTAATACCAGATTCAAATTTTTTAGGAATTTCCGTTGTTTATTTTATCTCCATTTCAATATATACTTCATTGGGTACACGGATTCTCATTATACTTCTCATGACCCTGTCCTTAGCGTCTATCTCTATAAGACGCTTATGAACCCGCAGCTCATAACGGTCCCAAGTATTACTACCATCCCCACAGGGGGTTCTTCTGGTGGGCACAACGAGTTTCTTCGTAGGTAAGGGTATGGGTCCCACTAGTTTGACGCCTATCCTATCTGAGATATCCTTAATCTCATTGCAAACATCTTGAAGCTTGTCAATGTCAGTACTTGTAAGCTTGATTCTAGCCCGTCGTGCCATATCTTTCCCCGTCTTAACCTGAAAGTTAGAATTTAAAGGTTATTAAAAAAAGGTTTTATTATTTTAATAAAAGTGAGATCTGCAATTTCGATAGAAAATTTGTTAAAAAGGTTTATCAAAGTGAAACATTATGATAAAGAAATTTTTTGTGAGGGTAGAATTCGACCACTACCCCATGTGGAGATACCTCCCGCAAACCCTTCCCCATTTTTACTTAGGTATGGCTTGTGAATATGTAAGTATGCATACGCAAGTACTGAAAAAAATTAATCTGTGTTTTCTTGTTTAATGCAAGAAAAAGAAATTGTGTTTCCATTATGCTAATGAATATATTAGATTCTGACTTCATTATTTAAAAGGAACAGTGCCTAAATCTGATATTACAATTTAAAAAAGTGAATATTTTATACCTACACTCATACGATTGTATTTGGTTAGCACATTAAGAAGAGTTTATTATTTTCACTAAGGGTAAATAGAAGAAAGTGAAGAACATGAAAACTCTTGTTGTGTATTATTCTAGATCGGGTAAGACAGAAAAAATTGCTAAAGCTATACAAACATCAATTGGTGGGGACATAGAGAGAATCCTTGACCAAAAAGATCGCTCTGGAATACTTGGGTGGCTGAGTGCAGGAAGAGACGCTAGTTCAAAAAGCCTTACATCAATCAAAGAAGTAGAGAAGAAACCAGCTTACTATGATATAATTATAATAGGTTCACCCACTTGGGGTGGGACTGTATCAGCCCCAATCAGGACCTATATTAATCAATATAATACTAGTGTTAGGAAGGTTGCCTGTTTCTCGACGGGAGATGGAGAAGATACTGATGCTTTAGATGAAATGGATGGACTATTAGGAAACAAGGTTTTCGCAAAAATGCACCTAGTCAGAAAAGAAATAGACTCAAACCATTATCATGAAAAGGTTGAGAAATTTGTGGAAAAAATTAAGAACTTTATGCAGTGATAATTTCCTTATATGTTCTTATTAGTTTATTTTAATCATAACTACAAGGGGAGATATCTCCCGCAAACAATCACCTATTTTTTCAAATGGTTCTGCATGCATCAAACTTTATTTTAAATGAACCGTCTTGGAGGCTGTGAAAGTCTTTAGACTAAACAAGTATACATACACGATAGATTTCCCAGTTTTATTCCTATTTTTAGGAGTATCATTAGATATAATCTCTACATTTCTTTTCGTAGCATTAAATGCTGGTATAGAATCACACCCAATATTAAAAGAATTAATCTCAATATCAATCTGGTTTATACCACTTTACTTATTCATAACTAATGCATTTTTTATCCCATTTTTACCTATTGTACTCAGAAAAACATTAAGCTATACTATAGGAACAAGTAGCGTTCTTTTTGCGATGAATAATTTTTCATTGATCTTATTTAGAAAAGCGTTTCTTATTGATACAGTAGGCTATACCTCAACGATAATCATTTTTGTTTTATTCGGTTTAACCCTATTTTTTTACTATATGAAGAAGAAAAGAATGAATAAAAAAGAAATTACATCGACATTATCGACATTATTGTTCTATCTAATATTCCTTGGGCTTATTCAGACAGTATTTATGTTAATTATTTAATCATATGTGCACCAATTATGTATTTATATTATATAATGTAAAAATATTCTAAAACATGGGTTTTTAAATAAAAACTTGGTAGCATCAACTGAAATGGATAAACGGATACTATTGCCTAGTTTTCTAATAATTCTAATAGGGGCAGCACTAGCCATCTATAGCCCCTATAATAGTCTCAGCAGATGTAACGCCTCATTAGATCGCATCGTATTACATAAGGCGAGCTCCTCAAATACAATTTTCATCGTTTACTTGGATTTCAATAATCCAAGCAATGAACCTATAGTTGTAGGTGAAATAGATGCAAATATGCAAATCAATTGGACCGATTACAATAGTTTAGATTTAGTAAGTGAAACATATACCATTCCACCCAAAGGGGAACTGAGAATCTCGATTCCTATAATGAACACTGGATCGCCTATAGGCTATCAGCAAAATGGTACCATACAAAAATACTCTCTAAAAACAGAGGTTTTGTATACTAAATCAACTTATTCTTTAGGAATTTCTACCCAAAGAACAGAGACATTAACAAATTCACAAAACTGGACATATAACAAAGAAATGAGCTAATCTCCAAAGCGCGTGTAAGGTCTAAATAATATCAAAAGGTGTCATTAATAGACATATAACCGAGACAACATACATAAATTCCTCCTTGTTGAGATATCTCCCGCAAACCTTCAACATTTTAATTTTATTGTACATTAGCTATATTATATGTTTAAACAAGCACCCATCAAACCAACAATAAGCTTCAAAGAGTTCAGAAAACTCGACATAAGAGTAGGTACAATCCTCCTAGTCGAAGACATAGAAGCATCCGATAACCGGGTAGAACTCACAGTAGACTTTGGTGACCACAAAAGAAACATCATTGCAGGCATGAAAAAGGAAAGAGAGAATCCAAAAGAAATCGAGGGAAAACAAACATTGTTCGTAGTTAATCTTGAGCCGAGGAAGATGATGGGTATGGTATCTGAAGGAATGATCCTTGACATCGGTTACGCCGACAAAATCACTCCAGTACTCGCAGTACCAGAGAAACCAGTATCAAACGGTACAAGACTAGGATAAATCAATTATTTTATCCAGCTTTTTCGCATTTTGAATGTTGTTCTCTAGGTCTTTGAGGTTAGGCATGCATGTAACCGGAAGTATGTATGGAAATCTAAAGAAAAAAAGTTGAGGGGTGTTAATAGTTTCTTTTACTGTAAAAGTATATCAAAAGAATGGCTAACATAGCTCCAGAAAGCATTGATACTGGTGGGAAGCCGGGTATTCCTCCTCCTGAATCGCTCTGGGTTTCCTGTTCCTCTTCAGTACTCGTCTCCTCAGGCTCTTCCTCCTCCGTCTCAGGCTCTTCCTCCTCCGTCTCTTCTCCGGGTTCTTCCTCTGGCTCTATCTCCGACTCCTCTGTAGGCAGGTCATCAGGCACCTGCTGGGACTCAGAGAGTACAATTGATTGAACCTCCCAGCTGAACCATTCATCCTCACCGGTTATTGAGTCGAGGTAAAGATAAGTGGTTATTCCACCGAACTGAGTTGGCGCCATCCAGACCTCAGCGTCATGCTTGTACTCCTGAGGCGCCGACATGCTGGAAGTGAACTCGTATTTTAGCACAGTTAGAGTGGTCGGACCATAAGTCTCAGTGCTCCTTCCAATTATCCTGACATCGCCATATGGAGCATCATGTAAAGCATAGTAATCCCACGCTTTCCAGGATTCATAGATCATGGCTGAGAAGAAACCAAAAGTCATGTTGCTAATGGGCCAGATAAACATGTTATCCTGGTGCGTCTGTCCTTCTACTTCTACCTGTACTGCTTTTCCAGATTCTTTTTCGACCCAGAGTGTGAATACTCCGCCTTCCTCTCCTTCGGACATCTCGGTCTCGACCACCCAGGTGTCCTTTCCGTTTATCTGTTCCTCATCTATTATCTCGTAGCCGAATATGGCTTGGTTTCCTTCATGGTTTTCTAGCTTGACCGTGATGGCGGGTACTACTTTTAGTATGTCTGAGGGGTTTTCGAATATGAGGGTGTCTAGTTCCTCTACACAGCCTCCTTGTAATGGGTTAATAATCAAGATGCTTAGTATTAATGGTATCAAGAGTCTCTTTGTTTTTTTCAAAAGAGTCACGTTGTACGGTAACAGTGATGACTATATAATATTTACCTAAAAATAATTAAAGTTGCATATTATGAAAGGTGTTTAAGTAAGTGATTCTTATAAAGAGAAGTAAATGATAGTATTAAGACAGCTGCTGCTAAGATAATATAATATCTTGAAAGATTCAAAGTCATTAACTTTCCTCCAACAGACTCAACAATTTTTATTGGCTGCCAGTCTGGACACCAGTCACCGGAATCATTATCTGTAACCTGTTTAGGTTCTGCGCGCCAGCTTGTTGCGATATTACATGTTTATGTTAACTCCTACTCGTAAAAAGAG
>CAZLHX010000120.1:5855-7602 GCA_964559475.1 uncultured Candidatus Bathyarchaeia archaeon | reverse complement strand
CATGGATGGCGTATTATTACGTATACTGCGTTCGTCAGGGTTAATCGATAATAGTCTCATCCACAATGCTCTATAATACATACATTTATGCCTATACTCTAAGACGTGGACGAAGCTTGGAGAGAAGCCTTTTAGAAATTGACCACTGGCCATAGGATTTAGAGTGTCTGGTATCCTGCTGACTTGAAGTGGGCATCGTAGGTGAAACACGTGTTTATGCCGTGTCTATCCATCAATACGTAGCTGGTGCAGTCCGTGAAACTGCTCCCCAGGTCTTTTCTGAACCGTTCCCACGCCTCATCGAATACATGTTCATCTACTCTCAGTAAGGATGTGAAGGGGGATTCCCTGAATGCTTCCCCAATCTTCACAGCCACTTCACGCCTGTTCAGCACGCACTTGAAGAAAGTCATAGCCTCATCGAAAACATAGTCAGAGATATAGAGCCTCGTAAGGGGAATAGAGCCATCCTTGATCTCCCTCATGGCCTCCAAAGCCCGTTCATGGTACTTGTCATCAGCATTATAGTACGCGACTATGGCTGAGGTATCTATAAATATCTTCAAGCCTTTCCCCGGTAAAGCGTCTTATCCAGGTTAGAGCTATCAGTCTCTACTCCCGTTTTCACCGGCTCTATCTTAAATAACGGGTCCTCGCTTACCGGTATCTGTGTGGTCACCCACTGGTGGACTGCTTCCCTAACCCCCTTTTTAATGGATATCCCCCGTTTCTCCACAGTCCTCTTCAGAAGCTCATACTCCATGTCTTCAAGCTCAGTCTGCACTACCTTCCTCGCCATCTTATACACAAATACATTAACCCAACATGAAATAAAAACATGCATACTACACGACCATGATGCATGCAAAATATATGTCCAAGAGGGTGCTGTACTCCATGTTTTTTGGTGACTTGGACAAGGACATCGGCTCGCTGTCTGTCACATGTACCATTTCTTCTATTCTTACTCCTCCTTAACCATGGAGGTATATTCCCAGCTCATTGCTTATGCCTAGAAGCATTTAAACGTTCATAAGCTTCCTCTGAGACCTTAATCATCTACCCAGGCAGTCATGAATGCCTCGAACCCAGTTCAAATAAAACCTTCTACAGCCATGCATACGAAAGCCAAGGAGTCTTGTGAAAAACGATACAGAAAAGCTACTTTATCGCATTTATATTTTCTGGTTTGATCCGTCTTAACCCGGGCACCCAGTCATAGGCTTGATCAAAGGAAAGTATGGGTATATTCGCGTTCAGCGCTGCAGCAGCATAGTGGGAGTCAAAAAAGGACAGCCCATGGTTCTGTCGCAGATACACGCTCGTGATGACTGTCTCTGGGTTAAGGGGTAGGTACTGTACATTGGGTAGCGCTGCGATCGCCGAGAGGTGAAGCAATAGCCTGTCCTCAACATGCTGGCCTCTATATATCAGCTCCATCTCCACGAGGGTCACACTGCTTATCCTTAACTCCAGCTCACCCTGAGCTAGGCGCTGGAATATCTTCTCCGATACACCATGGTAAGGGTCAAGCTCATTCAGGTACGCGAATATAACGTCGTTTTCCATTAGATGCATCCCTAATCCTCCTTAAAGGTCTCCCGGGCAAGGGACTCAGCCTCTCGTCTCAGCTCCCTGAACGTTTTCGCAGTCTTAAAGCCTCCGTGAAGCACCTTAAAGGGATCTGAAGGCAGCGGTATGAGTTTAACATGATCACCTGCATTGATCACCAGGACCCTTTTTTCCA
>CAZLHX010000120.1:2614-5755 GCA_964559475.1 uncultured Candidatus Bathyarchaeia archaeon | reverse complement strand
AGAGAGAAGGTAGAAGAACATGGTATAACGAGGAAGGACGTAGAAGATGCCGTCGAATGGGCGAGAAAACAGCCCTAAGGTAGTCTTCGACACCAACGTCCTCATCTCAGCATGGTTCTGGAAGGGAAACGAGCGCAGACTCATAGAATCCGTGGAGGAAGGCAGGATCCATGGGTACAGCTCAAAACAACTAATAGAAGAACTCTGCAGAGCTCTCAACTACCCCAAATTTGACCTAACCCAGGACGAAGTGGAATCGATACGCAGCTATTACCTGCTCATATTCAAGATAGTAAACCCCAAGCGAACCATCGACATAATTCTGGAGGACCCAGGCGATAACATTGTCCTAGAATGCGCCCAGAAAGCCGAAGCCGAATACATAGTACCAGGCGACAAACACCTCCTAGACCTGGGTGAATTCAGAGAAATAAAGATCGTTAAATCAAGGGAACTGCTAAGGACACTATCCACTTGAGGAAAAAAGAACTCTCTCAACGCTGGATCTTTTTCACTTGATCTAAAAGGTTCTCGTACTCGATAAGCTCTTCCCAAGTTGGATGTTCCTCAACTCTTCCTTCTCTTATCCTCTGCTCCAAATCATCCGGCTTCTTTACACCGTAACGCGCTTCAATCTTGTGGATCTCAGCCCTAGCGGCTCTAAGCCTCGCCTTCAAGTACTCCCTCAAGCCCCTCTCCACCAGCTCATCAGGAGACAACCCAAGGGACCTGGAGACCTTCTCTATAAGCTGGCTGCTCTCCCTCATATCAATCACTACGATTAACCTCAAGCCTGTATTTATTTTGTCTTAAACCAACCATCCAGAGTCCAGAAGCGAAGAACAGGAGCATAACTAAATGAACAAATGAACAAGACCCCCCCCTCCCCCCTGCCCCGTGTGTGACTCATAGTAAGACTCCTCAAGAACAGAATCAGACTACCCCGGGTTTCCCTTATACTCTCCATTGATGCAAGAGCCTCTAAGTCATGAGTCTCTACGTCCCTTGAGTATGTCCTTGTGTGTACGCAAAACATTTTTACAGATATTTAACGTAATGTACCAGAAAAGGGTATATAACAGTAAAAAAGTGAAAAACATGTCCTCAAAAAGGGAAGCCCTGTACGAAAAACTCCTCAAGAGAAAGGTTCTGAAATTCGACGATATTTATGATATCGCAAAAAAAATACTTGATACAAACTATAACAGATCCTACATCAACAGAAAGTATGTTCAGCAACTAGTCAAAGCAGGACGGCTTCAAAGGATAAAGAGAGGCCTATACATCGCCCTCTCTCCTACGGAGGAGAAACCCCAAACTGACAAAATCCTCATTGCATCGAAGATAAAACCTGAATACTATTTGGGCTTTCATACTGCTCTAGAGTTCCATGGAGCAGCCTACTCAGCTTACAAAGATGCATACGTCTGCGTTAAACCAGAACACAGATTCAATCCCTTCAACTTTGAGGGCAACAGTTTCAGACCAGTCTTCGTCGAAGACACTAAAACCGAGATCGAGAAGAAAGATTACATGAGCCATAGCATCAGACTTAGCAGTAAGGAAAGAACCTTCATCGAGTGCCTCGATAGAATAGAGTACGCTGGTGGTTGGGAAGAAGCCTTAAAGAGCTTAGAGAATCTTGGAGGACTCCAGTTCGAGAAAATACAGAGCCTAGCCCTTCAAAATGAAAAACAGATACTTATCAGGAAAACCGGGTTTGTACTCGAATTCCTCAAGGATAGATCAATATTCTATGAACATCTACCTCAACGCGTTCTAAAGAATATAGAAGATAATATTTCTGGACAACCAACATATCTCATAAGAGGAAAGAAAGGGCCACTCAATCCTCGCTGGAGACTTTACATTCCCTCAGGATTTGATGACAAACTCAGGGGGATATAAACTGAAAAGGCACTATGACTACGAGGAATTGTATAGACGCCTTGAAGTTAACCCCAGACAGCTTGAAAAAGCTTGCAGAATATCCGACCTCCTCGAAGATATCTCGTTCGTACCCTTCTTAAGGGATCGACTTAGTCTCTACGGTGGAACAGCTCTAGCATTTGTTCACTTCGAAAAAATGGAACGCTTATCAATAGACCTTGACTTTAACTATCGTCATCTGGACGAAGCTGACTGGGGTACTATAAGAGAACAAATAGACGACAGAATCAAAAAGCTTCTTTACGCTCAAAGTTATGCTCCAGAAGATCTAGCCATTACAGCCACATATCCACTAGGTAGGATAACTATCCAATATAGAAACCACCTTGGAGTGAACGACAGCTTTATGATAGAGGTAGGTTATATGCGCAGGATATCCATCTTACAACTAGACGCTATGCAGTTATTTCGACACATAGGTACGGGCGAGACCTTTCTGATAAAGACACCACAAGTCGAGGAATTATTCGCAAACAAATGGTGTACACTACTCTACAGAGGAAGCAGCAGAGACCTATTCGATGTCTATCAAATTTCGAAAATAAAGTTTGACGCTGAAAAATTCAGGAAATGTACTGTGATAGACAGCCTGATGCGTGGATCTCCCCCACTATACGCGATCAATATAGAAGAACTAGTAAAATCTATCCCCATTGACACGGGGCTCAGAAACCTCCTTTTAACAAACATTAACAAAGATGATTACGAAGAAATAAGGCGAAGTGTGATAAACTTCAGCCAAAACATATTAGACAAATTAACACAAAACGAGAAACATATAATAGATAGATTCTTTCGAGAACGTAAGTTTACTCCAGAGCTAATGGACCAGGAAGGAATCTTACATAATAAAATCAGAGAGCATCCCATGATAAGGCGAATACTAGAAATATAATAATGATGATTCGAATGTTTAATACTGATTACATGCACACAAGTAGGACCATCCATCCATGCATCTCGCAGAATATTTTCTCCAACTCGTCCAAAAGATCCACATAACACAAAGCTATTTTAACGGATAAGTCAGGAAAGCTCTAGTCAGATCTCGAGTTCCCTTTGAGCTTCCTCATCAGTATAATTAAAAGCAGGAATATCCCTTTTTCTTAGCTCCACGATAAACTGCTGCAAGGGCACCACCGCTATCTCCGCAGCCCTGTTAAAACTAACAAGACCCCCCTACCCCTGCCC
>CAZLHX010000120.1:0-2514 GCA_964559475.1 uncultured Candidatus Bathyarchaeia archaeon | reverse complement strand
TTTTAGTCGAATATGAGCTAACTGGCAATAAATAAATTAATGACGTATCATAAATAATTGGGTATATTTATCATAGTGTAACCTAATTACATACTGGTTGAAGAGTATGGAAGTGGAGGAGAGGGAGATCCAGAGAGGCGGTAGAGTAACCATCCCCAAGAGCCTACGAGAGAGATATGGACTGGAAGAAGGCACAGTAGTCAGATTCAGAGCAAAGGAAGACAAAATTGAGATAGAACCCCCAAAAAAGCTAACAGACCTGGCTGGATTACTGAGAGATGGAACCCCGTGTGATGATCCCAAGAGAGTCGCCCGCGAACACATTAGATCCCAGTTGAAAAAGGAAGCAGAGTAACTTGGACGCCTTCATAGACGCCAACATAATAATATACGCCATGGAACTACACCCCATCTTCGGGGAGAGAGCCCTCAAGATCCTGGAACAGGTGGACCGGGGCTCCATAAAAGGATACATCTCAACCCTGGTACTGCTGGAGGTCTGCTGGTACATAGAAGCATCAGGCAACATCGATGAAATGAAAAACGCCCTCGATAACATAGAGGACTCCCGATTAGAAACAATCGAAATACAACACTCTGATATAAGGGGTGCAGTAGAGATGAAGCCAAAACACAGAGAGATCGACCTAAACGACCTGGTACACTACCAGGCAATGAAGGGAAGGGGAATAACGGACGTCTTCACCAACGACTCTCACTTCAAGAGACTGGAAGACATCAAACCACACTTCAAAGATAACCCCATATAGCAACGAGAGGCATTATCTGCAAACTTTTTACCGCTTCGATAAGAGGGCCTTGGAATAGGCAGGGATCTTTATTCTTACTCTTGAATCCTTTTTGACAGCCTCCTCTAGGCGATCTCGGGTTATTCCCCTCTTCTTCTATCATTGGAATAAGTCGATCTCCTTCAAGACTCTTGTTACAAGACCAGGGTCTATCCTGAATCCCTTGTATATCAACGAGGATAAAGGCTAGTAGAAAAGTATAAATCGTATAATCTTACTATATGAATACATGTCTACATCTGTTAAGATAAGCAGAGAGTACAAGGAAAAGCTAGACAGGTTACAGGCACGGCTATACCTCACCACAGGAAAAAAGCTCTCCCAACAGGAGGTCCTAGAAATACTCGTATCCATTGGCTCTGACCGTGAAGAAATCCTCGTGGAGATGACTCAAGGCAAGAAACCATCAATTAAACCAGATGATATTGAAGCAATCCTCAATACTCCAGTAGACTGGGGCCAAGAGACCGGCGAAGAGACGATTGATAAGGTTCTCTACAGGGAGCAGCTTTGAGCGTTTTCTTAGACACGGGCTTCTTTGTCGCCTTCCACAACTCCAGGGATGTAAACCATCAGAGAGCCGTAGAAATAATGGAAAAGCTCCTAACAGACGAATATGGCCCAATCTTTACATCCGAATACGTCTTTGATGAGGGAGTAACCGTTGCCTTAATGAGGACGGGGAGACATGATCTAGCAGTCGACCTGGGGAACCTTATACTGGGAATAGATCACCCCAAATTCGTCACCATACTGCCCATCGAGGAAGAGATATTTAATAGCACCTGGAGCACCTTCAAAAGCTACTCTAAACAAGGCCTCAGTTTCACCGACTGCTCCTCCATCGCTCTGATAAGAAAACTCGGGATAAAAAGTATAGTAAGCTTTGACAGGGGCTTCGACGGGACCCTGCACAGGATAAAATAGATCACTAAAAGAAACTATTAGAACACAGCAAAATAACGCACTCCTTACCATAAACCATATATTCTACCAAAAAACACCGTTTATTGGTGAAAATGACCATCGTCTCCATTGACCCCCAGCGGCGCATATACCTCCCAAAAGAACTAGGCTTCAAAGCAGAAAAAGCGTTAATCATACCCCGAGGACAGAACTACCTACTGATACCCATACCTAAAGAGATAACGCCAATAGACGCCCAACACACAACACAAGAACTCAAGCAAATGGGAGAAGAAAAAGCCAAGAAGGAAACACAAAATGCTAATCGAATCTGACCTATTCATCGCATACCTGAAAAAAGAAGACTGGCTCAAACTCACAGCCGAAAAAATCTTCAACGCCATAAAGACCAACACCCTCCAAGACGTACAGGCCTCAACAGACATAATCCACGAGCTATACTACGTCTTCAGCGACACCGCACCAATACCCACCATACTAGGCAACACCGCTAATCTAGCCACCCTGGAGAACATCACATACATAGACCCCACGCGAGAGATCCTTCTATCCGCCCTCGACCTCATGACAAGCTATGACCTCAAATCCATATTCGACGCCATCTACGCAGCAACATCCCTAACACCCCATGTCCCCGACCACACAATACTCTCAACAGAACAAGCTTACGACAAAATCCCGGGCATAGAAAGAATCGATCCCAGAAACCTACAGATACCAGAGTGAACTACCTTCCTACAAGTAGGGAGGCTTCCTGTTTCGATGGATGGGCTTGCAC
>CAZLHX010000119.1:0-7606 GCA_964559475.1 uncultured Candidatus Bathyarchaeia archaeon | reverse complement strand
GAAATTAAAGTAAATAAGAGATTTAAGAGTAATATGAATCCTAATGGCGAAATATATCTTCTAGATGAAAAACTTGAGGAATTTCCCTCAATAGCCGCAGGGTTATTAAAGTATAAAAAACATGAATGGCGGCTTACAGCATTAGAAAAAGATAGAAAAAATTACTCACCTACTCTGCAATAAAGGACCCAACAACAGTACAGTAGCATCTTATCTGAGAAATGATGAAATAGTGGAAATTGCATCAAGAAATAAGATAAAAACTGTAATGACCTTTCATAATCATCCCAACCCAGATCCTAATTATTTAGATTGCACGAAACCAAGTGATCAAGATCTTTCCTCCGCGAGAAAAACGGGCTCGTATATTTTGTAGAAATGATTTAAATCTTCTGTCTTTCGTATGTGAGAGAGAAAGACATTATATCTATTTTTTCCAACCCTCAGACTCTTTTTTCCCACTCAATGAATACGTTGAAACGATATCTCTGAGAAATGGAAGCTCCAGAATTAGTAACTTGAAACTTCATATGGAAAGGATATTCTAAAATAATGAAATTATTTGGCTTTTTTATCTACTTTCTCTTTTGTCTTTTCTCCATCTCTGGTTAAGATATATGCAGGTGATCCGTTTGTTTTTCTTATGCCTTTTTCAATTAAGCCTATTTCCTCTGCTTCTTTAATCCTTGATGCAAGTGTTCCTCTTGAAACATCAACATTATCAAGTAATTCGTTGAATCTTTGAGGCGTTTGAGCGAGTTCAGAAAGCATATTGTATCCTCCTTTTTTCTGAATAAATTCCTCAGATGCATCAAGATTTACTCTAAGGTTCTGTCGAAATCTATTTTGTGTTACTGCTTCATTTCTAATAAATTGTAATTCTTGGGGATAAGGAGGCGAATAAGTCCTTTTATCTAATCTGTTTAAGATAAGATGTACTTCCTCTCCTTCGATCTCAGTTACCTCTCCTTCAATATCTTTACCTTGTAATACCCATACCTTTGAGGAGGAGTTCTCAGCTACAAGTGTTCTCTTTAAATCATCCACACGCTCTAAAAATCTCTCAAATACCTCCTCAGCCTTGTCTGTCCTTATATCAATCAGATCTCCTGCCTCCTCCGTCAATACCTCCCTGTAACTACGAATTATGCTCTCACTGAACGCTCTCCAGGATTCTGGATGATTAAACAGTTCAACCGCCATCACCCCTTTAAGGTCAAAAACGATAACACCAACCTGATCTACGTGATCACCTGGAATATTCTTCAAAGCATCAACTACAGTATCATCCTCAGATCTGATCATTGATTCAACATCCAGAAGATTATCTGCCCTTGTCTCATACCCCCTTGATACAGGCATTTCTTCTTGCGTTCTCAGCGCATAACTCGATATACTTGCCCAAGTCTTCGACTGCTCACCAAGAGAAGAATAAACCTCCATAGGCGCCAATCCCTGAGCTTTAAAACTTGATCCTTCGCTAATTCCATGGCTTTGATGGATACAGTTTACAGGGATTCTAACATAGTTCTTATCTGGCGTAAGCACATAGCTATTAACAGGCGACCTACTCTGCGTCCCCGTTCCCTTGAGCATCGTACCCTTTCTGATGTAAACGTTTCTTCCTGTCTTGTTTAACGCATCTACCCCTGATATTCCCCCAGAGTCCCGAAACTCCACAAGGTTTTCAGCTTCCTGTAATAAGATATAATTACGTTCAGAGTAATGTGACTTCATTATTAACGGAATAAGAAATCCTGATGCTTTGGGAAGTTTCCAAGGCTCTCCAAGCTCAATTTCCCGGTTTTTTAAAGATAGGAATAACTCAGAAACCAACATAAACTAAACCTAGTTATACTCATTTATACTAAAGTATAAAAAGGTTTTGAGTGAACAAACATAAAAATTCTATTTCCCTATATTGTATATATGCTATTATTTAGTCCATTTATAAATACTAGATTTATTAAGCCGAAACTAAACTAAAACATATCAACAGATTTCAAACTTTTCAACGCATTATCAAAAATACTACACAATTACGAATGCATGCAACCTGTGAACTGGATAGATTCGTTACCATTAATTAGGTATAGAACCAAATCTAAGGATAGTATGAATCCAGAAGAACAAAATAAAAACCCATCAGATAGTTTCCAACATGGAGGATTCGAAGATCTCCAAAAAAATATTCGAAGCGCAATTATTACCTTCGCCTTGAATAACGCTGTATTCAAGACCAGGGTCCAGAGCAGCGGAAGAATAAGCATACCAGAGGCAGAGAGAGAAGCCCTAGGAATAAAAGATGGAGACATAGTACAGGTACTATTATTCCCAGTAAAAAAAGAATAAAACAAATCAACTTTACCGTGACCTCTACCCTTCGCTAATTATCGTTAATAAAAGAAACAAATACACCCAAACCTGTCCAATACCTCAGAATAAATTGGTCCAAAGAAGCTAACAATCATACCAAGCATTACCGTCTATACGCCTCTATTTACTACTAAACACAAATACGGTACCGTTACGGTAACCATTACGGTTGCATGCATGCAAATCCTGGTCGAAATCGGGTATGCATGCATGTGATGAATGAGCTTAGACCTTTATCAGGCATCATGGATATTGAAGGTGCTCCTATTCTAGGTTTAGTTCGCAGGTCCTCCAAGGTAAACAAGTGACAGCCCCGCTCAAGCTCCATGTTATCGATATTCTGGACAAAGCCGCAGTCTTTGCAAACAACTCACCTTTTTCTAAGTCTTGAATTACGTTAGGTCCATTGTAAATAGCGCAAACCTTAGAGATTTCCAATAAAATCAACTCACATCCATTTAAAAAAATAAAACATATATCATCAGTAATTAATAAACCATGATTCCTAAGCTCATTCGATTACAGGATAGAAGGAGAAGAAAAAAGATCTACTTAGACGTGTTAGAAAAGGAGACGGAAACCAACTTTTCAACAAGCCCTCCTTCTATCATTTAGGCTAGACTAACTTCCTATTAAAGTCTTACCAATTACTTTTATCATTGAATATGGTCCTAGGCAAACCTCTACAGGCTTTACGAATAGTAGCAAGATGTACGATGAACGACACTCAGTATAAGGCATATCCATAAGTAGAGCTAGAGTACTCGGTGGCTCTTCCTTTGTTACTATGGGAAACGCCGTAACACCCCCATCAAGCATAATTAAAGAATGGGGTCTCGATTTATCCAAGGAGCTTGAATTCGCCAGGCGGGACCTAAATGTTAACCCATGCCAGTAGACTTGATGGGTCCTTGAACCAAAAGAATAAGCAAAGGCGCCACTTCTTTAGGATATGAGATGAAGCAAACCCCAAAAGGTGTAGACTTTTCGAAATGTACTGCCTGCAGCATGTGCATGTTCGGATGTCCATATAAAGCTAAGTGGACCTTCTTGAATTATATAGACGAAGCTGTAGTAAAATGAGCGTCTCATGTTTAACACAGAGGTGGTAGAAATAACTCAATCAAATGGTGAGGCTACAGGGATCATCGGGTACAGAAAAGGCAGTAGGGTTGAAATCAAAGCACATAGTTGTACTTGCAGCTGGAGATCTGGAGACTCCTCGGATACTTCAAAACTCAGGTATTGGTGAGGCTGGGAAGGGCTCAGTCTTGATGTATGCATGCACTAGTATAATATTGGTCGATAAGTTTCGTGCGGCAGGTAAAATATACCTGGTAAAGAGAGTTCATTGAGTAGATTTAAATACCTTTTTTACGCACGCGCGAAGATAAAAAGATAATGTAAGCCGCCTATAAAACACTCCGACACTGCCTAAGTATTACTAATGTAACATTTCGTAATATTTATAATGTGCGTGTTAATCCTTAATGGAAGTGATTAAATGGTAAAAAACAAGACGTTAACCATCGCGGCGATAGCAATAGTCCTAATCGCCGCAGTAAGTGGTGTGTACATTCTCACCTTAGACAAGGGAGAAGACAATGCATCAGAAACAACCGTCACCGATGCCTTGGGAAGAACAGTGAACGTCCCCGAACAGGTAGAATCCATTTTTTGTGTAGGGGCGTGCTCCTTGAGGTTGGTGTCCTATTTTGATGCGGTTGAAAAAGTTCAGGCGATTGAAACCGCGGGTACCTTCAACACCCGGGACGATCAGACCTATTATCTCGTAAACAAGGCGAAGTTCTCCACGCTGCAACAGGTAGCCACCACCGCGGAGGCCCTATTAGCATTAAACCCAAGCATTATCATCACCTCTACGGTTGAGGATAAAGCAACAGCGGACACCCTGCAAACCCAAACTGAAGCCTCAGTATACGTCATCAACGCAAACCTCGAGTTCGGGGCGGATTTCTATGATCAGATAACCTCTCTAGGTACCTTACTGGGTGAGCAGGACAGAGCTGCTGAACTCAACGCAGGCATAATCGATATGATCGATGAGATTACATCTAAAGCTACCACCGCCAGCGTCGAGAAGGCGTATGCTTGCGGTATGTTCTACTACGGCGGAGCATCGTTCCTGAAAGGTTCCGGCAACTATCTACCCTTCGACTACTCTAATGTCACCAATGCCATCGCGCCCGCTGCTAACGGTCAACCATATGTAATAACACTGGAGACGCTGATCGACGCCAACCCGGACTACATATTCATAGACGGAATAGGCCTAAGTGGCTGCATCGACTCGATAAACGAGTATATAGATGCAAATACCGGGTTAGGCAACGTTACGGCTGTGAAGAACAACAACATCTATTCAACCATGGTCTACAAGTGCTACGGCACCAATTGGGAGAACCAACTGGTGAACGTATACTACGTCGCATCCATAATGAATGAGGACCTGTACTCCTGGGGCTTCGGGGACAAGGCGAACGAGATCATAGAACTATTCTATCCAGAAACTACGATGACCTATTCGGATATCGCGTATGGTCAGACCGGCAACGGATGCAGCCCTGTCGCACGTTGATTCCATCTAAAAACTCCCTTGTTTTCTCCCTGACGGTGTAAAAATGAGTGGAAAAAAGACATCCCCGGACCACGGCGGACACAAGGCTTTTTACCTCTATGATGACACCGAGGAGGACGGCAACCAGGTCTTAGAGTCATATAGGGGGTTCGTGAAACGGAAGCTCCTTTTCGTTATCGTCGGGCTACTCCTGATGATTCTGTGTGTAATAGTGGCCGCTCAGAGCGGGCCCATCGACATACCTTTCGTGGACGTGGTTAGATACATTCTTACATTCGACACATCCGGAAGGGGAGGTGTCGTCTGGAACATCCGCATGGTCAGGATCGTCGGGGCCTTGTTCGCGGGCGCTGGCCTAGCCGTTTCTGGGGTGGTGATGCAGAGTATTCTCCGGAACCCCCTTGCCTCACCTTTCACCTTAGGGATATCCAGCGCCGCAGCTTTCGGAGCCTCTTTCGCTATCATATTCCTCGGCGCAGGTAGTAGCATGACCTCTAAAATCTCTATCAACAACCCCTATGTCACGGCCACGTGCTCATTTTTATTCTCCCTACTGGCAACCTGTTCAATACTGATCCTCACCAGGGTTACGAGGGTCAGCGCCGAGACGATGGTACTTGCAGGCGTGGCTATCAGCGCCATGTTCGCCGCCGGGCTATCCTTCATGCAGTATATAGCCACAGATTCGCAGTTGGGCAACATTGTAGCCTGGACCTTCGGCGATCTGGGTAAAGCTACCTGGCCCTGGAACTCCCTGATCCTCTCGGTGCTTCTACCAGCTATCCTTTACTTCTTCTACAAGAGTTGGGATTATAACGCTCTGGACGCCGGGGAGGACACCGCCAAGGGGTTGGGCGTCAACACGGATCGTGAAAGGGTCGTGGGAATGATCTTGGCATCCGTTCTCTCCGCGGTCATTGTCTCCTTCTTCGGCATCATCGCCTTCATAGGCCTTCTGGGGCCGCACATCGCGAGGATGATCATCGGCAGCGACCACCGGTACCTCATCCCCCTCTCCGTCATCCTCGGTGCCATCGTTCTCATCGTGGCTGACGGCGTTGGGCAAGTCATACTCTACCCCTCGGTCATACCTGTGGGCATAGTCACCTCGATGCTTGGTGGACCTCTCTTCATCTATCTGCTGATCAGGAGGTACCGGACATAGCGTTCTTCGAGGTGAACGGCATCAGTTTCTCCTACCACAGCAGGCGAGTCCTGAACGGCGTATCATTTACCGTGAATGAGGGCGACATAGTCTCTATCCTAGGACCCAACGGTGTAGGAAAGACCACCTTGATCAAGTGCATAGATAAGATGCTTACACCAGACGCCGGGACAGTGTTTTTACAGGGTTCGAACCTACATCGAATGAGCAAGAAGGAGATCTCCAAGAAGATAGGGTATGTGGCGCAGAGGAGCGAGGCCTCTAGGACAACGGTGTTCGACTCGGTTCTATTGGGTAGGAGACCGCACTTTGAGTGGGACGTCACCCTAAAGGATATACGATTGGTGGGGAGAGTGCTTCACCTGCTAGGCTTGGATGGGCTTGCATTGAAATATGTTGACGAGATCAGCGTCGGGGAATACCAGTTGGTGCACATAGCGAGGGCCTTGGTCCAGCAGCCGAAGGTGATCCTCTTGGATGAGCCAACAAGTAGTCTCGACCTGTCCAATCAGAATATGATCATGCATCTAATCAGGGAAATCGTTAAGAAGAAAGGCATGGGTGCGATTATGATTCTTCATGATCTCAACTTGGCTATCCGTCATTCGGACCAGTTCGTCCTAATGAAAAACGGGGTGGTTTACTCTGTGGGAGGCCATGAGGTCATCACTCCCGAGAATATCATGGCGGTATACGATGTTGAGGCGTATGTGGAAGACGTGCAGGGGATACCGGTGGTTATTCCGAGATGAATGGAGGAAAAGACATGAACAGGAAAATAGTCAATCCGAGACAAAGGGATTTTTTCAATGAGAAGGCTGAGACGTGGGACGAGATCACTGTTCATGACCCTGATAAGTTGCAGTACATCACTGAGTTGCTTGGGATCCACAGCGATGATAGGATATTAGATGTTGGAACAGGGACCGGAGTCATGATACCCTATTATGAGAGGTATCTGGTGGATGGAAGTGTTGTTGCGGTGGATTACTCGGAGAGGATGATCGATGTCGCCCGCTCCAAATACCCAGAAAAAGAACATCCTCTGATCTCGTATCTGGTCTCCGATATTTATGACCTAGAATACGATGAGGACTTCGACCTAGTGGTTTGTTACTCTTGTTTCCCCCATTTCGTTGACCAGCCCCTAGCCATCAGGATATTATCGCGGGCGTTAAGGCGAGGAGGGCGCCTAGCGGTGGCTCACTCCGATTCAGCCGAGAAGATCAATGGGGTCCATATGAACGGCGGTGAAGAGATCGAGAACGACTTCCTTCCTCCCATGGAGCAACTTAAACAGATGATAAAGGAGAGCGGACTTGATGTTACGTTTGGAAGGGATGATGATAGCTATTTTATATGCTTGGCTAGAAAACCATAGTTTACTAAAGATTGTGAGATGCATTGGGTTGTTAACATGTCTCATCAATGATCCGCCTCATCTCTTAACCCCTCGATTGTTTCAA
>CAZLHX010000118.1:0-7611 GCA_964559475.1 uncultured Candidatus Bathyarchaeia archaeon | reverse complement strand
ACCAAAACCTGTGATTATAGCCAAGATTTCAAAAAAAGTCTTATTCAATACAACAGATGAAAGACTTTTATGTTTAAAGCCCTCCAAGGGTTCGCTATTAAAAAAGCAAGAAGGACTACAGAATCTATAGGTTTTATTTCTAAAATCGATCTTGAATAATTCTTCCCCTAGCTCTATCTCCTTGCCACAGAAAGCACAAACTGACATAAAATGAAATATTGCATGGCATTGTATAAACCAAACTTAATACAATTGATCATAGAAACAATCATTAAAAAAATCGTTTTAATTAACCACAGCATATACATTCACAAAGGCTGGGCAAGAGGTCAAGGACGAGTATCGTCCTAACACTGAGACAGCCAAGTGCACTGTAACTAAATCTGTGAAGATAACTGAGACAAATAAGAGGGAATCAGCAAGCTAGCGTACGTTAATTACTGTAACCATAAGATTCCTACCCCTCTAAAAGATTTTTTCCATGAAGCTAAGAGGAGAGGCTATCGGTGTCATCGTCTATGTGAATCCCAGTATCTCTAGCTCTGGTAGAAGAAAGGTGGTGGGTTACAACCCCAAGATAGAGGAGCTGAAGAAAGCCCTCCTCTTCGAGGGGTCCAAGACCATGAGAGCCTAGCCTACAGCCTCCAGAACCTGGAGGTCCTTTTTCAGAGCAAAGCCTACTTGCACTGGAGTACAGACTGGCTGGAGAAGACTCATGACGCGAAATAATAGGTAACCTATTATTTCGTAAAAAGAAGTCAAGATATGCGAAGCTATATTTTCACAGAAAAGGAAAGGGAGATGCTGGAAAGAAGGCTAGAGATAGGAGAGACGGATCAACGGTTGAAGAAGCTGTTCTCATCCATGTGGAAAAACAAACCATTACTGAGAAGGGACGTGGAGCCTCTGTTTCAGCCGCTCAGGAGATGACTGATTACCAGAAGGAGATGAAGGAGTATTACTCGAACGGCCTCGAGAAGGCCTCCAAGAATACATAGCGCCACTAGTTACATACTGTGTTTCCCTAATTCTAACTGGAATAGTCGAGTACTTAAAAATAGTCAAAGAAGATCACTATCACTGGCGAACAGACTGCCCCGACTATCCTAAATAGGGAAAGAAACGATACTAATCTTCAAGAAAAAACCCACTCACCTCCAGCCATGCCCTAAATGCCAGAAACTGGAAGACGAGAAAGGATCAGAGTAATATAAACCAGTTAGTTACTAGAATTCACGTATGTACTTGGGATAAAAAATATTAATTGTATACAATTTTTACATTTATAGCTCTTGGACCTTTATCGGTTTTCTCGATCTCAAACTCTACTACATCGCCTTTATCAAGATCGTAACAGTTACGTACATCCATGCTGTGGCAGAAAACATCATCCTTGATCTCTTTGCTTTTAAGAAAACCAAAGCCATGATCATATAACCACTTCTTTACAACGCCCTTCAAAAAATTTCACCTCTATTTTATTTCTAATAATTTTACTTAATCATCTACCGAATAAGTTACATCTATAAGGTAAAATGTATGTTATAAACCTTGAGTTCTTGACAGAAATATTATAAACGCGCACTCATTCTTTTCTTATAAAGTTCGGATAGAAGAACACCTAATCTCATGAATTATTCTTGTTCTGACTCACTTTACTATCTCCAGCTTTTAATATGCTTATGCCAGCTACTCCTGAAATTATAGACCCGATTATAATCCCCACTTTAGCGTAAGTAATATAATTGGGGTCCATAAATGCGAGGCCGGATACAAAAATCGACATGGTAAAGCCGATACCCGCGAGACACCCAGCCCCAAGTAAATTCCTGAAAGTCATTTTCGCTGGGAGCTTGGCTAATTTAAGTTTAACAGCAAGCCATGAGAACAGGAAAATACCTACTGGCTTCCCCAGAGCCAAACCGAGTATTATTCCCAGGCTTACCCTACTGGTTAAAGCCTGGATCCCTGCGTCAACTATATGCACGCCTGCATTCACCAGCGCAAATACGGGCACAATCGCATAGGCTACAATCTCATGAAGCTCCCTTCCCATCGCTGGATCAAAGGCTCAACCCTGGCACAGTTTTCCTCAAGGTTGGATATGGCGTTTAAGCACACTTTATTCAGGAATCTACTGTCATCGGGTGGGGCAGACTGCTGGAAAGACTCCAGTATGGTTAAGGATTCTGTGATGAAAACCTGAGGATCAAGCCTAGTTCTGGCAGGCACAGTGGCAGCCAGTAGAACCCCAGCAATAGTGGCATGCAAGCCAGACTTTAACACTGCGAGCCACAGCGCAACACCTAGTACCATGTATATGGATGGCCTCGATAAGCCTCTCCTGTTTGCCAGTATCAAGGTTAACATTATCAGTCCTGCAGCTAGGAGGGGTACAAGTTTAAGCTCATCAGTGTAGAAGAGAGCGATTATCAGTATCGCCCCAAGGTCGTCAACGATTGCTGTGGCAGTCAGGAAGACTTTAAGGCAGAGTGGGACCCCTGTCCCCAGCAATGACAGGATACCCAGGGAGAAGGCGATATCTGTGGCCATAGGGGTCATCCATCACTCACAGAACTCCTTGAATAACTTAGAAATTGAACCCTGGTATGTAAATATTTCCTATTAGCACATATTATTGGCAAATACTTATCCACGCATATAATTACAAAGGAACCTACTCTATACCGCCAATAAGAGCATCCTCAAGGGTAATATTACGTAAAAGGGTGTACCTAAGACAAAAGTTGAATTATTAGGAAGGTTTAACTTTTTTTACTTTTCGCCTCGTATCACTCCTAAAAAACCCCGTACATGTATCGTCGGGTACAATTCCTAGATTATTTAGGAATATCTTTTGCATGCTTGCCTTTGTGTGTGCAGTAATTAACATTAAATATGATCATTATTTTTTCTATTAATATTTATATAGAGTAATTTTCGTATCCATGAAGATGAAAAAGACTAAGCAGCTTATTGGCTACTTAGCCGTTTTAATACTGGCAAGATTCTCATCAAACACACTCCTAGTATTCGGGAGCACTATATCAGTTAACGAATTATCACTAGACCACGTATTCACAGAAAACATCCTCACACTCATCGGGATAATCATAGTAATAGCCTTCATAGGAAGCAAACTATTCAACAGATTCGGAATCCCCCAGATAGTAGGCTTCATCATCACGGGAGTAGCTTTCGGTCCATCCTTCCTGAACATAGTACCAATCAAACTATCATCTGAGCTTCTCTTTATCAGCGAGATCGCTTTAGGACTCATCGGGTTCGATATCGGCAGCCACCTAAAACTCAGCGAGATACGAGAGATAGGGCGAAGTATTCTGACTATCTTATTATTTGAAGCCTTTGGCGCATTTACGCTAGTGGCCGCGGGCGTCTATCTGTTCACCCGCGATCTAAACACTGCAGTTATGTTTGGCGCCATATCCACAGCCACCGCCCCAGCAGCAACAGTAGACGTACTGGCAGAGTATGACGCTAAGGGTCCGCTTACAACCAGTCTATTGGCTGTTATTGGATTGGATGACGCCTTAGCTCTGCTATTATTCAGTTTAAGCAGTGGATTTGTAGAGAGCCGCCTCTCAGGAAGCCTCTCAACATCCATTATGGATATTCTGCTGGTACCGATAGTTGAGATTGGAGGGTCTATCATCTTAGGTATATTGCTGAGTATGACACTGGATTATCTGCTTCACAAGATCAAGGGTCAACATGACGGTATGGCGATCTCAATAGGGTTTGTATTTCTAGGCGTTGGATTATCCGTCACCTTAGGCATGTCCCTTATTCTAACCACAATGGCGATAGGGTTTATACTTATTAACCGTTCACCTGAACACGGTTATAGAATCAGATACACCATCGAGCAAGCAGGACCTGTACTATACGTACTATTCTTCGCATTAATAGGAGCCAGATTCCAGCTATCCCTATTACCATCAATGGGGTTACTGGGCATAATCTACGTCTCACTGAGAACACTGGGAAAATATCTCGGCGCTCGGTTTGGAGGTGGACTTGGCGGAGCAGAGCTAAAAGTATGCCAGAACATCGGACTGGGCTTGCTGAGTCAAGCAGGTGTAGCCGTTGGACTAGCAATAAACACGGGCACACGTTTCCTAGCTTATGGACCAGCCGGTGAGGCGTTAGGGTACCTGATCATCAATGTTATAACGGCGTCAACGTTCGTTGTGCAAATAATTGGACCAATCTGCGTAAAATCAGCGATAACCCGTGCAGGTGAGATTGGTAAAGGTAAAGGAACCGTCGATGATTGGGCTACAGAGACATCAGATTAGAAAATATGGGTAATAACCACCCTTGCATGCATGATCTGAGAAGCCGTTATCGTCGTTGTCGGAAGGATGATGCTGCTCGAGGCTTCTACCTTAATATAAACCTAAGACAATAGCGGATTTTTTAAGAAGGTTTAACTTTTTTATTTTTTTGCCTTGGGTTACTCCTAAAAAGTGCCATGAACCCAGCCGTGGCTGCAATATTGGTCAGAAGAATCATTACTATGATAACGTCCTTGAGGTAAGGCACATCAACACCCTTCTCGAGGGGCATAAAGGCCGCCAAGCCCGCAGTCAGCCCACGGGGCAGCATTAACGAGACAACCAGTAAGTGTTGACTATATCTGGGGTCAAGCTTCTGGATAGCTTTATAACTAATGGCCCTACTGAGGACCATTAAGCCTGATAAAACTGAAGCTATCGCAATAATTCGCATATTCAAGGCTTGGATATCAAAGAGTAGGCCCATTATGAAGAAGAAGATGTTTTTCACCAAGAAGGTTACCTCATCCTGCATAACCTCTATCTGAGTAAAGAAGCGCTTCACGAGTCTCCTAACCAGGCCATGGGAGACAAAGAACTCTGAGAGATTGCCTATGGTCACGGAGAAGACCATAACCGCCATGACCCCGCTGCCCCCATGGTTCAGGGTAAAACTGTAAATTAATATGGATGCAGCGAGGGTTGTAAGGTACTTCAGTTTAATGTTTTCCAGGTACTTAATCAAAATAAACGTCCATACCGCTGAGCCTACGATTCCATAAACTAGAGCAACAAGCACGTACTGAATAATGCTCAACACGGTCCTGACCGGGTTTAGAGCAATGGTCATAGCCTGGAGTATAATAGTTACCGCCGTGATGATCGTCACATCATTAATAATGGATTCAAAGACCAATAACTGGTTAACTTCCTTGGATAGCCTCATCCTGTTGGTAAAATAGAGTATGGGAAGTGTAGAGGTCCCACTGCATATGACTCCAACGATCATACTGGGAAGTAGTTCCCATCCGAGAATGAAGTTTGCGAACAATCCGCAGAAAAAAGTAGTGACTCCCAAGACAAGTATTGTAAATATGGTAGAGGTGCGCATGGTTTCCATGGCTGTCCTGATGTCTGTAGTGAGCCCGCTCTCAAGGAGTATTATGATTATGCTTAGAGTAAATATGCTGGTTACCAGGTGCTGAATCTCGTAGGGTCGGATAATCTTGAGGGTTGGCCCAATAATTAGGCCCAGGAGGATCATTAAAACCGACTCAGGCATGCCCATTCTCTCGTATAACTGGTGCCCCCCAACCGCCACTATGACGGATATACCAAAGATGAATAATACATCAACCATCATCACACCTAAAAATATGTAAGGGCTCTAACTTATCAACAGGTAAAAAGGTTTCCTCTGGTAATCAACCCTTTTCTAATCCTCCATCTAGTAATTATTGGACTAAATCTTTACATAGGAGTATTTAGATTTCTACTTGATAAATATGTCAGAAAGAGTCCTCATGAAGAGTGAAGATCGGAGAAGTAGATCGTAGGTAGCTGATTTTTTAAAAGACGTTGCCTTAAAAATAGACGCTGGTTCACTAACTTTTCGTCAAGGATCAGAAGAACTCGTATTTAATATCCCAGATACATTAACACTTGAATTAAAGGTAGAGGAAAAAACCGGGCAAACCCCGAAAATTCAGTTTGAAATTGAACTTGAATGGACAAAAGATGGTCAATCAAGTAGCGCAATTGAGATTCTGTAACAACCATGAAAGTTTAACCGTGTTATAGATGAAACTCAATAAAACTACACACGCATAAAAGGGGATAAAATCCCTCGATAATATTTTCAACCACACAGTAAAACGGTTATATAAATAAATCCTATTACTTCAAGATTACCAGGAATTAAAACTGGTATCAGCACCTTTAAGAGGAAATTAAATATTTAGTGCCCTTGAACTCCAAGGAGGAGTGCTATAAGGGCAACAGCAATACCAGAAACAACCATCTTTACTCCAGAGACCCATATATTATCCCCACTTACCTTACCAAGGTAAATTCCAAGGACGAATAAAGTCAGTAGACTGGCTACCATTGACACTATATAAGCTGTCCTGTAGTACAATATGGTCGGTACTAATAGAAAAGGTATCACTGATGGAATAGATGCAAGAAAGGGTGCAGAACCATCAACGATCGCCGCAAAAAAAGGTATGAACCTGTTTGCTCTCCCATAAACTGTATCTTCAAGGTTGATAAGCATGGCGTCCTCCAACTCGTTGAGACTGTGAACCCTCTCAGCGCTCTCAGTCATATAAGTCCCGCTGAAACCTGAAACCATCATCGCTATTCCACTGGTTATTATTACACCGATAATACTCCTAGAATCAGATATATTGGAAAGGTAGGCTCCTATTACGACGCCGAGACTGGTCATGGCACCATCGAAGGCGTTCATGGCGAAATAACGACGGATTATCTTATGGGCGCCTGTAATTCGTATATATTGATTGAAATCACTCAGGCTTCTAATTATTCTATTTTGAAAATGATTTACTTCTTCTTTCTGGTCATCCTCAGAGGATCTCTCTGCCAACTAGTTTGACTCCTTGCCGTGGTAAAAACCACTAAAATTATCATCAGACTTGGCCATCTGGGTCTGAGCACTCAGGCAATCTAGAAACAGCAAGAATATTAAAGTTATGTGATCTTCATGCAGGTCATCCTCCCCCAGATAAAAAGGGTTTTTTAATATGCATCAGGTTCTAAGCTGATCAAACAATAATCCTGAGAGTGAATCTAATACAACCTAAGGTTAACTAGGCTAAAAGAGAAATAAACATGGATTAAAAAAAATACCTACCATAATATTTACCTCATCCTACTTCAAAGTCCTCAACTATCACCCTGTCCACGCTGTGAATCTCGGCTCTATAACGTGCTAGATAAGTCTTTAACCCATCGTAGTTGACATCACCATCGATGACAACTCTAAGGCTCACAGTTTCCTCATCTATCTCATCTACAGCTACGTCAACCCTTTGGACCCCCTCAAAGACCCCGATTGATGCGGTGAACTCCGGTAATGCTGGTTGATGTGACTTCAAAACATCTAAAACAATATGAACTATTCTGGGATGTTCCAATACTTTTCACATTTTCTCCAGAAGGGTTCTGGAATTACTTTCATCTACTTATTGGTGTTTTCTTTAAAATAGTTTATGATATATTCGTAAGCTTTATTAACAATTCTACAATCTCACATGAGATCAATTAATGAGTTGACTGAGAAATTTAGAGA
>CAZLHX010000117.1:0-7663 GCA_964559475.1 uncultured Candidatus Bathyarchaeia archaeon | reverse complement strand
TGATCAAGTAAAAGAAAATAAATCAGAATATAAAACCAAAGGACAATTAAATTTGGAGATTGATTAATATGGCAATTAATCCAATCACATTCGCAAATCATGTAAATCTTCAATTTTTAAGGTATCAAAAGACAGCTTTTCCGCTGTCTGATGAAAATATCGCTTCACAAGCCTATGCCCAGATTACAGGAGAAAAAGGAGCCTCCCCACTTATAAAAGGCCCTTATGTCTCCCTATCCAGGGCATATAAAATCGGACCATCAATAGCCGAACTCATAAACAACGGCATTCTTCATCCAGCCATCCAGGGAATAGCCAAGTATCCAAACATGTTTGAACACCAGCATAAAGTTTTTCAAGCTGTAAGAAAAGGGCATCATGTCATTGTCTCCACAGGAACGGGGTCAGGGAAAACAGAAGCTTTTCTCTATCCTATACTGAATGACTGCCTCAGAATGCGGGACGAAGGAGTACCTGAAGGAGTCATGGCTATTATTGTTTATCCCATGAATGCCCTTGCCATAGATCAATTGGAACGATTGAGGAACATGCTTGCTGGAACAGGCATTACTTTTGGAATGTATGTAGGAACAACTCCAGCCAATGAAAACGACTTAAAAAATCAAGTAAGACCAAATCAGAAGACAAAGGAATCCTTCCTTGCTAAGAAAGCAGAAGTTTTCAGAAAAAAGACTAAAGAAATTGTGTGTCCTTATGAAGAAAGAATCACTGAAAAAGAAATGGAACAAAATCCCCCAAGACTCTTGCTAACTAATTTCAACCAGCTTGAAATACTTTTAACACGCGGACGTGACCTGGGGATGTTTGTAGATCCCCCTCTTAAATATTTTGTTTTTGACGAAGCACATACTTACTCTGGAGTAAAGGGTGCTGAGGTATCTTTATTGATCCGCAGATTAAGAGCTTTTGCTGGAAAATCTGCTGATGATGTCACATGCATAGCATCTTCAGCCACCATATATGACGAAAAGGATCCTGATGCCGGACGAAACTTTGCCTGCCGTTTTTTTGGAATTGACAAAAACAGGCTTTCTCTAGTTGAGGAGGTCTATGAAATCCAAAAATGGGCCAGCAGTCTTTATTCCCAACCTGCATTTAAAGGAAAAGTAAATTTTTTGGATGAATTATTAAAGACTATCGAAGCAAATGATCACAAAGAGATATCTCGATTTACATCAACATTAACTGGGTTTGAATTTAATTTGACAGACAATTGGCAGGAGGAATTATATAACCATTTCCAATCATCGAAATATGTGAAATTACTTTTCGAGAAACTCCAACAACCAACTCACTTGGATGAAGCTATTGAGATAATAAATAAAGAAATGGGAAGAAGCGATTTTGAGCCTGAATCTGCCAAAGTGGAGCTACTCTCAATAATGGCATTGACATCCTCTTCAGTAAAAAATGACGATCCTCTATTAAGGCCAAAGCTTCATTATTTTGTTCATGGTTTAGAGGGAGCCACAGGAGTACTCACACAGGACGATAATAAAAATACATTAGTCAAATTTTATATGTCTCTTGAGCAGGCTATTAACGATTTTCCAGATCGTTTACCCCCATCTTTTTATCCTGTTTCTACATGTAGAGTGTGTGGACAACATGTTTTAAAAACTACACTTGATGGTTTATCAATTGAAGATGGCTACCCAAGTGGAGGCTATGCGGAAGGAGATAATGTCTTTTGGCTTCCGAATGATGAAGGTTTCCCAATCACCTTTACCAACCGCTTTATTGTCGAAGATGAAGAACTTGATAAAAGTGTTGAAGATAGAATAGCTAGTCGGAAAATTCCCATGTTTGTTTGCCCTTATTGCGGAACATTTCATAAACATTCAGGAAAACAATGCAAAAACAAAAAATGTAAGCGTGATGTTGATTTACTGGAAGTATCTGTATTAATACCCAAAAAAGCAGAAAATCATCTTGTAGGCTGTCCCTCTTGCGGAACAGGTGTAATGCGTATTTATGGGAGAGAACGAGAGCCATTTAGAGGTATAAGGGCTATCACTGTGGCTGATGTTCATATTCTAAGTCAAGATATGCTTAATGCCGGGAAAAAAGATGAGGAAAGATTGATTGTGTTTACTGACAACAGGCAAGATGCCGCATTCCAAGCTGGATGGATGCAGGATCATGCAAGAAGATTTAGAATGAGAAACCTGATATATCAATTCCTTATAAAACAAGAAGAACCAGTTTCCTTGACAGATATTGAGAAGTATCTGGTGAGCCTATATGATACGGATCCTTCTTTAATAAAAGCTCTGTGCCCGGAGGTATTCCAGAGACGTACGCCGGAGTTTTTTGGAAGAAGCGTTGAAGATACTTTAGCCAAATATATTCGAATTCAGCTTCTTTTGGAATTCAACACTCCATTTAAATATGCCCGTTCGTTAGAAACATGGGGGCTATTAGATGTTATCTATGCACATGTCAATGAAAAGAGTCAGATCAGATAAAAAAATGGGCTGAAAATTTAGATATGGATGTGGAAACTCTTGCATCAGGTATTCAAATGCTCTTACATATATGGAGAAAAAATGCAAGCCTCCTTTATGATGATGAAGAACCTATATTCAGTCATTACTGGCATTATAGCGATAAGGAGGTTGCAAACGGTTTTTTACCCTATATGGATTTTCCTCCTAAAGGAATCAAGCTTAGAAGAAGGCATTCTGATAAAAAAAGCTTGGTAAATCAAGTCTTATCAAATCGTGGAATCACAATTTCTATGGAATTTACCAGAAAATGGGGATTGTCTCCTGAAGAAAGCAATGAATTTCTTGAAGAGCTATGGGAGTGGTTGGTTGAGAAAGAAATTATGATTCCTGTTCAACTCACATCAAATAAAGGAAAACCTCTATCTGGGTGTCCTGGGATTTATCAGATAAATTCAAAGATTTTGGGATATAAGACCCAAATGGAAAAATATCAATGCAATCTGTGTCATAGGTTTCACCCAGCTCCCACGCCAAATAATGTATGTACTTCATACCACTGTAAAGGCAAATTAAAACCCGTTGAAATTTCAGAGGAAGACTATGATATTTCAACTCTCCTTAAACCGTTTGCAATGGTTATGGCACAGGAACATTCAGCCCAGGTTCCAAACAAAACAAGGGAAAAAATAGAGAGAGAGTTTAAAAATAAAAAGGGTAGGGTAAACACTTTAGTTGCCACCCCAACTTTAGAATTAGGAGTGGACATAGGAGATCTCGATATCGTTTTACTTCGAAATGTTCCTCCTTCATCAGCAAATTATTGGCAGCGGGTGGGAAGGGCTGGTAGAAGGTATCGGATGGCAGTGCTTTTTACTTACTGCCGAAATAGCGATCACGATAATTATTTTTTTGAAGACCCCTATAGATTATTGCGGTCACCAGTTGATCCTCCGCATTTTAATCTCCAAAATCCAGTCATGATTAATAAACACGTGAATGCAGCTATACTTTCCTATCTAATCAAATCTTTGGACCGTGTTCCTGAAGAATTTCCAATATTCATTGATGGTTATCTGTTTGATGATGACGGAAATTATCGCAACTCACCAATGAATGTTAATAGCTGCAGTCAAAAGATAGAAAGTCATAAAGAAAGTATCCTCAAATATGTAAAAAATATTTTTCGTCAATATTGGCCTGAAGAGGCAAAGGGTGAAGTTAAAGATAGCCTATTAGAGGAGTATTTAATTAAGGCTGGGCAGGAATTGCAAACTGTTGTGGATCGCTTATTTAAGAGAATGAAATGGACACGCAAAAATATTTCCGATTTAACAAAAATAATGAATAAAAGACCTTTGGAGAGGGCAGAAGAGGGGCTGCTTAGAAGGTGCAAAGATTATCTAAAAGGTCTTAAAGAGCATTCAGCCAGCAGTTATACGCTTACTGTTTTGGCAAGCAATGGATACTTACCTGGATATGGAACATACTCAGGCAGCATAGTTGGATATGCTGAAAGGTTCAAGACCACGACGGGTCAATCTGTTGTTGACTTTGAAATCAATAGACCTCCTTCAATCGCAATTAGAGAATTTGTGCCAGGAAATTTGATTTATGCCAATTCAGGAAAATTTCAGGTAGGTCTTTACCATTTGCCTTATGAACAAAGTATGACTCAAATTGACCGTTATTCAATAAATCCTGAGACTGAAGTGATTAATCCAGCTGGAAGTGATTCAGGATATGCTGAACCAGGAAGCATCGAATTACCTGTAATTCCCATATCAGATGCAGATCTGAATTATGTGTCTCGGATCATTGATGAAGAATTTGCGAGATTTCAAATGCCAACAAAAATAATGGGTTTGCGAAGAAAGAGCCACAGAGGAGGTGATGCTTATATCTATGGAAAAGATAAAAAACTGCATCACATGAAAGGACAGGATGTTAGGCTGATAAACGTAGGCCCGTCTGAATTAGTAAAAAAAGAACAATTTGGATACTGGGTATGTAGTGTTTGTGGAGGAGTAAGGTCACCATATGCTTATGATACTGTTGTAGAGAAGTTTAAGGAATTCCATAAAGAGAAATGTGGAAAGGAGCCAGAGCCTGTTGGATTTAGTGCAGATGTCAATGTTGATGGCTTTTTGTTTATGGCATTGGATGGAGTAGGTGAGGCAGCAAATTTAGGCGAGCTGCTTAAAAGGGCCGCTGCAAAAGTGATAGAGATGGAAGTGGAGGACCTTCTGACTTTGATTTTCAATCGTAAAGATGAAAAGGTCGATTTGTTTGTCTATGATCCTATGCCTGGTGGCTCAGGACTGTTGAAACAAATTATTGACAATTGGGATGAAGTACGAAAAGCAGGATTAAAAATTACAGAAGAATGCCCAAGAAAATGTGAAACTTCATGTTATGAGTGCTTAAGGTCATACAGAAATATCTATTATCATAATGTACTGGATCGGCACAAGGCTGCGAGTATATTTAGAGAAATTGAACACCTTGATCATTCACATACAATACAAGAAAATGTTGCAGAAGATGAGGGCCCTGGAGAAGATACTGTACGATCCGAAGCCATTCTCTCAGACTTATTGAAAGATAATGGTTTTCCAGATCCGATTAAACAACACGAGATTCCAATTGAAGTGGAGGGTTATCCAAAAATCAAAAGAACTATTCCTGAATGTGTTTATGAAGATAAAAAAATAGCCATTTATGTTGATGGAATGAGTGGTCATATTCATGGCAATGAAGAAACAAAAATAAAAGATAGCCTTATAAGAGATAGGTTGGAAGAATTAGGATGGACTGTTTTAAGTATCCAGTATAACGAGCTTTTTGACCCTGTTATGATGCGAATTCATTATAGAAGACTGAGTCGGGCTTTGAAATAGAATTATCTTATGAAAATATTTATTATAAATCTCAAAAATATAATAATAAATATATTTTGACTGTTATTTTACACCATCATATAAAGGATAATATTTTATCTGCTAAAATCCGTGGGCCAAATGATAACAGTTTCAACATGAAGCTCATTTGCATATTGGACAATATCAGCTGTTCCGCCTTTACCTCTTGCTGGCTTCCCATCCCAAATTGCAACTAAAATTTGCGAAAGATCAACAATACGTTTACCAGCAGCTAGGAAGGCCTCTTCTGAAGGACTTGTATAAGAAAGAACTTCAACATCTTTCGCTTCTCCTAGAAGATACCTATATCGTAGAAGGCTACTTTTGTCTTTAAATGATGATTCGTATTCTTGACAAGGAATTACAACATAGAGTTTTCCACTAATTTGAAGGATGATTTCTGCAAATATTTGATCAGCCCCTGTCGCAATAGAGGAGACACCGGTTAAATCACTACTATGTTGAAAAATGATACGTTTGATGTTAGCCCTTATATATGAATGCATAACATCAGGAATATTCTGATGCCCAGTAATACCTATAAATGTCATTATAGCCTACCTTTGTGCGCCATCCGAAAATAGTGTTTGCCTAAAGGAGTTAGCCTGCAAGATTTGTTGTTAATCGCCGCATAGTACATATGCTCAGATCCAACAGGTTCAACTAATTTTGCTGCACGACAATTTTGTAGTATTCCAAAAATCTTTTCGTGCTCAGTATCTCTCGGCTCTGCATCTGGTTCATAGGATGGATCTAAGGGTAAATCTTGATCAGGATTTTGAAAAATACAAGGAAGATTACGAAGGTCTTCAATTGGGACAGCAGCTGAACATTGTCTCAACTCATGAAGACGGTCTAGATTTGCTTTAAAAGTTGGCCTTTGATCCCAAGGGCCAAATGACTCTGAAAGATAAGCATAAATTCCAGCAATTGTTACTTTACCCAATACATCCGCAGCACCACCTTCTAGAGCACCGCAAAGGTAGAATGAAAACATACCTCGGCCAGTCGGCATTTCTGCTGCTGGTTGGTCTCCACGGCTTGCCGCAAGAATCCCTACCCCTTCTCGAAGAACTGCAACATCATCCCCAATCTGTGGTACCCCTCCACCACTTCCAGAGAAACAACAGTCTAGGATGATAAATACCTCACGAACTTCAGAGTTCTTCACGTACCCAAGAATTGAGGATAATCGTACACCAGGATCACTTTGCGTTCCATCCTGGGTTACTAATATTACATCATTATTGTCTGGGCTTCCATGACTAGCAAAATAAAACAGTGCAATATCCGCTCCGGGATCAAGGAGCTTTTTTACGGATTCTATCAAAGTACTACGGTTGATATTTTCTTTATCACTATTAATCTCCCTACAATCAAAATTAGGTGATCCATCTTCATTGCTTGATAGAAGCGGAGAGAGAGAATTAACATCATTAACACAACCTCTTAGGTCATTAAAATTTTCAAATTTATCAATTCCGACTAAAAGTGCCCGTTTCATTGTATCTATAAATTATCTATAAATTTTGTAATTCCATCCCAAGTCCACTTAATTATACGTTTATCAGAAAGAATACTTGGTACTGTTCTGTCGTCCTTATAAGCCCACAAACCAATAAGTTTTTTTTCTTCTTCCTTCGCACAATTAATTTCCCATTTTTCTCCAGTAGATGAAAGTGTGTTTTTACTTACTAGCGCAATAACTCCATCAGAACGCCTTATGCGTGTCCTCACACGTTCTTTCCAACCACTATCATAAGGCTCCTTAACCGACATATCAGTATACTCAAATGGTGATTGAGTATTTAATGATTGTCCTTTAAGAAAATCCCTTTGTCTTTCGTCTTCAATAGCGAATGCTATGAAAACTATTTTTTTTTCGGTCATGATGAACCCTCCTTATTAATACAAAATTAAGGAAATTAATTTCACTATAAGAAAAACCTAAAATATCGAATTTAATATTAACCCCTTCTCCTTATCATTTTTTTCCTTATTTTTTTATTGCAATTTTACTGACCTTTAATATTGTAAAAACTAAATATAATAAATTCAAGAAATATTCATTTTAATAAACATTGTTGACATATTACAATAAATTACCTATATTGTCAATAGATGGAGGAAAAATGGAAGAAAATAAAAACTCTATAGATTTTGATAAACGCTTACGATCAGCCAGGAAAATGGCTGGATTGAGCATGGAGGACCTTGCTAAAAAAGCAGGAGACATCGTCACCAAACAATCCATCAGTAAATATGAAAAAGGAA
>CAZLHX010000116.1:0-7744 GCA_964559475.1 uncultured Candidatus Bathyarchaeia archaeon | reverse complement strand
CAAGTCATTTCGGATAATTTTTTCGTCCTCATTTCTCTTATCTCCTATTAAAGTACTTTTTGTTCTACTTCTGATATTGATTTATCAAGTAACCTAACGATCTCATTAATCTCATCTTGATTGATTATAAGAGGAGGTGCAACCTGAATATGGTCTCCTCTAACACCATCAACTGTACCTGTTCCAGGATATACGAGTAACCCGTTTTCAAAACACTGATCAACTATCCGTCCATTAAATTCGAGTTCAGGCGAGAATGGTTCTTTAGTCTCTTTATTTTTAACGAATTCAATGCCAGCGAAAAGCCCTTTCCCACGTATATCACCGACTGAAGGATGATCATATAGAATCCGGAGCTGTCCAAGGAAATATTCCCCCATTTTTCTAGATTTTTCAACTAATCCGTGTTTAACTACATAGTCTAAAACAGCTGCTCCTGCGGCGCAAGAAACTGGATGACTTCCATATGTGTGACCATGAGCGAAGGGCACATTAAAGACATCGTAAACCATATCACTTGCTATTGTAGCTCCAAGAGGAAGATATCCCCCTGCTAATCCCTTGGCTGTAGCTATTATATCCGGAATTGTATCCCAGTGATCCAATCCCCAGTTCTTACCAGTCCTGCCTACCCCAGTCATTACCTCATCAGCTATGAGAAGAACATCATGATCGTCACATATCTCTCTTATCAACTGGAAATATCCGGGAGCAGCAGGCAAACTTCCTAAAGTGGCTCCCACGAATGGTTCCGCTATGAAAGCTGATACGTACTCAGGTCCAGTTGCCTTGATCTGATGATCCAAAGCTCTTGCACATTCAAGGTCACAGGAATCTGGCTTTTTACCAAACCAGCAACGGTAACAGTAAGCTGGAGGAATATGTGGAAAATCCAAGAGCATCGGAACATATCTTCGACGTCTCGCGATGTTACCTGACATACTCAGAGCTCCCAAAGTATTACCGTGATAACTCTGCCACCGTGCGATAATCTTACTTTTCTTCTCGTTTCCTTTGAGAAGATGATACTGACGCGCCATCTTTGCCGCTGCTTCTGTCGCTTCTGAGCCTCCACTACAGAAAAATACATGGTCAAGGCCTTCTGGTGCAAATTCAGAGAGTTTTTTTGCACATTCTTTTACAGAGTCCGTCATGAAGTGGCTGCTATGAACGTAGCTAATTTTATCCATCTGAGACTTTACTGCCTCAGTTACTTCCTTCACTCCGTGCCCAATATTAACACAGATGGGTCCAGCGCTACCATCGATATAATTGTTTCCCTCAACATCCCATAAGTAAATACCTTCACCATGTGACATCTGATGTAAAAGCATTGATCCCCGGGAAAAAACATGATCACTCATAACATAAAGTAGCATTCAATTAACTTAACGGTAACGCCTTTGGAAAATAAGAAAAGCCCCATAGAGTATTCTCAAGGGGTAATAATGATAGAAGGAATAGAGAAAATTGCGTGCATAGGTTCAGGTCTTGTGGGACAAGGCTGGGCAGCTCAGTTTGCTGTAAATGGATACCAAGTAACCTTACAAGATCTTAACCAGGAAAAAGTGGACGAAGCTTATGAACGAGTTATAAACCACATTCATACGCTTGTAGAAGCAGGACTTGGAAAAAACTCGGAAAAAGCAATAAGGGGTTTAAATACCTCCACGGAACTTAAAGACGTTTTAAGCCGTTCGGATTTTGTGATAGAATCAGTCTTCGAAAACTTGGAGGTAAAACAGAATTTATACAAGAAAATGGATGAATTAACCTCTAAAGATATTATCCTAGCTAGTAGCACCTCTGGTTTGATGATGAGTGATATATCCAAGGACATGATATACCACCCAGAAAGAGCCATAGTAGCCCATCCATGGAACCCAGTTCACCTCATTCCTCTTGTTGAGCTGAGTCCTGGAGAAAAAACAAGCCAAGAAACAATCGATATTACCTTCCAGTTGATGAAAAAAATAGGAAAAGAACCTGTTATACTAAAAAAAGAGGTCCCGGGGTTCATCGCTAATAGAATATCAGCAGCTCTTTGGAGAGAAGCCCTAGACCTCGTAGATAAGGGTGTAGCCAGTGTAGAAGATGTGGATAAAGCCATTCGGGCAGGACCAGGGATCAGGTGGGCGATTATGGGCCCATACCTGGTATATCATCTCGGCGGGGGAAAAGGAGGCATAGAGTACCTCATGAGACATATCGGAGTGAGCAAAGCAAAATGGCTTGAGACCATGACAAAATGGACTGAAACCCCCGAATCAGCAATCCAGAAAGCAGTAGAAGGCGTTAATGAAATGGTTGGTGAAAAAAACCTTGAGGAACTTGAAGAAAGGAGAGACAGATACCTGATCTCCCTGAACAAACTGCTATGGAGTGACGAAGAACAAGTCTATTAACCCCATATTTTTAGAGAAATATTATACGAGCTATCGTGAAGTATAAGATATGAATATTATTCAAGAAGGCAAAGGGGAACTCTTAGGCTGGATGCCTCCCGATGAAGCCAGAAAATGGATGAAAGAAAACAAGGAAAGAGGGTTAATTGATAAAAGAATGTCCCTGACTGAGGCTGTGAAAAAATTCACACATGATGGAGACTATTTCGCTATGGGAGGATTTGGACACATCAGGTTCAGCTCTGCTGCTATATATGAGATGATTAGACAGAGAAGAAGAAACCTGACCATCGCCGGTAAGACGTCAGTCCATGATGTAGACATACTAATAGCGTCGGGACTGGTAGACAGGGTAGAATGCGCATATAGTTTCGGGCATGAATTGAGAGGTCTATCACCAGCGGGACGCCGGGCTGTAGAGTCTGGCAGGGTAAAAGTAGTTGGAGAGCTAAGTAATGCTGCTTTTCAGTGGAGGTTTAAGGCAGCTGCGATGGGGTTACCATGGTTTCCAGCAAGGATCATGTTAGGAACCGACACGCTAAACTATAGTTCATCGAAAGTCGTCGAGGACCCCATGACTGGGAAGCCTATTACACTGCTTCCTGCATGTTACCCCGAGTTCAGCTTAATCCATGTTCATAGGTGTGATAAATTTGGAAACTGCCAGATTGATGGAATTACAATCGAAGACATAGACTTAGCCAGAGCATCAAAAAGGCTCATAGTAACTACAGAGAAAATAATCGAAGAAGATGATATCAGAGACGCCCCTGACCGGACGCAAATACCCTTTTTCCTAGTCGACTCTGTAGTGGAAGTACCTTATGGAAGCCACCCAGGGAACATGCCTGGATTATATTATAGTGATGAAGAGCACATGGCTGAGTGGCTGACTCTAAGTAGGAGTGAGGAAGGGGCACAAAACTATTTCGATAGATATGTTTACGGGGTTAGTGATTTTGAGGAATACATTGAGTTAATCGGAGGAGAGGAAAAAATGGAGTATCTTAAGAAACTTGAGAACCTTGAAGTTCCTTTCGAGGCTCCATGGGCTAGGAGGTAAAAAGATGGAATATAATACCACAGAATTAATGGCCTGTGTAGCCAGCCGAGTCCTTGAAAATAATAAGACTGTTTTCGTCGGAACAGGTCTACCACTAGTAGCCAGTATGCTGGCTCAAAGACTTCACGCACCTGATCTAGTTCTAATATTTGAGGCGGGAGGCATAGGGCCCAAGTTACCGATGATACCAATTAGTGTTGGAGACAGCAGAACCTATTACAAATCCGTTATGGCAGCCAGCATGGATTATGCCATGGGGATAGCTCAACAAGGACTAGTTGACTACGGCTTTCTAGGGGCGGCTCAGATAGATAAATATGGAAATCTGAACACCACAGTTATAGGAGAACATAGTAAACCAAAAGTCAGGCTCCCTGGGAGTGGAGGGGCGAACGATGTTGGGAGCCTCTGCACTAGAACAATAATTTTGATGAGACAGGACAGAAGAAGATTCGTCAATAAACTCGATTTCCTCACAACCCCCGGTTACCTTAAGGGTCCAGGTTCTAGAGAAAAAACAGGTCTACCTGAGGATACCGGACCTTATCGTGTTATAACTCAACTGGCAGTGATGGGGTTCCATGATGATTCAAAGGAGATGACACTTGTCTCTGTTCATCCGGGTGTAACAGTTGATGATGTGAAGGAAAATACAAGTTTTGATTTATTAATTCCAGATAAGGTTGATGTAACAGAACCTCCAAATCAAGAAGAGTTAAAACTTTTAAGGGAAACTATAGATCCACAAAGAATTGTAATTGGGTGAGAATGTTGAGTAAAAATTACAAAATTGGAGTAGCCGGATTTGCCCATGAGACTATCACCTTCTGGCCCGGTTTAACTACACTTGAAGATTTTGAGAGAAATGCAACGTATGGTAAGGAGGTCATAGAAAAAGCTAGGAACACAAACAGCTGTATGGGGGGTTTCTTCGAAGTATGCGAGAAGAATAGTGTTGAATTATTACCCATTTGTAATGCACCAGGTGGTGCAACAGAAACCGTTGCTGATGAGGTCTACGATCATTATGTAACAAAAATGAGAGAAGGCTTTAGGGATATCCGAGAGGAGATAGATGCTATTTTATTGAGTTTACACGGGGCTATGGCTACCGAGAGCCAGCAGGACCCGGAGACTGATGCTGTCAGAGAGATAAGAGAAGAAGTAGGCTACGATATACCCATTATGGTTACGCTTGATCTCCATGGCAATAAGGATAAAGCATTGTTAGAGGAAGCCAATGGAGTATTTGGATATCATAGCAGTCCCCATGTTGACATGAAAAAGACGGGGGTACGGGCAGCTAAGGCTATGTTAAAAACATTGGATGAGGAGATTAATCCCACGATGGCACTTAAGAAACCGGGAATAGTTGTACCATCGGTTTTCAGCGCAACAACAGTTAGCCCTGCTAAAGATATTATCGATAGGGTTCTTGAATGGGAACAGAAGCCTAGAGTAGTAGACGTTACAGCTTTGTTCGGTTTCTCATGGAGTGACGTACATACCCTTGGAATGAGCATGATAGCGGTGACAGATGATGATCCTGATCTTGCTCAGGAGATAGTTGACGATCTTTCAGATTTTGCTTGGAGCCTTAGAAAAGAACTCACAGGAAGAACAGAAACAGCTCTATATAGTGTAAAAGAGGGCGTGAGACGCTCAATAGAAAAGGCGAAAAAAGCTTCAAAACCAATAATAATTCTAGATCACGCTGACAGAAGTAACGACACCACCTTCGTTTTAAAAGAGTTAATCAAACAAAAAGCAGAAAAGACGGCTTTACCCATGCTTTATGACCCCGAATCCGCTAAAAAATGCGTTGATAGAGGCGTCGGTAAGAAGATCGGACTGGATGTGGGGGCTAATACGGGGTGGCGAGATGGTGGAAAGGTGCACGTGAAGGGGGAGATCCTTTGGTCTGGTGAGGGAAAGTACATTGGGACTGGTCCTATGAGGATCAATCAGGAGATTAACCTGGGGAATACAGGAATTCTTCAGGTCGATGGAATATGGTTACAGTTAACATCCAGACAGAGTAGCTTGATCGATGATGACCCGATCAAGCAGTTTGGGTACAACCCAACCGACTTTGATATAATCGTAAGCAAATCTAAAACACATTTCAGAGCAGTATACGAGGAACTTGGAGAAGAAATTATTATCGTTGATGCTCCAGGACAGTGTCCTGCAGATTTAACTGTCTTCATATACCAGAATGTACCAGATGGAGTTTACCCTGTTACTCTAAGAGATTAGCAGATAAGTTAAATCCACAATTCTCCTATTTCTATCATCTGATCAATATGACTCTAGAGAAAATTACTGTATCCCATCTTAGAAGAATGAAAGAGAAAGGGGAAAAGATCTCAATGGTTACTGCCTACGATTATCCAAGCGCCCTTTTAGCAGATAAAGCAGGTATAGAGATGCTCTTAGTCGGGGACAGCTTAGGAATGGTCGTATTAGGATACTCCAACCCAGTACCTGTTACAGTAGATGACATTATACATCATACAACGCCTGTCTCCAGAGCAATCAAAAGAGCCTTGGTTGTGGCGGATATGCCTTTCATGAGCTATCACATTAGTCGTGAAGAGGCTGTAAAAAACGCCGCCAGTCTCATCCAAGAAGGAAGAGCAGATGCTATAAAAATTGAAGGAGGGAAACAGATCGCGCCTCTTGTAAGAGAGATAGTTGATGTGGGTATTCCTGTACAGGCTCATATAGGTCTAATGCCTCAGAGGGCATCGGTGGGTGATTCTTTCAAAGTACAGGGTAAAGACGCTGTTACCGCAGAAGCAATTCTTGCTGACGCGATAGCACTTGAAAATGCTGGAGCGTTCAGTGTAGTGATAGAGTTTGTTACCGCTGAGACAGCTCAAATAATTACCAGCAGGCTAAGTATACCAACAATAGGGATTGGATCTGGTCCTGATTGTGATGGGCAAGTGCTTATTTTTCACGATTTGCTAGGAGTATATGAAAAAGCACCTCCTTTCGCTAAGCCGTATGCAAACTTGAACAGAATAATAAAAGAAGCTTTATCAAAATTTAAAGAGGAAATAATAAAATCCGAGTACCCAAGCGAAGAATATACCATACATATGGATAAGTTAGAAGCAGAAAAATTAAGAAAAAATATCTAGAGGAAAAATTAGTCCCTATAACACTCCGGTACAGGAATTGATTTCCAAAGCTCAATGAACTTAACCATAAAGTTCACAATCTCCTCCATACGTGCAGCTGCCTCCTCAGGCTCAGCATTTCTTGGATCACTTGTTGCATACTGCCCCGTCCTAGTTATATCCTCGGTATTGGGACTAAGACATGCATGGAATACCTGGTTGACTAGCTCAAAGTCCTCCCTATCTGGATTCATAAATTCCTGAAGTTCATCTGATATTACTACACCGTTCTCCCAGTTTTCCAGTCTCCACATCTCCACCAGCTCAGGGAAATAATGAAGAGCATATGCAGTCTCACGAGGCCCACTGTGAACCTCAAAGTAGCGATCCATCCTGTCCTCGATTTTTTTAGCTAACTCAGTATCACTTGGCCCACCAGGCGTTGCCACCATGACGTTAAACTCTCTCTTAGCAATCTGAGCAGCCAAGTTCATGATATTTGTGTTTCCGCCGTGATGGTTGAAAAGTACGAAACGTTTCACTCCATGCATTGCGAAGCTCTCAATTGTATCCAGAAGGATGTTCAATAATGTATCTGCACTGAATGTTACAGTTCCCGGAAACGCCATATGGTGTGGACTGTAACCGGGCCAACAAGGATGTATACATACACTGTTCGTACGTTCAGCAACCTCATGAATAAATTCTCTTGCCCCAAGACTATCAGTACCCAGTGGGAGATGCGTCCCATGCTGCTCAATCGCCCCGATGCCAACGATAACAACTGGTTCTGGATCATTCTCAAGCCAGTCCTCAAAAGCTGGACGGGTAAGTTCCTGAATCCAAAATTTACTCAATTTACCATTCTCAGACATGATTCAAGAGAATAGAAAACAAGCTTTAAGCTTATTCATAAAACCGAAGGCTTAATTAGAGAACTTCCCGCAAACCGTTAATAAACGCATGCCCTTTGATGTCTATCCTAGTTACTTATTGGATTAATTTGCGTGGCTATATTATGGCGATTTCAGGCGCTTATATCCTTGATGTTCCTGCTTTTGATCATTGAGTATAGTATGCGTATTGTTCTAGTAGTGCCTGGAGGCATCTCAATTTATTCTTGTCTCATTAGGAATCGTGGTGTTAGT
>CAZLHX010000115.1:0-7806 GCA_964559475.1 uncultured Candidatus Bathyarchaeia archaeon | reverse complement strand
ATTTCTGGAGGATATGTGAAAAGTATTGGAACAACCCAAGATAATACACATCGTTTTGGACGTATTAAAACCACATCAACCACCCCTACCAGATTTCGCCGCCTTCGTAGGAGAACTTGACGGTATCAGAAGAGTGGACGTAACAGTAGTAGAAATGGATGAAAAGACAGAGAGCCTCAGGATCATTATAGATGGAAACGTAGACTATGAAAACCTTAGGACTCATATGGCCAAACAAGGAGCAGTAATACACAGTGTAGACCAGGTAGTCGTAGAATAAAAGATGCTAAAACCAGTCCTCCAAACATTCTTGGATAAACCTCCATCTTCAGAGGATAGTGACTATGCTTTATTTTCAGCCCCACTAGACTTAACAACAAGCTACCGGAGGGGAACCAGGTTCGGTCCAAGCGCTGTTAGACGTGAGAGCAGTTATCTGGATACGTATAATGAAAGAACCGGACTCGACTGGGAAGACATCAAGTTAGCCGACATAGGAGAAGTAGAATGCCCAACTGTGGAAGAAGCACTGGATAACATAAAAAAAACCATCGAAACAATGAGAGCTATCCCAGTCCTACTGGGGGGTGAACACACCATCACCCTTGGAGCACTTGAGTCATTAAAACCAGAGCTTATCATTGTATTTGACGCCCATCTGGATCTTAGAGATCAACTTTTTGATCAAAAAATATGTCACGCTACTTATCTTAGAAGGGCTTATGAGAAATTAAAGTGTGAGATCCTAGTTCTTGGACCCAGAGCCCTCTCAAGAGAGGAGGTGGAATTCGCAAAGGATCACAGGGATATAAGGTGGTTTTCATCCAGGAAAATAAGGAAAGATGAGGACTATGTAATTAAGCAGGTCCTTGAAACTGTCGAAGGTGTTAATTCCTTCTATTTGAGTCTGGATATGGATGCATTAGATCCATCATACGCACCGGGGGTGGGAAATCCATACCCCGAGGGAGTTTCAGTAAGTAAAATGATGAATATAATTAATTCAACCGTAAAGGAGAAACTGGTTGGATTAGATCTTGTTGAGATATATCCAGGATATGATACCGGTCTAACGGCTATAACCGGGGCATATGTTCTGATGGAAACCCTATATTCACATATTAATAACACTAAAAATAAACTTTGATAAGTTCTGCAATTAAAGACCTTAAATTTACCCCATTCTCTTGTAAAGTCAGCACTTTCCTGTTTTATTATGAATTATTATCGGATAGGCTATGTATTATATCTCACCGATACATGATATTTGGGGACTGGTGACTATGAGCTACGATGATGAAGAGGAGCTTCTGGTTAAAGGGAGAAAAGCTCCGGATAATCTTCCCAGAAGTTACCTGTTATCAGCAGGCTATGATGGGGATGAAAGGAAAGGATATGTAAGACTCTACGAACCTGAGAGCCAGGAAATATTCCTCTGGTATGATAATACTGGTCACCTACCTTATTTAATCTCAAAAACCCCAGAGAGAGAGCTCAGAAAGAATAGGAAAATAACCACACATCACGGCTTCAAATATTTTGAAGAAGTGGAGAAATACGATGCTCTGATTGATAGCGATATGATAGTCACTAAAGTAGTGGCTGAAGACCCTCTCAGCATCGGTGGGAGCTATGGTGCAATTCGAAACCTAATGGACGAGACGTGGGAGAGCCGTATACGGTATTATAATACATACATCTATGACCAGGGCTTCATTCCGGGTATGCCTTACAAAGTAGTAGACGGCGACTTGGTAAAAGATGACTGGAGTATTCCCGATACCGTTGCGGAAGAGTTTGAGGAAATACTAAACCAGACTGAACCTGAACTCAAGGATACCATGAGAGATTGGGCAAGACTGTTACAATGCCCGGTACCTGAGATTAAACGAGTTGCAGTAGATATTGAGGTGAGACCTAGCGTCCAGAATAGACTGCCTAACGCTGACACGGCACCTGATCCAGTGATAGCGGTCGCATTTGCAGGTTCCGATGGGGTTAGAAGAGTAATGCTCCTTAACGATACAGGAGGAGAAATTGATACTCCTGTGATTCAGGGAACAGATGATGTTATACTTTATGATGATGAGAGAAAGCTCATTGAGAACACCTTCCAGACTATAGACCAGTACCCCGTTGTGCTTACATTCAATGGGGATGACTTCGACTTCAAGTACCTGAGAAATCGAGCTAGAAACCTGGGCATCCCAGACTCTGAGAACCCGATAACCCTCGGTAGAAGATTCGCCTTCCTCACCAACGGAGTTCACATAGACCTCTACCAGTTTTTCAGAAACCGTAGCATCCAGGGATACGCCTTTGGGAATGTTTACAGGGAAAACAACCTTGATGAGATCAGCAGAAGCATCCTAGATCAGGGAAAGATCGAGATAGAAGATATTCACACCCTTAGCCTTGGGCAGCTTGGAGAGTACTGTATGCAGGATAGCTACATTACATACCAGCTTACAGCCTTCAATAATGATCTAGTTATGAACCTCATGGTTCTCCTTAGTAGGATAAGTAAGAGTATTCTTGAAGATGTTTCCAGGCTTGGTGTCAGTCGATGGATACTGTCAATGATGGAGTGGGAGCACAGAAAAAATAGATGGCTAATACCCAATACGAGCGACATAATAGAAGCGAAGGGAGGAACAACTACTGAGGCAGTGATAAAGGGGAAAAAGTATCAAGGAGCCATCGTAAGAGATCCCACCCCCGGAGTTCACTTTGATGTAACTGTCCTAGACTTTGCATCCCTCTATCCCTCAGCAATCAAGAATTGGAATCTAAGCTATGAGACCCTCTTATGTCCCCACAACGAATGTAAAGATAACCTTGTACCAGGAACTCCCCACTGGACATGTATAAAAAATCAAGGAATGACAAGCACACTAATCGGAAGCTTAAGAGACCTGAGGGTTCTCTGGTACAAACCTTTGAGCAAGGATAACAGGTTAAGTGAGAATGAGCAGCAGTACTACTATGTCGTCCAGCAGGCCCTCAAAGTCTTTCTAAATGCATCATATGGGGTATTTGGGGCAGAGAGTTTCCCTCTATACTGCCCTCCCCTGGCTGAGAGCACAGCAGCGGTCGGGCGCTATGCAATGGAGGAAGCTCAGAAGAAAGCCGAAGAAATGAACATTGAAGTACTGTACGGGGATACTGACAGTGTATTCCTCAATCACCCATCCGAAACTCAGACGGATAAACTTGTAGAATGGGCAGACCAGAAACTGGAAATTGACTTGGAAGTCGAGAAAACTTATAGATATGCGATATTTAGCAAGCGAAAGAAAAACTATCTAGGGGTATACAAAGATGGCAGACTTGATATAAAAGGTCTAACTGGAAAGAAACGCCATATCCCACCTATCCTCAAGGAAGCTTTCGATGAACTTACTAGCATTCTCAGCAACGTACAAGATCCTACTGAGTTCCCTCAAGCAAAAGGGAATATCAAAGAGCTTGTTGAGGAAATTCACAGGAAACTCAAGGAAAGGGAATTTAGCATAGAAGAAGTAGCTTTCCAGATGCAGCTGGGTAAAAACCTTAACCGCTATGACACAAACCCACAGCATGTAAAGGCAGGTCGTATGCTCCAGGAAGCAGGGCACGAGATAGTGGCGGGAGACATAATAAATTACGTCGTTACAAAAGATGACGTACTACCAGCTGAGATGGCAACCCCCCGGGATGTTGATATTAAAAAATATGAGGAATATCTTGAAAGCACCTTCGAACAGCTACTGGATGCACTGGATATGAACTTTGACGCCATGATAGGACGCCCACAACAAACAAGTCTAGGAAAATTCTTTGGATAAGGCATGAATTTAAACTGTGGAAAAATATTTAGCTTTTGGATTGAGAAATACGTTTATCATAGAAATACAATATTTCTACAATGATGCCACCAAAGACGGTTTCCATTATCGGTTACAAGAACTCGGGAAAAACCAGTGTAGCTGAGGCACTGATAAGTGAATTAAGACAAAGAGGCGCCACGGTAATCTCAATAAAACATACAGCGGAAGATGTTAAACTGGATACCCCCGGAAAAGATACCGAGAGACACCGCGAAGCAGGAGCGAAAGCGGTAGCTATTCTTCACGATAATGCAGGAGCAGTATTTTACGATCATCCATTATTAATCCAGGAGGCATCCAAAAAGCTTGGAGTAGCAGACTATCTGGTAATTGAAGGCTTTAAGACTGTTAAAAATCATGTAAGAATAATCGTCCCTAGAGAGGAAGGCGATATTGAAGCACTCAGCTCTGGCTTAGAGTTGGCGATTGTAAATCTACATGACTTAATATTAGATACTGATATAGCGGTCCATACAATAGATGAGATCGATAAGATAGCAGACATTGTTGAGGAAAAATCCTTCATTATGTTACCCGATCTTAATTGTGGAGGGTGTGGCTACGAGAACTGCTGGGAGATGGGAAAAGCCATCCTAAGAGGAGAAAAAACAGCTATGGAATGCGTCGTATATAAAATGGATTTCAGATTGAAAGTAAATAATGAGGAGATTCCTGTTAACAACTTCGTGAGAAGAGCTATGAAAAACGTAATCCTCGGGTTTATCAAGACTCTTAGAGGGGTCGAGCCAGCAGAAAAGGTTGAGCTGGAGTTCATAAAAGATGAGTGATAAGCTACACATCTGCGTAGATAGTAATGAAGCAGCTAGCAGAGGAGAAATCATCAACTACTTCAAATTCAATGGGATAATAGTAGACATACTTCCATTAGACGTTTGTGACTTCGTCGTCAGCGATAGGGTCGGCGTTGAGAGAAAAGACTGCGCAGACTTTTTGAGCAGCATGAAAGATGGTCGCTTATTCAGTCAAGCTAAAGACATGGCGGAGATCTATGAGAGACCCATCCTCATCCTTGAAGGACAGATGAATAAAGCTCTAAAAAGAAGTGCCATGAGAACCAGCAGCATCTACGGAGCACTTAGTAGCCTCGCACTGGACTATGGATTAAATGTAATTCCGACGGAAAACCCAGAAACAACAGCCATATTACTCCACAGACTAGCTTACAGGGAGCAAGTAAAGGAAGATAGAATAATCCAACTGAGAAGCATAAACCGTAACCTACCAGCACACGTACAGCAGATCTACCTACTCTCAGGTCTACCTCAGATAGGCACGACCCTAGCAACGGAGTTATTGAACAAGTTCGAGACGCCATATCGAGTAATTGATGAGTTTGCTAGAGCTCAAATCCATACAAGCAAGAGTGGAAAAACTAAGAAACTCCTAGGCTCTCTCTCGGAGGTTAGGGGGGTTGGACCGGTAATTGTTGAAACTGCTCAAAAACTCCTGAATCAATCCTACCCTCTACTATGTGAATTTAAGGAAGAGGATTAACAAATCTAATAAAAATTCAATATTTTCAGTAACATGGAAACTTGACTGATTTTGTGACCTGAAAGGGATCTTTGATAGTATTCAAACGGTACAAATGTGTTTTGGAAACAACTAAGTAAAAGGATTTAATTATTATAATTATGAAGGATAGAAAATTCGGAATATTAGTTTTTTTCATTATTTTAACGGTCCTATCGCCCATAGTTTATACGAATGCTCTGAAAACATATTCAGACCCGGTAAAGAGACCTATGCCGTCACTACCAGAACCAGTGATACATGGAGGAGTACTTCCAGTTGAGGTGGTATCCACTGCTGAACCTACTAACATCAAAGCAAAAATTTGGTCAAAATATGAGACTGCGATCCTGAGTACCAGGGGGAACCCTACTGGTACAGGTGAGTCCTGGATCCTAAGATTTACAATACCAAGCGTAAGACCTGGACTCTACGATCTAAACTTGATATACAACGAAAACGAGAAACTAGTAAACGTAACGCAGCTAAACAGCGTCTGGGTAATGGAAGAATTGCCTGAAGAAATAAACATATGCCATATCACTGATATCCATCAACCATACGGTGCAGACAATTTCAGCCACTTGGTTTACGAGCAGAATTTAATCAACCCTGACATGATCTTAGTCACTGGAGACGTTGTAGACGTCGAGACTATAAGGTCAGCATGGGAGAATTTTCAAACAACAATGGAGAAAAGCGAAGTACCCATCTTCATACTTCCAGGTAACCACGACCATACCGATGACGCCAGATTCTACAAACAATATGGTGGAATGACCAACTATACTGTCACTGTTGGTGACTTCTTCATATTAGCCTTAAACAGCCATGGTGGGGGATACATAAATCATGATGAAATCCAGTGGGCAGATAAAGTTCTCAAAGAAAACCCTGACAAGGTTAAGATTATGGCATTCCATCACCCTCTTCTGAGCAGCGAATATGAGGACGACCAGGGAACTGTGAGCGGCGGAGAAATAACTGGTACATGGGATAATATACAGGAACTAGAGGAATTAATGTACTTTACATGGTCTGATAACATGGATCACGCTGAAGAAATTCTAAAAGTAATTGAGGAGAATGATGTCCAGCTAATCCTAGCAGGACACGTGCATCGAGATATGATATACATACTGAACGGTGCTCACAGCTTCATTACTACAACGACGATAGGAGGCGGTACAAGCCAGTACAGAGGTTATCGACTTATCAAAGTCTTTAATGATGGAACATATCAACTGGATCAGTATGGGGAGGAAAACAAATTCAACCCTCCCAACTCAATACCATTGGAAAAAATACATTATCTTTACAAGAAGGAAAATGATGGTACCCAAACTGCAGTCTCAGCGACTGTTATAAACACCCTTGAAATGCCTCTTAAAGAGGTTGAGCTAGAATTTCTTCTAGATAAAAGCCTTAACCCCTCAGCGTACAGTTTCTATCCAGAAAAACCTCAAAACTTTGAGGTGATAACCACCCAAGAGGGACACAACTTTATTACCACACTTGACATTCCAAGTCATTCAATATATAACATAACCATAGCCGCAGACGAAGATACTACGAATCCAGAGATCAACTTACATCTCCCTCAAAACTACGATGAGGCGACAAGCCCTAACGCAATAATAGAAGTGACTGATTCTGGATGGGGGGTAAAAAGTGTACAGGCATTTTACCGCTCCGAAATTAACACTAATTGGACTCCAATACAACTAACACAAACCATTAACCTAGAAATAGATGAATGGGATATTACTAAAACCAGAGATTACTATGAAGTGCCTCTTGAGGGCACAGGAGAGATCACTGTAAGAGTTGAAGCGGAGGATTACGCAGGAAACACCGCTTCAGTCGAACAAATCACTACACCGATAATTGAAACACCTGAATACACCCTTAGTATAAACAGTGAGCCTGTGACTGTTGAAATTTTAATAAATGGAGACCCTGAAAATATACCATATACTGAAGAACTTCCTGAAGGCCCTTATGTGATAGAAGTTGAACCAGCAGTAACATCTAATGATTTGGAATACATGTTCCAAGAGTGGGGAGATGGAGAGACATCCACATCTAGGACTATTATTCTCGACTCGGATACTTCACTGGAAATAATCTACGAGGAAGTTGCTCCAGAGGAAGAAGAACCTCCAGAAGAGGATGGAGAAACGGGAGGAGGTATACCGATCCCTCCAAGTTATATACTCACAGGACTAATCGCTGCCATTATAATCATTTATATACAGAGAAATAGGGTCCTCATACCAATTTTCAGATAACCACTTTTTTATTATAAGATCGTGAGAAACCCTTTAATCATTTAGTATTTGCCTATTCTTGTACGGGCCCGTAGCAGAGCGGATAATGCACCGGCCTCCGGAGCCGGAGATCG
>CAZLHX010000114.1:0-7979 GCA_964559475.1 uncultured Candidatus Bathyarchaeia archaeon | reverse complement strand
TGCTCATTCCAAGGAGGGATGTAAAATTCAAAATATAGCATTTTGCCGTGAGGTGTATCCTCATATCCTGCAACTGAGTTATTGAGTAAACTTGCTTTAGTAATGACTCTTAGAATTTTCTCTTGATCTGGTTTTTTCGTTTCACCGACAAGAATCTTTAGAGTATTTCCTTCCAGTTTTATTCCCTCTACATCTAATAAACCATCCAATCTCTCGATAAAGTCTGCAATATACTCTCCTTCAAAAGTATGGCTTGTTCCTACTCCTCGAATCCTATCCAAAATTTTCTCTAGATTCTCTTTCAAGATATTCAAGAACTGACATGAATGGAAGACTTTAATCTTTGTGGCTTAAGAATTGTAGATGAAATCTTAAAAAATAATTTCGAGTTGTATCAATTATTATAAAAATTGATTGACAATTTTGAAATTTATTTAATATGAGTTAAGTGAACACTGCATGAGATACATGGATCATAAGCTCTAACCATTAGTTCCAGAGCTTCTTTTACCTTGTTTTCTGAGTTTACTAAATTCTCTGCTATTACTTTTACATCCTTCTCGATATTAGCGGCGTTTTGTGCTGTTGGAGTTATTATGTTAGCTTTCGTTATTTCTCCTTTATCGTTAAATGTATAATCATGGTACAGAGTTCCTCTTGGAGCCTCTACTGCGTTTATCCCCCGGCTTTCGAATACTTCAAATTCCATTATTCCTCCTTGAGTAAGACCATTAGATAATAGCACATCAATATCCTGTATACTTCTTTCGATACAGTGTACGAGTTCTAATGCCTGAGCAAGATTATTGGAAATGCTATTACTTTGCAATAACAGAGCTTTGTGCTCGAGGAATAGCCCTTTTGCTGAATTCTCCAATTTTTCCCCATTAAGGATTACTCTTGGAAGAGATCCCACCATAAAGGGTTCACCGTTATACAGCGAATGTTTAGCATAGGAATGATTTACTGTACTCTCATTTGTTATTTCCTTGTATCTACTTTGATGAATTTTCTCACCATTAGAAGTGATAATATAGTCACCAAGGAACCCAAATTTTTCACCAGGGTCTATCGCTATTAGGAGGTTATCTGAGTTGTTATAAGCAGGTGGTTCATAATTTTTCAACAATTCTACTGCCAATTCACCTACAGGTTTAACTCTGCTAAGCGAACCCCTTAATTTAACCAGATCCTCTTCGCGGGGTATTGTTGAAAAACCGCCCACTCTCTCATTCATTCCATGTACTTCCCTACCACTTAAAAGAGTATGAATCATATTACCCGTTTTCTTAAGCTCTAAAGCATTTTTAACAGCGTCCGGATATTCAGATGCCATTGTAATAGCATCTGGGTATCCAAGATAATCAGGCAACGCAAGCATGAATACGTGAAGAGCATGACTTTCTATAGTTTCTCCATGGATTAACAAATCTCTGAGTAAGGCTGTTTGGGGTGTTGGCTCTACTGCGAAAGCGTTCTCAATAGCTCCAATAGAAGCTAGACTATGACTTGCCGTACATATGGCACATATTCTTCTTGTTATATCTGGGATTTTATCATAATAATGGCCCTTGATCATGGACTCGAAGAACCTTGGACCTTCAAAAATATTGAATTTGACATCCTCTACTTTGTTGCCTTTTAGAGTTACCTCTATGCCTCCGTGCCCCTCTACTCTTGTTAACTCTGGTATAGTATACTTCATTTTATTTCCTCCGTGAGGGTTTCAAGTTTGCCACTAAATACCTTTAACCGGTTTAGGATAAAATCGTCATCATATCCCCTTTCTTTTAGCATTAATAGTTCTGATGCGTAGTTCGATTGATCCTCAACTGGTCCTCTGCATCCTATACAGTCTAAGCCAAGACCGGGGCAACGAGCATCACATCCGGCTCTTACAACGGGTCCAAGACAGGGTAAATTTTTCTCAGTTATAACGCAAGGATATTCGTTTAGTTTGCACTCTACGCAGACTGGGTAAGTATATCTTGGTGGGCTATCACCGTTAAGTAGACTGGTAATTCCATGAAGTACCTCTTCCTTCTCAACGGGGCATCCTGGAATCTCGTATTCAACTTTTATAAATTCACTTAATGGCTGAGAGGGTCTAGCATCAAACTCGTCTGGATTCACTCCATACACCTCTTGAAATCTTTCTCTGATATCTTCGTCATTTTTCATTGCTTGGATACAACCATCGGTTGCGCAATTACCCAAGGCAATTAATACTTTTGATCTCTCCCGTATCTCTAGCAGGTGTTTAAGATCTTTCTCTGTTGAGACGGTACCTTCGACGAAGGCTACATCTATGTCTCCCTCTTCCTTTCTTGAACTAGCTTCCTGAAAATCTACTATATCGAAATTACTTAGGAGGTCTAATAATACATCTTCCATGTTTAATATTTGTAGCTGATCTCCTCCACAGCCAGTTAAACTAAATATTCCAATTTTAAGCTTCATTTCTGTTTCTCCTCAAATCATACCTTTTGTATTCATTGCTTCCCATAAGCTGAAAACGGGTCCATCCTTGCAGACATATTTAATCGATTTTCCTGTACCAACTATACAGTGCCCACACTGTCCAACGCCACACTTCATTCGCCGCTCTAGAGTCATATAAACAGACTCAGGATCGAAACCCAGTTTTTCCAATTCCATAACTGTGAACTTGTACATAATCGGGGGACCACCAAGAACTGCTACTGTGTTTTGAGAAGGGGTATCTAGCATGCTAAATAGCTTGGTTACAAGTCCTTGTGTACATCGATCATCCCTCTCGCATTCAAGGTCGTAACACCTTGCATCTTCCTCATCCTCATAACTTAAGTAGAGTTTTACCCCTATCTCGTCTCCATTTCTGAACCAGTCTAATATATCATCTTTAAAGAGCATCAGATCATAACAGCGTATACCGTAAAGAATGGATATTTCACCGAATTTTTCCCTGTTATTTAGAGCGTATTGTATAACACCTCTTATTGGTGCAATACCCAGTCCTCCTGCAACAAGTAATAGGTCTTTACCCTCTAATTGATCCATGGGAAATCCGTTACCATAAGGTCCTCGGGTCCATAGGATGTTTCCGACTTTCAGATTATGGATGGCATTAGTCACACGACCAGCGTTTCGGATACATAATTCAAGTCCGTCGTTAGATTTATCGTAGGCAGTGCAAATGCTGATTGGTACTTCACCTACTCCCATTACTCCTAGTTTGACGAACTGCCCTGGAAGATAGCTGAAATTTTCTGAGTAAGCCAGCTCCTGAAACTTTATTGTAATTAGATTCTCAATATCAGTCATCTTATGATTTTTTACAATCCTAGCTTTTATTGGCTCAAGTGGATTAAGCTTACTCAATTGAAACACCTCGAACTTTTTTCATCACTTCAACATAATTAATATCAGCAGGACAGTAGACTGTGCATCTGCCACAGCCTACACAGTTCTGCATATCTTCCCTCAGACTTCCCTTACAGTTGAACCTGTTTCTTATCCGTTCCCTTGTTGTGGGCCTGAAATTATGTCCTCCCGCTACAAGTCCATGATCCTTTAGCATGCAACTATACCACGTTCTCACCCTGTTTCCGGTGGATAAATCAAGATTAAAGTAGTCTTGAACGTCATAGCATCTACATCTAGGACAGACGAGGTTACATGACCCACATCCTAAACATTTTTCGCCATATTCGTCCCATACCTCATCATCAAACGAGATATCTAACATGTTCTGTAGACCATTCATCTCAAGTTCAAGAGTAAATTTATCAAGACGTTCTTGCTCAGTCTTTTTAAATTGTAAAATGTCGTTTTTGTTTGCTTCATCGAATAAATTCTGATTCTCAAGGATAAATCTATGTCCTTTGATGGATCCTATTCTAACAAGGTATTTTTGTCCAATGTCGTGTAGAAACAACTCGAATCCTTCGCTGGCGAAAGCGGTATTCGTTGATTTACAAAAGCAATATTCATCAGGAGTGCAACTTGTGCCTATTATATAACTATTTTTTCGGCGTTCAAGATAATATTTGTCGGGTAGCTCCTCCATGAAGACTTTAGCTAGTAGATTCATGGCGTTAATGTCACAGGCGTGAACTCCAAGGAGAACTATGGTATCCTCTGCAAATACGGGTTCAAAATATTTCTCTTCTTTTTTATCAAAAGTGAAAATTACTTCCTCAGGGTGAATAAAATATTTTTTTGGGGGTATCATAGTTCGGGTGTAATCCAGATTTATTTCTTCGGGAGATTCTACTTTTTTGAAGGCGTTAATTGTACCTTGTTTGACGGGAGCGTTTATGTTTCCTTTTAATTTGAGAATATTGAAAAATTCATTGAAATTTTCTTTCTCAAGTATCCACAGTTGGTTTCCTTCCAAAATCTTCCACTTAGTGGTACCTAGGGTATTTGTTCAAATTTAAAGGCTTCTTGATGTAAAAATTACTGAAAAAAGATGGAAAGATTTGATTTATTTATGGTTTATTCTATTTTACATAGTTTCATGAGATTTCTAGTTGTTGAAGCACCTACCATTTCTCTAGATATTGTTTTTATTTCTGCGATTTTATCGCATACAGCCAGTATTCCCATTGGATCACCGGAATCAGTCTCAGTTAATAAATAGTCTAAAGAGATATTTTCAATAGTTTTAATGAAGGACGATTCATTATTTTGAAGGGTTCTTAAACCTATACTTAGATAGATATCATTTTTTATAGCTTTTTCTGCATATGCTTTATCCTTACTGAATCCGTGAATCGCTATTCCTGAATCGATATTATTAGAGTTTATTAAAAGATCTAAAAGCTCCATCCCTTCAGATCTATCATGTACAATGACTGGGAAATCAAGTTCTCTAGCTAATTTCAGTTGTTTAGATAATGTTTCGATCTGAATATCTCTATCAATATATTTTTCCTCTCTTATCCACTCTTTCGTCATTCGTCCGACAAAATCTAAACCAATCTCACTTATCGCAACAACCTCATTCCTTCTAGCTAGAGTTCTAAATCTATTCTCTACTTTTTTATTATATTCATCTGCATACCAAGGATGTACACCTATACACCCCTTTACAATACTATAGTTTCCAGCGAGGTCAGTGGCTTCAATAGATGATTGCAGATCTATTCCGGAGGTGAGAAGTAAAGTAAAATCTGCTTTCTCAGTTTCTATAATTTTCTCCTCGGTAATTCCAGTTAAATGGCAGTGACTTTCAGAATACATAGTATAGATAAGGTGATTAAGATTTATTTCTGTTACGAGAATGGTCTTTTAACTATAAATTTTTAATCAATAAACTAATTACAAATGAGATGTTAAAGACTGAGAGATAATCCGTAGTTGATTTATCAGACTCTGATACAAAGGTTTCAGAGAACTCTTGAGAGAGAGCTACTGGCAGCGGGATTATCGAAATATCACCAATGTGGAGTTTGTACTGCTACCTGTCCAGTTCGTCAGATCGAGGAAAAATTCAATCCTCGTAGAATAATGAAGTTAGCTAAGTTAGGGCTGAAGGAACTAGTACTTGAGGATGAATTCATCTGGCTTTGTAGTATGTGCTTTATGTGTGAAGAGAGATGCCCTCAGGATGTTAGGCCACCTGACGTAATGACTGTATTAAGAAATATAGCAGCTAGAGAGAATAGAATTCCTGTAAACGTCGCGAAGTTAATGGAAATTCTTGCAGAGAATGGGAGAATTTATCCTCTTGACGATTTTGCTTTGGAACTAAGAGAGGAAGACGAACTTCCCGGGATAAAGTCAGAATCAAAATTTATTAAAAAAATTGCGGAGGCATAATTTGAGATATCAAGTTTTTCTTGGATGTACCATACCCGCCAGACAGGATAATTACGAAAAGTCAATGAGAAAGGTCTCAGAAGCACTTGATATTGAATTGGTAGACAGGGATTTTGGATGTTGTGGATTTCCCATTGAGTCTATCGATGAGACAAAAGCATTAGCTATGTCTGCGATAAATCTTACCAGAGCCGCCGAGATAGAAGAACCGATTATATCACTTTGCTCTGCTTGTGGGGAGATGCTTACAAAGGCTGAGAAACTCTTGGAAAATGAAAATATTTCTAAAGGAGTTAATCGTTTTTTAGAAAAAAATCTTAATACCAGCTATAATGGTGAAAAGCCAAAGATATTGCATTTTGCCCGGATGCTATATGAGGACTATGGATTAGAAAAAATTAAAGAGAAAGTTATTAAACCTCTTAACCTTAAAATAGCCACACATCCAGGGTGCCATTATTTAAGACCTAAAGAACTTTTTGAAGCATTTGATGATCCTGAATTTCCTCATAGCTTGGATGAGTTGGTTAAGGTTACAGGTGCAGAAGTAATTGAATATCAAGGTAAAACGTATTGCTGTGGAGGTGGGATATTAGCTGTTAATGAAAACATAGCAAAAGCAATGACGAAGAAAAAACTTGACACTCTACGAGGGAAGGTAGATGCGCTTGTTCTTATTTGTCCATTCTGCGGTATTATGTTTGATAAGTATCAGAAATTATTGGAACAAGAGTTAGAAGTATATTATGGAATTCCTGTTCTGTATTATTCTCAGCTATTAGGCTTAGCGTTGGGAATAAACCCTGATAAACTAGGATTTGATGTTAACTCTGTTCCAGTTAATGGATTATTAGAGAGGTTAAGGCAATGACGGGGGTATTTATCTGTCGCTGTGGGGGAAACATTAGTGGTACAGTAAATTGTGAGGAAGTAAAAGACGCAGTTAAAGATATGGAAGGTGTGAAGACAACCAGAGTTACAGACTTTCTATGCAGCAAACCAGGATTACAGTTGATCAAAGATGAGATAAGAAAAAAAGATTTAGAGAAAGTTGTTGTCGCCTGCTGTAGCCCTCACATGCATGAAAAAATGTTTCAGAAAGTGATTGAAGAAGAAAACGTCAACAAGTATCAGATGGTGCATGTTAACATAAGGGAACACTGCAGTTGGATACACGATAAGAATGCTACCCCAAAGGCGATAAGGCTGGTAAAGGGAGGGATAAAAAGAGCATAAGAACTTGAGTCTCTAGAGGAAATAGAGATACCAGTAAGTAAAGAGGTGCTAGTGATTGGAGGAGGGGTTGCAGGTATTACAGCCGCCCTTCAATTATCAGAGGCAGGCTACAAAGTGAACCTAGTGGAGAGGAACCCAAGCATAGGGGGAGGAATGGCTCAACTAAGTAAAACATTTCCCACCTTTGATTGTAGCCCATGCATACTAAGCCCCAGAATGGCAGAGGTAGAAACTGATGAAAATATCGTATTGTACATCAGTTCAAATGTGCAAAAATTAACTGGGGGACCTGGAAACTTCCACGTGAGTATAAAACAGAGAGCAAAAGGCGTAGACCCCGAAAAATGTCTTAAATGTGGGAATTGTAGCCAAGTTTGCCCCACAGAAGTACCAAGCGAATTTGAAGAAGGACTCTATAATAGAAAAGCAATTTATCTTCCATTTCCACAGGCAGTGCCCTCAGCATATACAGTGGATTTTGAAAACTGTATAGGATGCAAGCAATGTATAAAAGTCTGTCCAGTTGATGCGATTAACTTATCCGATGAGGACAAAAACATAGAACTTGATGTAGGTAGCATCATTGTCGCCACAGGGTTTGATTTAATAGATAAAGGAAAACTACGAAGCTATCATCCAGAGAACGAGAACGTTTTTGATGCTTTACAAGTTGAGAGACTTATCGAAAACGAACTTACAGAGGGGAAGGTTCTAACCACAAAGGAGGGCAATAGGGTCAAAAGTTTGGCATATATATTATGTGCTGGAAGTCGTGATCCTCATCGAGGAGTTAGTTATTGTAGTAGCATATGTTGTCCTTACACTATAAAACAAGCAATTCTGCTAAAAAAATTCCTACCATATCTGAAGATATTCATCTATTACACAGACATGAGAATGACTGGGAGGGGGTTTGAGGACTTTTATAGAGAAGCAAG
>CAZLHX010000113.1:0-8018 GCA_964559475.1 uncultured Candidatus Bathyarchaeia archaeon | reverse complement strand
AATTTAGTTAAATTGTATTATCCGAGGCGTAAATATTGAAAGAATGTACTAAGTGTGGCATGTGCTGCAGTAATTTACGATTAGGTGATAAAAAAGTTGGCCTTACATTATTTCCTGAAGAAATTCATCTCTTCCCAAAATCGATGATAAGACCGCACCTTGATAAAGGAGTAAATGAACCGACTTCAATTTTAACTTACCAACACACTTTGAATATTTGCATCCATCTTAAAGATAATCTATGTAAAATTTATCATAACAGACCTCTTATTTGTAGAAGTTTTCCTATTAAGGTGGGTCTAAGAGGATTAACCTTCAGTCCTGGATGTAAGGGATTTCTTGAGATTGTTAAAAACTCTAAAGTCAAGAACCGAGAGATGGAGGAGATACAATCTACCCTGGAGATAGCTAAGAGGTTGTACAAATTCCATTCTGATCTTAAGGATAATGAGAAAAAATGGCGCTATAATTTGTTAAATGAGGAATGGGTTCCTTACGGATTCACATAAAGGTGTCGAAAGTTATTGTTAAATAGATTGGACAGGTTTTTTATGATAGCGTATAAAATTTTCAAAAATACGTTAATTTGGTATGGATTTATTCTTCTCTAACTTATATCATATCGGTTTCTCGGTCTAGAAGTTTTAATTCCATCGTAAAGATAACATATAAGCGGTGCAATCCTTCCTCTGATGTTATCTATTCAGCTCTAACAGTCTGGAACCCTCCCTTCTTTATCGCTGGAACCGCTATCTCTCCTAAATCCACGGACTCTTCAGACGATGTATCTACCCAAAAATGAACAGAAAGTCCAGCAGCAGTTTCACTCCCAAAAATAGTACACTCAGCTTGTAGGTCCTTTGTAAGAGAGGGATAAGGGTCAGATAGAACAATTAAGCTAGTTATCTCTGCATTTGGAGCCCCAACATCTAAGGAGACTCCCCGTAGAAAGGATTTCCACCTTCGAGCCCATTAAGGATGACATAAACATCTGTTTTTCTCTTTGCACGTACTTTAAAGGTAAGGATTACTTCCTTTTCTGGTCTCATCGAGGGAACATATTCTCCTGTCCCTAGTATCTCTAAGTCAAAGAAGTTGGTGTGTTTAGGTTTACTTACACTAGTCATTCCATCCTGCGAGATGTTTTCTAAGGTTAAAGTAAGCCATTGTTCTCCTACGTTTAGTTTCCTAGGAGACAGTTCATATCTAATTGGTGATCTTATTGGCATTTTTATCGTTTAATTAAAAAAATGAGACTTCTTTTAAGGTTTGGTCGCTTGGTTTGTTCAGTTTATATTAGGTGCTACGTATTTATTATTTGATTAAAATGAGTGCAGGCATAAAGCCCCTTGATCGTTCTATTCAGCTAACCATGGAGTAGTTAAACGAAATCCAAGAAGAGTTCAAGTGGCCTGATAAGGATAGAGTATATGATGCTACAAAAGCAGTTTTACTAGCTACAAGAGATAGGCTCACTGTAGAGGAAGCCCACCAATTTGCCGCTCAGATACCTATGGTAATGAAAGGCATGTTTTTCGACAGATATGATCCTACCGACAAACCAATGTTAATTAGAAATAAAGACAGGTTTCTTGAACATGTGAGGATGCACTTTGGTGACAGACCCTTAGATTCAGAAAACGCGGTACGTACCGTAGCAAAAGTACTGAGAAAGAAAATCTCCCAAGGACAATATGAAGATGTCGTAGGTAGCATGCCGAAAGAAATTCAGAAACTTTACTTAGAGTAACATCATTTACCCCAATATTTTTATTAATTTAATTCTTATTTTTATTTAAAATTGTGAATATTACCTTTTCAAGCATATATTATTCTTAGAAGATTAATACATCTCTTCATCCTATAGATTAATAGAAGAAAATTATGTTTCTATTTATCTAGGATACATACTTTAATACTTGTTTGAATAAAATGTGGGTTACACCTATAAAATAAAAAGAAATGGTGAACAATATGGAACAAGGAAACATAATATACATCGGAAGGAAACCAGTCATGGCATACTGTCTCGCCGTAATGACTGCTCTTAAAGAAGATAATTCAGAGGTAACACTAATGGCTCGTGGACGCGCCATCAGCAAGGCTGTTGACGTTGCTGAGGTTGTTAGGAATCAATTTGTCTCTGACTTGAAAGTCAAGGACATCAGTATTGGCACTGAAAATCTAGAGACAGAAGAGGGCGGACCAAGGAATATAAGTAATATCTCCATAATGCTGCAAAAATAATCTATTATTTTTGCTATTTTTTTATACTAGTCCTTCTTTCTTTAAATAATCTGGTAAATCAGTAATAGACTTTATAATCGTATTTGGGTTTGTATCTGAAAGGCGCTGTATGCTTTGGGTTCCTGTTAGGACAGCGATGGTATGTACTTTACCATTTAGTCCTTCTTCGATTCCTTTAGCAGTATCATCTACTTTTATTACATTGGAAGTATCAAGGATATTGAAACGTTTCATGCTCCATGTTATCATCGCTGGATCTGGGCGGCTTACTCCGACCATCTCACTACATACCCAGTCATCGATTAAGTTTTTTTTCAACCACCTTAGATGACTCACTATACCATCAGCCACATCCATGGGGAACCCTGTGGAAGTTACAATCTTAATATCATTATTTATTAATTCTTGGAATGTTTGAGAGGTTCCTTGAATTTCCTTAATCTTATTGATGTTTTCAAGCAAAGTTTTATGAAAACGCTCATAAATCTCATCTGCTTGTTTTCCTCCTAACTCACTTATGACAGTATACTTATCCCGTCCTCTCTGCTCATTAAGTATCTCCATGGGAACATTAATACCAAAATGATTGAAAGCATCACTATAACTTTTTAGTACAAGGGGAATTCCGTCTATTCTATCATCAACAGTTGTTCCGGCCATATCTAAAACAGACAGCTTAACAGTCATCTGATTTCCTCAACTATATCATCAAGCTTTTTTCTATTTGTTACCTCGATAAATCCGATCCCATCTGGATATCCAAGAGGAGTCACCGCAACAACTTCTTCATCACCCTTTATCCCTAATATCTTCTTTACCTCACTGTTGTCGAAATCTCCGATCCAGCAAGTACCAAGGTTCTCAGCTCTAGCAGCAAGGATAAGGTGAGTAAAAGAGATAGCAACATCCATTATAAAGCTCATCTCGCCCATGTAGCCACCACGATTATACCCAACTCTCCACCCTGTAGCGACAATTACCACAGGAGCCTGAGCAATCCAAGACTGTTCCCCACAAGCACTTGCTAACTTTTGTATCATTTCTTGGTCTTTCACAACATAATAATTCCATTTTTGTCGATTACTACCGCTGGGTGCCATTCTGGCAGAGTCTAATATTCTTTTTAATGATTCATTGGGTACAGGATCTTTCTTATATCTCCGTATGCTTCTCCGGGTCTTTACTACATCGTAGAATTCCATTTTAGATATAGTAGTTAACAAAGTATATCAATATGGTTTATTATCGGGATTATTTGATTAATTAAGGGATTGAATTAATATATCTGTAATCGATGCTGATTATATTTCGGTAAAAATTTGTATCAATTTGTGATTCTAGGAATAAACTGGGATATATTTGACGCGATCTTTTCTATATTCTTTTTCCTTCAATTCGATGTCTCTTAACCCACTCTTCATACATGGCTATATTCTTCGGGTCCTTGAGATGATCGCTGCAAAGAACGCCATCGAGATGATCAATTTCATGCTGTAGTAGCTCAGACATTCCGTCCTTGAATTCTTCAAGATGCTTGATATTTTTTTCATCTAGATATTCTACAGTTGTACTTCTGTTTCGAGTTATTTTAACGAAAAACTGTACCTTCATACTAAAACAGCTGTCCCAAACTTCGAATGTATCAGGGCTTCTTGAAACTATTTTGGGATTAACTAAGAAAAAACTTCTCTCAGGTATCTGAATGTATATTACTCTTTTTTTATACCCTATTTGGGGAGCCGCTAGTCCCCTACCCATACCATAGTCTATCTGAAGCTGCGTCAAAGTGTCTCTCAGATCATTTATTATGTTTGAAATTTTTGAAACATCGTTAACAGTCTCAGATGGCTCTCTTAATTCTGGGTTACCTAAATAAAGTAATTGACGGACAGTCATATACATAGTTTTATAACTATTAAAATTAGATTTTTCCTATTTTAGCCAACAATATTATTTATGATCCTAATTTTATACCATGTTCATTTTCCAAGAAGGCCTTTACAGCTAAATTTATGATGTAGCTTTTATGAGGATATTTTATCCTATATTTCTCTAATAATTGATCGAGTTTAGTATTTAATTCTCTATCGATACTAAGTGATATTCTAATTTTTGATTCCATTGTAATTTCTAACCCTTGTAGCTTAAACAAGTATAATTCAGATCTTATTATATTATAGTTTCCCCTGAAATGATAAAAAAATATGATTTCGCATATTTTTTATATCATAAAGTATCATATTGTATTACGAAAGGGGGAGTAAATGGTGGAAGTTTCTAAGTTTTTCCCAAAACACCATTATCCCCCCGACCACAATTTTAAAATAATTTTCAGTTCTCTCAAATAAACAAGTTCGATCTTTTAATAATTATCAGTTTCAAGAAAAATATTAGTTTATTATAATTCTTCCCTCGACGTTTCTACTCACATTTTGGTTATTTCTTAGGTATTCTTCTAAAGCTTGTTTCGTTGAGGTACTTACAACTTTATGTTTTCCTGAACTGAAAAGTTCTTGATTAGTAATATTTAGATAGTTCTCGGAGCTTGAAAAATGAAAACCTTGTAAACCAATAGTATATTTCTTTTCGGGAACCACACTTATGTTATCCACCTTCAATGACTCTAGCAATGATTCCTTCTCATTATATACAGCTTGAATCCTTCCGTTTACCTGGTAACATTCACCTTCTGAATTCCGGTTTTCAGGTCTTAATATATGATTAAATATTCTAGTCAGGCTTTCTCCGGTAACGGTATATCTGGTGAGTGTATCCTCATAAGGAAAACATGTTAGAAGGTCCCTGAGAGTAACTAGAGGACCAAGTTTTGTACTTCTAATTGATCCGCTACCTAATAAAATGACATCACTTTCAGCGATCTCGGCAAAGGCGTCAGCTATTAAATTGCCTAAAGAGGTCTCTTCTTCTCTTCGGGGATGTGTGTGTTCCGTAGCGAGTTTGCAAATTATAGTGTTATACTTCCTATCAACTTCTTCTTTAAAGGAGTTTATGAATTCTTGGAGTTTAGTATCAGGTTTAGCAAGATTATTATCTATTGGTATAAGCTGCCATTTATATTCAATTATGCTGTTGGTATCATCATCCACTACAATATCGAATCTTCCTATTTGATCAGAGCCTACGCCTGCTTGGGTTATCAAGATATTATTAATGTTGCTTGGTTTCTCAAGTATAGTGTGAGAGTGCCCACCTATTATTAGATCTACTCCCCATTCTGGATTTAGTAGTGATGCTAGTTCTAGGTCTGATTCATATCCTATATGGGTTAAAAGTATGGTTAGATCTATGTCATCGTTTTTGTAGGCGTTGGTGATTTTACCAACCTCTTGACTGGCCTCTTCGAGTGTAACGAAGCTCCCAATTAATGGATCTTGTTTAAGTGAGTCCATAACTTTTTCAGTGATTATCCCTGTAAAGAGGATGTCAAACCCAGCTTTCCGTAAAATAATAAATGGCTGCATTAGGCGTTTATTATATTGCTTGATATAGAGATTAGCGTTGACGATTGGGAAGTTTGCCATTTTCTCGAGGAATAGAAGATGTGGTAAGCCATAATCAAATTCATGGTTCCCTAGAGATACAACATCTGGTGCTAAATAATTCATTATCTCTATTGTTGAGATGCCTTTATACTCTGAATCTATGAGGGACCCCTGAACCATATCTCCTGAAATTACATAAAGTACATTTTCTTCTGTACTTCTGACCTTATTTATATATCCTGATAATAGGGCAAGACCACCGATTAGTTTGCCCTCAGCACCTTGTACTTCTGCTAGAAAGTCTCCATGCATATCATTTGAGTGAAGTATTGTAAACTTTTTAGTATTCATTATAAATACAGCATCATCAAGAGGTTAAAATTTTTCCCGATTACAAAATACTGAGTTTTTATTAAGAATAAAAAGAAATATAGGTTAAATTTCCTGTTTGAAAGAAAATTTTTGTTAATGAGGCAGTTTTCAATTCTTTATTACATCTACAAATGATCGAATAAATCTATCAGCGTCTACATCAATGCAAACATCCATATTTGGAGGATGAACTACCCCCTCTTTAGAACCCCGAAGATCACCAACAGTTTCTCCTGTAGTAAATTCTCCTCGTGTTTCCACTGTAACGAAAAGTTTCCTAGTTTTGACTAAGCTTCTATCTATTGCGACTCCAACTGCTAAGGGATCATGCATGCCACATCCATTGACTCCTACAACATTCTTGTAAAATTCCATATAGTGCGTGATAATCTTATCAACGAAACGTGTTACAGGAGTATTAGCGGAAACTATCTCTTCCAAGTGGGATGGAGTCAATAGAGTCTTCATTGTAACATCTAGTCCAACTAATGTAATTGGTAACCCGGATTCAAAAACAATTTTTGCTGCCTCTGGATCGGTATAGATGTTAAACTCTGCCTCGGAAGTTATATTACCGAAAGTAGTTACAGCCCCACCCATAATTACTAAATCCTTTACATAATCTTTCAAACGGGGCTCTTTTATTACTGATACAGCAATATTTGTCAAAGGTCCAACGGGTACTAATGTTATCTCGCCTGGGTTTTCCATTATAGTGTCAATGATGAAATCAACTGCATGAATCGACTTTTCTTTTATTTTTGGTAAGGGAAGCCCTGAGTTGCCAAGTCCATCTGCACCATGTACTTCTCCTACACTTTTATTTACCCGCATAAGGGGCTTGGATACGCCTCGGGCTACTGGAACATTTTCATTTCCTGTGATCTCAAGAATTCTCAAAGCATTAAGAGTCGTTTTATCAAGGCTAATATTTCCACCAACAGTCGTTATGCCCTCAAGTTTCACTTGTTCAGATTTTAATGCATACAAAAGTGCCAAAGCATCATCTATACCTGGATCACCATCAAATAGAATCCTATGACTAGACATAACATTATAAATTTAATACCTTGGATATATTAACTACTATTAAAACTCATTAATTTAGTTTCAAATATATTTGCATACAAAATTATTTACATTAAATATAACCATTCACAATTTCAGATTAAAAGATTCAATGAACCATTGTCTTATTAGTACATGAAAGCTATTTTTCAATTTTTTTATAGAATCGGTTTTCCTTTGATACAATAATACTCATAGAGGTCTTTACACCACTTATGGAATGCGGAGTCATAGAACAAAAATCCTCTATAGTCAAATATGTTGTTCTCCATAGGGAAAGAAAAAGCTGCGACTTCTTTTTCGTTCATGGCGATGAAAATGTTTGCTTCCTTACTATTTCTTACCTCAAATACTACTTGGAGACATGATTCTTTCAATATAACTCATGTGTCTGACCAATCTGATGGATATTCTTAGTAACATATCTATAGTAATCTGAAGTGAACTTCTTGTTCTATGACTTCTTCTGGAAATGGAGTGAAATCATGTTAAATCTATCTGTAACACTCTAAATATATTCATCTGCATCTTTTAGGATCATATCTATTTTATTCGAATGTATTAACAGAGACTTTTGCGAAATAACCTGTATCAGGCGCGCGCAGGCGGGTTTAATAATTGAGTGCTTGTAGGTGTACCCCTGTTTTTTAGAGATGTATTCACAGCCTCCTAGATAATTATCATGCTTGAGCCAATATCTGTAATAGTTATAGAATGGGAAACGGGGCCTCGAAGATCATTCAACTACAGCCCTGAACATGGCATCCGCTAGCAACGGAGCCCAGATCATGCACCTATCTTTAAGCGAAGAACGCTATACTCTGTCGC
>CAZLHX010000112.1:0-8067 GCA_964559475.1 uncultured Candidatus Bathyarchaeia archaeon | reverse complement strand
AAAAAGAGGGAGGAAAAATGTTAAAAATTTCAAGAAAAAGAATAGCCCTTCTAATACTTGCTTTCTTAATACTAATTCCCGTCAGACAGATATTTGGTCAGGGTTTCGAGGAGTGGAGTGTAGATATTGGTGGAGATGATACTGAACATTTCAAAGCTATAGCCGAGACATCGGATAATGGTTTTATTGTTGCAGGTTATGTTGAGGACTGGGACACCGATGATCAACAATTTTACCTAGTTAAAACAGACTCAACAGGCACGGTCGAGTGGTCACAACTCTATGGTGGTTCTAGAAACGATGATGCCTACTGCGTAATACAGACAAGTGATAATGGGTACCTAGTTGGAGGAAGAACGAAATCCAGTGGAGCTGGTCTATATGATGTATGGCTAATAAAAACGGATCCTAGCGGTAATATTCTTTGGGATAAAATCCTTGGCGGAAAAAAAGATGATGTTGTTTACTCGTTGATTGATATAGGTAATGATGAGTATATTGCAGTTGGTAATACAGGCTCTTATGCTTCTGGTGCTTCCGATGCTTGGCTATTGAAAATGAATAAGGAAGGAGAACTTCTGTGGAACATAACAATCGGTGGCGCACAATTCGACATAGGTAGAGACGTAATAATGACTTCTGATAACGGATTCATGATAGTAGGAGAAACCTCTTCTTATGGATAGGGATGGAATGACGCCTGGTTGGTGAAACTAGATCAAAATGGAAGCGTAGTTTGGAATAATACTTATGGTGGTTCCGCGAATGAAGCCGGAAAATCTATTATCGAAACCGATGATGGATATTTATTAGTGGGTACATCTGAATCATTTGGAAACCTGGTTGAAGGTTACATCGTAAATGTTGACGTAGAGGGAAACCTTGAATGGGAGAAAACTTATGGTGGAGCTTCTGATGATTACGTCGAATCAATTACTAAAACTGAACAAGGATATATCGCAGTAGGATATACAACCTCAACAGGAACAGGAGAATCCGACGTTTGGATGTTCTCAATATCCACTACAGGTGAACTCTTAGAAGAGACTTTCCATGGGGGAAGCCTACGAGACAGAGTTTATCAGATAGAGCCCACTTCAGACGAGGGATATGTTTTAGTTGGGTTTACATGGTCCTTTGGCTCAGGTGGAAATGGATATCTAATAAAGATAACAATGGCGGAGCCAGAACCTGAGCCAGAGCAAGAACCTGAAGAAGAGTCAAAGGGTATTCCAGGATTCCCTATTATAACGATATTAATCGGCTTGGTTGTCTTCTTCTTTGTTACGCGGAGAACATAATCTATGGAACAAGAAAGAAGAACAAATGTACTAAAAGTCTTGGTATCTGTCCGTCTACTTGACTCTAAAACAAGGGTGATTTCCAATTTTTTTTATCGATAATTTTATCATCAATTCACCTAATTTTAGTCTTGATTAATTAATTAAAATGGAAAATCAATCAATATGAATACATATATTTATCTAAATATTTGATATAATGGTTTAATATGATCTCTGAAAATATCTAAATTATACCTCTTTAGGTGTTATCTCATCTCTTCAAGGTACCTGTTTACATCTTCCTCAATAAATCTGAAGAAATAAGGGACGTCTCCCCCCCTCAGCATGTTAATTATGTTCATGAAGAGTCTTCTTCTACATTTATTGTATCTGTGGTAGGTTAGTGAGGTTGTTGCAATGAAGGTGGATAATGCTACAATGTTGTTGAGGGATAACATTAGGTACGCAGCTAGGCAAAACCCAGAGAGGACCATAAGCCCATGTAGTAGAATGGATTCCTTGACGTTCTTATGGTAATATATAACCGCATTATCCACTGTTATATTCTTAAAGTGCTCCACATTTTACACTCCTAAGGTTAATACATGTATATATTGTATTTACTCATAAATACATTATCTACTTAAGAGTTTTACTAGAAACCTGCATGCATCCACTTTACAAAATATTTTATCCTCAATAATCCGTAATTTTATCCATGCTTGAGTTTATACCTCTCGATTTTTCAATACACAAAGACGAATTCTTAAAGTTGAACTATAAAACACTTGACTGGCATTTCAAACAATTCAAATTTCTCTAAGACTTTGACCCATATCCCTATACAGGGAAAACCCCCCTTGAAATGGCTGAAGCAAGCATAGAAACATATCGAGATGTGAAACCACCGAAAGGAATAGTCTACTTAACCAGAGTAGATGAAGAAATTGCTGGAATGGGTGCCCTGAGAAAACTCGGTAATGGAATAGGGGAAATTAAGAGGATGTATAATCGTCCCAGTTTCAGGGGTAGAGGATTAGGAAAGTTAATGATAAGTAGATTGCTGGATAAAGGAAAAGAGTTTGGTTGTACTGGCTTCGGACTTTCCAGCCCAAAGTTTGCTTATGCCGCCCATCATGTCTACAAATCTACTGGGTTTGAGGTTGTTGACTTTATAGATGGGATCGAGATAGCTGAATGAGTAGCTCCATACTATATTTTAATGCAGAAAATGGATTAATCTATGATTAAATCATCATTCTGTTTAATATATGTAATAAATTCATAAGTTTCCAAATGTAGCAATAAGGATACCAGGGGGAAAAGTGAACATTTTCTTTTATAAATACATCATTTACAAATTAGTAACGGATTTTTCCTTTAAAAAAACGCAGTATATTTAATACACCATCACAAATCATCAGACATTAAATAGTCTGGCTAATAGTGAAGATAATGGAGAAACAAACAATAGATTGGGCGTCTCTTTGGAGACATGAAGACTGGTGGGCAAACTGGATAGGTTTTACTTTATTCATACTGGCCTATTTAGGCGTATTATATAGAGCCCCTAGACCTTCACTTTGGACTGGCAACCCTCTTTTATCAATAACCGGTGAGACTGCGCTTTTTGTAATAGCGTTAATGATAGGCTTAATGGCGTTGTTCTCTATAGGTGTAATGTTGATGGGGGGTGAACCTCGGAGGTATGCTCCAGCATTTGCTATAATATTCATCTTTGGGTTCCTAACACAGATAATTTCCACTCAGAGAACATTGAAGGCGTATGGATTCGAGTATGTGTTTTGGGCGCTCCTTCTTGGCATACTAACACGGAACACTATAGGTTTACCTCGCTGGCTGGGTCATGCAGTAAAGACTGAGCTATATATCAAAACAGGCTTGGTTCTTCTGGGCTCGGAGATTCTGTTCAACGTCCTCCTTAACCTCGGTATCTATGGTCTCGTACTTGCATGGGGTGTAACCCCTATCGTACTATACATAACATATACATTGGGAGCGAATAGGTGGAAGATGGAAAAATCTCTCGCCATCTTAATAGCCTCGGCTACTTCAGTCTGTGGAGTCTCAGCTGCAATCGCGATGGCTGCAGCTTCTAAAGCCAAGAAAGAGCACCTCACATTAACCATCTCCATGTCCTTGATCTTTACAGTTTTGATGCTAGTTGGTATGCCCGTTGTAATTAAGGCGGCTGGTATGAGTGAATTAGTCGGTGGCGCGTGGATTGGGGGTACAATAGACTCGAGTGGAGCGGTGGTCGCAGCTGGAGAGATACTGGGCGGGGAAGCAATGGAGGTGGCAATAGTGATCAAGATGATCCAGAATATGATGATAGGAATCCTAGCCTTCGTGGTAGCCGTCATCTGGGTTGTAAGGATAGAGCGCGACCCTGATGCGCCTAGACCAAGTCTCTTGGACATCTGGTACCGGTTCCCCAAGTTCATACTGGGTTTTATCACTTTATCCCTGGTTTCATCTTTTATAATTAGCCCAATGCTCGGAGAGACGGCTTTATCCAGTATTCTCGAGGTATCAAAGGGTCTGAGAACATATTTCTTCAGTATGGCATTCGTATGCATTGGGCTGGAAACAGGTTTCAAGGAGCTGGGAGAAAACATCGAGGGAAGAGACCCGCTGAAATTATACCTCTTTGGACAAGCCATTAACTTAGTGATGACCCTTATTTTCGCCTATATCTTATTTGGGCTAATTATTCCTAAATAAAATATAAGTCAGAAAAATTATGTTCTTTTTTACTAGCCCTATGCAGTAGTTGGATTCGAATCTATCATTAAATTGAGATGTCTCTCAAAATTTCTCGTTTAATCGAATATTTTATCATTACTTCATCATAACAATACTTAGATTTAGATGAGTCAAAGTGAGATATCTTGCGAAGAATTAAGAAAAGAGATTGTCGAAGAACTGAGGAAACGTGAGTGGTGCTACTTAGCCACATCGTTACAAGACTATGTTAGAGTAGGTCTGATGAGAATGGTCTCCAAGGATCTGAAAATATGGTGTTATACAGATAATAGAAGTCGAAAATATAAACAAATTGAGGAAAACCCCAAAGTGGCTTTAGCTGACAGGAACCTGCAAATAGAGGGGACCGCTACTTTGAAAGGACACCCTCTCGACTTGTAAAACTCTGAATTTATTGAATCATATCGAAATAATCAGCCAGAAAACTATGAGCGTACCTCAAAAAGGCAGTTTAAACGTTCTCGACCAGAGTTCAGAGTCATTGAAATACATCCCACAAGAATCGCATTACTAAAGATGGGAACCAAATTTCAAGAAAACGAGTATCTAATATTGGATCTTAAAAAAGAAAATGCATACAGGTTTACATGTAATTCAAATTTTGAGTCACCAGTATATCAGAAATATTTTTAGAATTTACTTCCTTAAATGCAAGCTAAGACAATCAATGAGTGTTTACATTGAACTTTGATATAACTGATGTACTCAAGGACTACCCTGAGGTTCATATCGGCGTCCTAGTTGGACAGGACATGAATAATTCTGGGCAAATACCCGTTCTAATCCGTCTCCAGAAAGAAGCCATCGATTCAGCAAAGGATCAGATTGGAGACGAGCCTCCCACAAAACATCCACACATCCGTTCTTGGAGGGAACTATACAGGAGCTTCGGTACCAAGGCGGGGGATTACCGTCCATCTGCTGAAGCACTTGTGAGGCGTTGTATCAAGGAGGGAAAGCTTCCACACATCAATAATGCCGTAGATCTCTATAACATAGTCTCAGTAAAGCACATTATACCAATGGGAGGTTTTGACCTGGACAGGGTAGTAGGGGATATCCGTCTCAGATATAGTGATGGCGGTGAGGTATTCACGCCCCTTGGAGCAGGAAAAAAAGAAGAGACCTATGAAGGAGAGGTGGTTTATGCTGATGAGGAGCGGATTCTTACCCGTCGCTGGAATTTCCGTGACGCTGATGCAACCAAGATAACCCAAGATACAAGCCGTCTTGTGATGTTTCTTGATGCATCTCCCGAGATAAGAGTTGAAAAAGTAAAAACTGCCATAGAGGAGTTAAGGAATCTTTATGAGAAGTATTGTGGTGGAGAGTATTCCACATTTATCACTGGATATGAAAACCCAGTCGTTAAAATATTGGATTAAGATTCTACGTGATACTTATCGTAGAGCTTCTTAAGTAGGACGTTCAGTTCTTTTGCGCGTTCCTCGGACTCACTGGGTCTTAGCTCCTCGCATTCATAGCCTACTACCTCGCGCATATACTCAACATTTTTTTCGCAGAAGACTACGGTACCATCATCCTTGATCTCCTCGATGCCATCGATCTTACCGCCCTCCTCATTGATCCGAATAGCCTCCTCAAGTGATATACCAGGTAGGACCACCTCAGCCCCCTCCCTGCTTAGCCTTGCTGGGTACCCTCCAGGTAATCCCTCTACACCAGTTACACATGTGTGGACCTCCCCTGTATCATAGTATATAGCAAGTACGTTTTTCAGGAAGCTGCTTGCAGTCCTCATCTGATCCACAAGGGCACTCTTATACTGCGTAACCTCGCCGTAACCTGCTTCTTGGTATAGTTTTGTTATCTTCTCGTTTGGCCACTGGTCAGATACATCCTCGCCGTCCACGATGACTTTAACATAATATGGTCCACCCATCCTCGCAGTATAGTAAGCCCCATGATGCCCAACACCATAAAGCTGAACAGACCGGAATGGAACCTTCATGCCTCTAGCGATAACCCTCTTGACTCTACCTAATCCAAGATCCATGTTTCCTCCACCACAGACGGGCTCTAGTCCGATCTTACTCAGGACCACGTTGGTGGCGTCAGGGAAAGCCCCATTAACCACACTGGTATCGATTCCGGATTTCTTGACTGCAAGCATAAGCTTGTGAGCCAGTGTAAGATGATTTGGAAGCCAGGGACCTACTGGTCCTACTTTCTTATAGTCCTCTGGGGGGAGGAGTCTTGTTATCCACCAGCTCCCCAGGCTGGCTAGGTTACATATCACTTTTGGTTGGTGTTCTTTAAGAAACTCAGCTGTTCCGTTGATGTCGAATAAGTCTATGTTCTCGAAACTGAGATCAGGGTAGAACCCAAAGTTGTGAGCCACATGAAGGGATTCCTCTATCTCGAATCGCCCTTTTTCTTCATCTACGTCCGCTCCAATTACTTTGATGGGGCGCTCCATGCTGGCGATCTGGTACATCATATCATGACCGACGCTGCCAGCTGATCCAATGATTAGAATACTATCAAGCATCTGCAATCTCAGGATAAAGTGTATATAACTATAAAACCCATTTCACATTGTAAATAAAATAGCCTAATTAATTCCTTTAACAAAATGGAAGTCGATAGTTTTTATCATAATTTCACTGTAATATTTTTGTTGTTTGATGTGTTTGTACTCATACGCACATACTTAACTACTTAATTTTTCGAAATACTCTTTAACCGCTTTACTCTCAGAGCCATCAGGAAGAACAAAAATAGGTGAGACATACCCTTCATTCTCATATCTTTGTTTCCTGATACAGCCATGACCACCGTTAAGGCAGTAATCTTTAACCCATTTTTCCTCGATTAAACCCAGATCATATGCATGTTTCACTCCGCTGGTCTCATTGTACCATCTACAAACATCAGTCACTTTATTTCACAATATAATAACAGTATGTGAATACTTTAAAATAATCATACACCTCGACAAGTTGATCATATTTATCTCCGACAGAACATACTATAAACGATAAATTTGAGCAGAAAATTCTACCCAGAAGAAAAAGCAAGATATAACACTAGATCAGAGGAAGCAGGATCCAAAGCCAAGATTCTTGACAGGGTGGCAAAAGCCGCCTACGATAACAATAGAGCCTATGAGGGCTGTGCAAGATGTGTTCTCCATGCACTACAGACGCATCTAAACATAGCCGACAGCCCAGCATTTAAAGCCGCATTCAAATCTAGCACTGCTCTCTCAGCGGGAGTAGCACGCAAGGGAGAAACATGCGGCGCATTGCTAGGAGGATTATTGGCATTAGGATTAGAGACAGGTACAGAGAATCTGCATGATTTCAGTGGCTACGTTGATACCATGACTCTTGCGTCTAATGTTTTTGACCGGTTTAAAGAGAAATATGGTACGGTCAAGTGCTTTGAGATTCAGGAAAAACTGTTTGGACGTAGCATTGATTTCTTCAAGGATGAGGATGCTGAATGGTGGTATGAGAATGACGGACTGGACAAGTGCCCTGGTGTATGCGCAGTAGCAGCAAGAATAACCGCTGAAGAGGTAATGAAACTAAGAGCTGCTTAGAAACCCCAACTCTATTGGTTATAAAAAAGCTAGAGTAGGGGCAATTTTTCAGTCACCTTACCGATGGACTGCTCCTGTTGAGGAGAGAGGCCTTTAATGATTTTATTCTGGTTTCTAGGGAGGATAATCATTGTCTTGAACTTTCAGTGAGGCTACCCAGTCACAATAATGATAAACTGAGTAAGAAAAAAATAACCAAGAGTATAAGGTTGATTAGTGTGCTCTCAATAAAGCTTTAGAGGATAACAGGAGTGCTGATGCAGGGATAATTTTGGTTAAAAGTTGTTTTCCTCAGAAGATGGTTTCTTTATTCCTGTGCATATTGATGAATACTCAACGAGCTTCCACTGGTTATCTCTATTTTTTTGAACTTGTACAGGGGTAAGAAAATCCTTTCCTCCAGATCTAATGAATACCTTAAGCCTTTCT
>CAZLHX010000111.1:0-8094 GCA_964559475.1 uncultured Candidatus Bathyarchaeia archaeon | reverse complement strand
ATTTTCTATAGAGCAAACATATTTTATATATGATAACTAATTTTTTTATAAAATCTTGACTCGTTCAATCAGAAATTATTGGAAACATTAGAATAAGTTGAATAAAAGATATGAAAACAAATGAAATATTTGGGGCTGCAGGAAAAAAGCTGGTTTCAAATAGAGTGAGACTCTTAATTACTCTCTCATTAAGTATATTCTTCTTTATCACAAGCCTCGAAGGGGTAAAAGCTGGATTTCAATTAATATTTGCTGAGTGGCAGGAAAGCATCTTAGGAATGATTCAGGCTAATACTGCTGCACTAAGTGGACTAGCATTAGGCATGTTGTCAACCGCACTAGTCCAGAGCAGTAGCGCCGTGGTTGCAGCCACAATGGTAAGTATGTCTGGTATGGTTGCTGGTGGACTATCAATGGAAGCAGCTGTTAAATTTGGTGTACCAATGGTTTTGGGAGCTAACATCGGAACAACTGTGACTAATACCATTGTAGCTTTTGGGATAGAACGAGCGATGACCATAAATGAATTTAAAGACACTATACCAGGGGTAATTGTTGATGATGTATATGAAGGCCTTACGATATCTATCTTTTTCATGTTGGAGTTAACATTTGGACTAATCAGCAAGATAGTGCTAAAACTTGGTGACTTTTACATTGATGTATTAAAGATGGAAGAGTTTTTTGCTGTCTTTGAGGATACGATTATTGATGTCATAATAAAAGCTCCAATTATCAAACCAATGAAAGCAATTACTACAGGTTTCTTTGGGGACCTAGGTGGAGGTATATTCATGTTCGTATTCTGGTTTGCCATAATTATAGTTTCTATGAATCGTATTACAAAGGGTCTTGAACATCTAATTGATACTGGCTGGGAGGAGAGAGTTAGAGCAGCTTTTGAAAATCCTGTTAGAGGTTTCTTGACTGGATTTACTATCACATTTATTGTAGGTAGTAGCAGTATAGGTAGCAGCCTTGTGATACCTTTTCTTGCTACAAAAGTGGTTAACCTTCATACAGCTTACCCATATCTTGTAGGGTGTAATCTAGCAACAGCGGTCGATATGTCGCAGATCTATGGTTATGTTGCTGGTGGAACAGTAGGGATGGTTCTAGGTTCTGCCCATGTGTTACTGAACCTTATGGCATTAATACTATGGTTTATTTCTCCTCTTAGAATCGTACCAATAAAAGTTGCGGAGTACCTAAGTAAGATTATCACTACGAACGAAAACGCAGTTTACAGCCTGATAATCTGGGTGATTGCTGTTTTCTTCATCATACCAATTTTAATAATCTATATTTTTAGGTGAATAAAATGAGTGAAAAAGTACTGAGATGGTTTGGCAACCGAAGAAACGAAAAAGTCTTAGATATGACGTATAAACACTTGGATTTAACTCAGAGAGCCGTTGGAAAGCTCTACGACATGGTAAAAGCTGTAGGAAGTGATCCTTCAGAAAAAAATCGATTTTATGAGGACATCAGCCAATATGAAATGGAGGCAGATCAACTTAGAAGGGAAATGGTAAATGAACTAAGTATAAGAAACGTGTATCCATCTGAGAGGGATGACCTCATGGAGCTAGTAAGAGCAGTCGACTGGATCGCAGACTGGGCCAGAGAAGCAGCAAGAATTCTTGTAATAGTCCCATTCGAAAATCTTCCAGAAGAGTTCAGAACAATTATTGAAGATATGTGTCGAGTAAATTACAGTTGTATACAAGTCCTAGCAAAGTGTATTCAAGAACTATCAAGTGATCCCAAGGCTTCTCTAGATTTCGCTGACCAGGTGGAATTATTTGAGGAGGACTTGGATGATCTTTATGGAGCCGCGAGAAATCAACTTGTAATACTCCCCAGTGAAGCATTAACAAGAGGGGCGATGATTCTACTAAATGAGTTAATGGAGGCTATTGAGACGGTTTCTGACGGGTGTGAAAACACTGCAGACATCTCTAGAGCAATAGCATTAAGAGTAATATGATGAATGATAAGAAGGGTTGGGAGATAAAGATATGCTAAAAGAAAATAAAGGAGAAATATGAATTGTCAAGAAGATTATTTGGCTGGTTTGCCCCAAGAAGGGGAAGGAATGTACTAGAAATGGTGGAAAGACATCTTGAATTAACTATCAACGCTGTAAATAGTCTTCAATTGATGGTGGAGAGAGCAGGAGAAGAAGGACAGAAGGAAGGTAGTGCCATCTTTGTAGATATTAGCAGGTTTGAACGCGAAGCTGATACTTTAAGGAGAGAAATGGTAGAGGAGCTAACCAAAGGCGAGATGTACCCCGAAGAAAGGGATGACCTCATGGAGTTAGTAAGAGCAGTCGACTGGATCGCAGACTGGTCAAAGGAGGCGGGTAGGATTCTCAGAACGTTTCACTTCGAAAATTCCCCCGAAAGTATCAAGAAAGCTGCATATAATATGGTAAAAGCCAATGTTGACTGCGTTAAGGTTTTAACAAGAAGTATCGATGCCCTTCCGAAGGATACCAGAGAAGCATTAGAACTAGCCAACGAGGTAGAAATGCTAGAAGAGACCATAGATGATCTCTACGGTGAGGCTAGATACCATTTCGCTACTGAAGATTTATCCATGTTTCAGACAGGAGAGTTAATTTTAATGAATGAATTTCTAGATGCCTTAGAAACAGTTGCAGATTGGTGCGAGAATACAGCGGATATCGTCAGAGCTATTGCTGTGAGAAGACAATAAAAAAGGGTTCAATACCTTTAATGGATAATTTTATTTACTCATCAATTATATAGGTCTATATAAAATATATAGTCAAAAGTGGGTCGGTGTTATGTCTTATGCTTATGTAATGATTAGCTCTGAATTAGGTTCAGAAAAAAAAGTAGTTGAAGAATTAGAATTGATTCCTCAAGTTGAAGAGATATACATTGTATATGGGATCTATGATATAGTCACTAAAGTCAAGTTCACCGACAGAAATGAATTAAAAAAATTAGTTTTTGAGAAAATTAGAGAAATAAAACATATTAAAACAACAGAAACCTTAGAAACCTACCCAACAACTTAGTAAATATTAGTTTTTTACTTACTAACTCACAGATTTACAGTAATTAGCTTACAATTGCTTGTAGTAAGTTCTCTGATATTCTAAAAACGTCTAGATATTATCGTAACAGTATCTAATTTAAAAACAAACTAGAAGAATTCTATAGTAATGTTGTGAACACATACATTTTTATTTAAAAGGAGCCATTTACGGTTGGAGATCGCATTGAGTGTGTATCACTCGGACTGGATTTAATCCTCCTAATGGAGGAAATTTTTAAACATATCCCTGGATCTACCTATCAAAACTCGCATCCACACGGGATTATATTTGGAGGAAGAAAAAATGGCAGATGAGACTTTAGAGGAAATGAAAGTAACACCATGGGAGGTAAGCGGTGACGTGGACTATGGCAGGTTAATGGAGCAGTTTGGAGTAGAACCATTGACAAGAAACCTTGAAGAGAAAATAACACAACATGCAGGGTTCATGCACATGCAGCTAAGACGGGGGGTATATATAAGCCACAGAGACCTAGATTGGTGGCTAAAAGAATACGAAAAAGGAAACAAGGTGGGCCTCTACACAGGAAGGGGTCCCAGTGGTAATGTTCATCTAGGGCATCTCTTACCCTGGTTCTTCTGCAAATACCTCCAGGATGCTTTCGACGCTGACCTCTACTTCCAGATGACTGATGACGAAAAGTTCCTCTTCAACGATAATCTGGAACTGGAACAAACTATTGCTCTTACATACGAGAACGCTTTAGACGTGATCGCCTGTGGACTTGACCCAGAGAAAACCCACATCTTCAGCGACACCGATAACATTGGGAGCCTCTACAGTATAGCCCTCAAAGTAGCCAAGAAGGTTACCTACAGCACAGCCAAGGCTGTCTTCGGTTTCAAGGACAGCGACAACATAGGAATGATATGGTACCCAGCAATGCAGGCAATGACTTGCTTCCTCCAGAGTGTAAGAGAGGGAGAAAACATCCCCTGCCTAATACCAGCAGCAATAGACCAAGATCCATATTGGAGGATGACGAGAGACATCGCAGAGAAGATGGGGTACTATAAACCCTCACAGATCCACGCAAAATTCCTTCCAGGACTAGCCAAAGGAGGAAAGATGAGCGCAAGCCAGCCAGAAACCGCCATCTTCACAACTGATCCACCAGAAGATGCAGCCAAGAAAGTAATGAGCGCCTATACAGGAGGAAGAGACACAGTGAAGGAGCAGAGGAAGAAAGGCGGTCAACCAGAAATCTGTAACGTCTATGCTTACTACTACTTCCTTTTTGAGGAGGATGATGAGGCCCTCATGGAACGTGAGAGAGTCTGTAAGTCTGGAGAACTCCTCTGTGGAATGTGCAAAAAAGACCTAGCGAACAGAGTGAAAATCTTCCTGAATAATTTCCAAGAGAGACGTAAGAAGGCAAGAGAAGTTCTGGAGGATTTTCTCCTCAAGTAACTTTTTCTTCGATAAGCACGCCTTAAACCTATGAGTATAGTAAGAAAGATTGAGGAAATTAAGGAGGAACCTCATCCCTTCCTCAGTAATGTAGAAATGAAAGTCCTGTATAGCGAGGAGGACGGAGGAGATGTCACTTGCTTCCTAGTGAAGAGCAAAGTAGGATCGGAGATCGAGGAACACATTCATCCAATGGAGACTGATATAATATTCGTTCTTGAAGGGAGAGCTAAGATGTGGGTAGAGGATTGTGGCGAATTCACTCTCGAGCCAGGGGTCTTTGTAGTTGTTCCTGAAGGACTAAGACATCGTACCTATGAGGTAGAAAAGGAACTCTTAATATACGATGTTTTCACGCCAGCCATGTTCTAAACCTTCTCACATTTAGAAAGATTAAAGCTTGCACAAATGATCTGTTCTTTGAAATGTCAACAGATCTAACAAAATTACATAAGGAACTGATGGGTTGGAGCAAGGAACTTAGCTTAATACAATCCAGCGCGTCGATACTTCACTGGGACATGGAGACGAAGATGCCCCCAGCGGGGATAGAACTCAAGAGCCAGCAGCTGGCACTTCTTCAAAAGTTAAGCCATCAGATGCTCACCGATCCCAAGGTAGGAAAGCTGTTGGACAGGATAGAGTCCCATAAAGAATACGAGGACTTAACCCAGCTAGATAAAAGAAACGTTCACCTTTCACGAAAAGCTTACATTGAAGCTACCGCATTACCCGAGGACCTTGTGGTAGAGATAGCGAAACAGCAAACCCTCGGTGTAGCCACATGGAAGAAAGCAAAGGCAAAACAGGATTATGGCATGTTTAAACCTGAACTAAAGAAGATAATCGATCTTCAGAAACAAGCAGCAGAAATATTGATGGAAGTAAAGGATGCCGCGACGCCTTATGATGCATTGATCGATAATTATGAGCCCAATATGACGGCGGATACCATCACAAGGATATTCGACGAGATGAAAATCGGACTACAAAAGGGAATAGAAAAAATACTAGAAGAGGAGCCCCCCAGCACAGATTTCATGCGCCGGCATATACCCTCAGCAGCACAGGAAGAAATTGCGGAAAAAATAGCCAGATTCATAGATTACGATGTATGGTCTGAGGAAGCACCGGGCAGAATCGATACAACCGAACATCCCTTCACCACAGGATACTACAAAGACGTCAGAATAACTACAAACTTCCACGAGGATTACTGGCCCTCAAGTGTATACAGTATCCTCCACGAAGGAGGACACGCCCTATACGAGCTTGGGCTCCCCAGAGAATGGATGTACCAACCCGTGGGAAGCAGCGCCAGCTACGGCATCCACGAGGCCATGAGCAGATTCGTCGAGAACCTTGTCGGAAGAAGCAGAGAATTCTGGACTTATTTCCTACCAGAATTAAAGAAGCTAACTGGAAACGTTCTAACTGACGTGACTCTTGATCAAGTAGTCTCAGGAGTAAACTATGTCACTCCATCAAAGATCCGGATCGAAGCAGACGAGGTAACCTATGGCTTACATATAGTGATAAGATTTGAGATTGAGCGGGACATATTCGCAGACAAACTAAATGTTGATGAACTCCCGGAGATCTGGAACAACAAGTATGACGAGTACCTCGGTGTAGAAGTTGAGAATGACAGCGAAGGCGTCATGCAGGACACCCACTGGGCTGGAGGATCCTTTGGGTATTTCCCAAGCTACGCACTTGGTAACATATACGATGGGCAGCTTCGAAGCATAATAGACAGAGACCTCCCTGACTGGAAAGAGGAAATTAGTGAAGGAAACTTTATCCCAATTAAGGAATGGTTGAATGAACACGTATACAAACACGGTAACCTATACGACCCCGAGGACCTTATAAAACTAGAGACAGGGCAGTCCCTTAAGGTTCAGCCTTTCATAGACTACTTAGAAGAAAAAATCAGCAAGATCTACGGTTACTAACCCCTTTTATTTCACCTCTACAAGTTCTCTTAGAGATGAGCCTCCCCCAAGGTTTCCGAGAACTCTACAGTAAACAAAAGTACGGGTTAGTGGGAACTCACAGTGCAGTCAAGACCTGTCACTGGCAGAGACGAAGCCTCAACACCAACGGGGAGGAGGTATGCTATAAACAGAAATTCTACGGAATTCCCACCCACCGGTGCCTTCAGATGACTCCTAGCTTGGGACACTGCACTCAGAGCTGTTTATTCTGCTGGAGAGCCACTCCTGAGACCCTCGGTGTATCATGGGAACAAACTCAAATAATCGACGACCCAGAAGACCCAGATAAAATAATCGACGGCTGTTTAAGGGAGCATATGAAAGCGTTATCAGGATTCGGTGGCAACCCAAACGTCTCCAAAAATATGTTGGAAGAGGCGATGGATCCTATTCATGCCGCGATCAGCCTCGAAGGGGAACCTACTTTATATCCTCTTCTTGGAGAGTTAGTGGATGCCTTCTTCTCAAGAGGATACAAATCAGTCTTCATTGTAAGCAACGGCACAAACCCAGAAATATTAAAAAATCTGGCAAAGGAGCCAACCCAGCTCTACATCAGCCTCTGCGCACCAGACGAGGAGACTTATGAAAAAACATGCAGACCTATGATACATAATGGATGGGATCGAGTAATGGAGACCCTTGATCTATTGGAAAGCTTCAACTGTCCAACAGTACTCCGACATACCTTGATACCAAGATTAAACATGGTAAGACCCGAAGAATATGTTAGACTGGCAGAGCGATCCAATGCAACTTACCTTGAACCTAAGGCCGCTATGTCAGTGGGGGCGGCAAGAGCCAGATTTGGTTATGAAGACATGGCATGGTTTGAAGAGATTAAGGAATTTGCGGAAAAAATGTCAGATGCAGGCTCCTACAAGATTATTGATGAGCACAGGTGGAGTAACATCGTCCTATTGAGCAGGCTAGAAGAACCTATTAGGCTTTACTAGGTTCACTTTTATATTATACCACGCCCTCTCAACCACAATATGATTGATAAAATTGGGTTAAAAACGACCATCAAGGAACTGGTGGCATACAAGAAGCTCGACCCAAGGGAAAACGAAGCAGTGGAATGTGCCCAGTTAGCTAGTAAGCTTAGAGAGGCAGGAGCTAAAACCAAGGAGCCTACAATGGTTCTCTACTATGATGATAAGAATGACTCAGAGTGCAGGAAAGAGGTCATGATACCTATAGAGAAAGAAGTTGAGGGCTTTGATACAAAGATGAAGGACGAGATCAAAGTCGCTTTCTTACTTTTCAAGGGAACTGATCAACCCTTAGAGTACTACTACGAGAAGCTCTACGAGTACATTCAGGAAAACGGTCTAAAACAATCCACAAAATTCTGTAGTATCGAGGCAGTTTATCAGCCCCATGAGTATGGGCTGAGTTACGGTAGCTTCATCGATGAGGACACTCCTGAGCACTGGAGTACCGAGATAATGATACCTGTAGAATAGTAAATCCTTTTAACTCACCTAAAATAACTTGATTCTCCGTGCGACCGTGGTCTAGCGGTTAGGATTTTGGCCTTCCAAGCCAACGACCCGGGTTCAAATCCCGGCGGTCGCACCATTAAAC
>CAZLHX010000110.1:0-8223 GCA_964559475.1 uncultured Candidatus Bathyarchaeia archaeon | reverse complement strand
TCTTTTTACCCTAAAATTCTTCAGTTCAAGACAATATTTGTAATAAGCTGTTGAGAAATAAATAATTTAATTTATCCCAGATGTTTTTCTAATTCTACCAGTTTTTTAAAATCCTCATGTAGTACAGAGTCCCAGTTCATCTCTGCGTGAAAGGTAGAGTCATCGCTTATTCTTCTTATTTGACAGTTATAGTCTCCGTCTTTTAACCCTTCACAATCTGCTTCTTCTCGGGGAATTTTTCCACATTTGATCTTGCAGAGGTCCATGGTTTTATTTTGAATAGCGTAGACTAGTTCGCTTATCCTATAGTGTGGTGAAGTTTTCGGAGTCAGGTAATCGATTTGTTCGTTTTCCTTCATGATTCTTCTAGATGCGCTTGTAATTCTTTTTCCTAATAGCAAGAACTGGTCTACATCTTCATCCTTCAATGAATCTAGTGTATCATCTATATCATTTACATAGATTGGGTTTGAGTTATAATCTTCATCGACCATTACTCGAAGTATCTTTTTCTGATCATCTTCTTTCGTCTCTAGTTCTATACATCCTAATTCCTCGTCATAAGTAGGATCTTTATATCCATGTAACGTTTTCATAATTTCTACTGTATAAGATTGCCACTCTGAACCGTATTCATTTTCCATAATAATTCTTCTCAGTAAACATGTATATAATAGCGTGACGGTTTAAAAAGCTACAATTTCTAAAGGATTATTTATTACAAGAAAACTTCTATTTTTACTAGTTTCATAATTTTTTACTAAAATTAGAGAATATTTTCGCAAATGTAGAGTTCTTACATCCATTTGATGGGTGAGTCAGGGATTATTAACTGGCCTTGAATGATGGATTGAGAGTGGTACCCGTATATATCAGTGATCTGCTTTAACAGATCCTGAGGAGTTTTTTCCTTCAGATAATCCAGTACGTTCTTATCATGGTGATGGCGCTTCACCGCCACAGAGGTCTTTTTAGTGTTTTACAACGAGTGACTGTTGCTGAAACAGGCTCAAATTGGGCCTCTTTCGTGCCCTTTAGATGCTGAAGCAAACACCCAAGAAACAAGCGCTATTATCGTTATATGAGCGATCCAGTAATATTCCTCCTCTCCAACATTTAATCACATAACAATATCCTTCAAAAAATGAACCGAATGAGTACAAGCTTATTAACAAACTATTGTGTAATTCGTGGTAACCTTTTGAAGCATAAATAAGGATTAGTTATCCTCCATGAACCCATACAAATTATGGTTTGAAATAAATTTTGGGTTTTTTCTTTCTTCCTCCTCTCGGTTTTTTCTCGGGTTCCTGTTTTCTATTTCTCAGTTTTTGGTCTAATGCTTGAGTGAGGTCATCGAAGACCGCTAAGAGGTCCCAACCCTCTTGTTTAACGAAGATTGTTTCTCCGCCCTTCTTCATATATATATGGGCTCGCACCTCATAACGTGTCCTATTTCCACCTGTATTCTGGCTCTCTATCTGAACCCTTATCTCACGAAGGTCAGGGAATATATTCTGCGCCCTCTCAACCACACGCAGTACCTTGTTCTCCGCAACCGTCGTATCAAACCAATCCTCCTCTGATGATAGCCCAACAATATAGACAGGGATCTCCTCCTCTCCTTGGAGATCATAAATAGGCTGCAAAAGCTCACGGGGGGTTATTATTCCCTTTACTCTATCTCGATCATCAACTACGAGGCAAGCACTCTTGCCCATTCGAGTCATCTCCTTCGCAACATCCAAAGCGTTCGCATCTGCCCCCACCGTGAGCGTCTGAGTATCCATTACCTCATCTGCCCTTCCTGTGAACCCGGACATCATCTGCCCACTCCTGTTCCCAGTCGTCATCCGAGAAGCTGGAACTATAAATGTATGAACCAGTTTCTCCGCCGTTACAATGCCTTTCAATTTACCGTTTTTAGTAACTGGCAGATGGCTAATGTTATTATCTAACATCAAACGGCGTGCGCTGTCGTTTCCTGTCTCCGGGTCAATAGTGATAACAGGGGACTTCATGAGGTCTCTTGCTTTATTCTGCCCCAGTTCATTAACCTGTCTCAACTCTTTTAGAAGGTCCACTTGACTTGTGATACCTTTTATTTTTCCTCCTTCCACCAAGGGTAGAGCTCGCACATTGTTATCGATGAGGGTCATTACGACTTCTTGCACTGTATTATCTATAATAGCTACCCCAGTCCTCTCCCAGACACTTCTTACCTTGGTTCTCTCCGGCTGATCGACGCTAAGGAGATCTCGCACAGTTACGAGTCCTGCATGCTCTCCATCAGTGGCTACTGTCTCATAGGTGTCCGTTTCTTTAAAATAGCCCAAGACCTTGCTGGCTGTGTCATCCGGGTTGAAGATTCTACCTGGATCGTGGTGAAGATTGATTATCTTTGTTTCAGCTAACCCCTCTAATGTTTTTCTCAAAATTGAATCATTTAATATAAATCAGAGGTCACCTAAATAGGTTAACCAAAATCACTTTTTTTATACTATAAGGTGAAGTTCACATGTAAGCTTGATGATATTAAACCTAGACCTTAATCTATATAACCCCAAGTTTCCGATAGTTAATCGACTATCTAGGATGGTTGAACTTTAGATGAGTCACGTATATTTTTGGTACTACTTTCTCATTCAAACATGTCTCGATATGTTTGGTCTATCTTCATTTAATCAGCCTTCTTCTTGGGTAATAGCTTAACCCCGCAAACAGGAAAACGAAGCCTATTAACATCATTATCCACCCAAAGTAGGACTCTAAAACCGTTGTACTCCAAAGTCTTACAAATGCCATCCCTAATAGGAATGCGGTAAATCCCGTACGTATATATTCAAGCATTGTTCTCTCGTTTGCTAGACTGGTTCTCAACTGTGCAAGCTGTTCCATATTCTTGTTTTCTGGTACCATATACTCTCACAGTTAATCACATCTATTAAGGAGAACAGACTGATTCCAGATTAATCGGTGTATTAAATATGTATCGAGGTTGCATGTTTCCCTAACACCCCAGAGGTCCTTGAAACCAATTGCTAGTACAAATCACATTATTTTTAATTTAATAACTCAGCATCAACTTTCTCAACTTTATACTTGCCGTGTGATCATCCCAATCAAAACAAAATTGGATAACATTCTAGGAATATTCTCCGAGGTAAATCTCAACCATTTTATAATAGAAAGCATGATTATCCTTTCTTCCACAAGCATGCCCAGAAATTTGGGTAGTTTTAATTAGGGGTATCTTTAGAGCTGAGAGCGTGCTCCCTGCCCCGTCAAATGAGCCCGTATCATAAGGTCGTCCGCGATCTCATAATACTCATTCATATCCTTACCACCTGCCTCAAGTAAACTATAGAGCTTGGACAGAACCTTGTGGTGCCTCCGCTTCTCGTCTAACATGTAATCCACCAACGCTCTGTACCTGGAGTCACTTATTTCTACCCCTTCAAGCCGTTCAATCATACTTGATTCAAGATCAACATGCTGGCGAAAGGCATTTTTAGCTTCGGAGTCAAATAGATAATCTGACACCCTCTCTTCCTTTTCCCCGGACATCATCTCAAGAATATAGTCACATATGGCCATGTGTTTTTGGCTATCCATCGAGATTATCCCTAATAAAGTTCTGAGGTAGACGCTCGCAGTTTTCTCCTGAATGGGCTTTAAGCCATCCACAATTCTTCTCTCAACTTTTCTCTGCTCCCTGATACTCTCCATTAAACTAGACATATAATAATAATAATAGTGCCCATACAATAAAAACACGCGGACTAAGATAACAATACAGATCCTAAATACCATACCCCCATTCAGTAAATCCATAAAGACACTGGTAAACATCTAAAAAGGGTAGGGCTTGCATGCATTTTTCTAAACTTATTTTTAGACTTGTTAAAAAAAGGATTTCTTACTATAAAAAGACCCAAGTTTTGCTGGAAATTGTAAAATATGTTAAAAAGATTTATCAAAGTGAAATATTATGATAAAGAATTTTAAGCCTGAACGGTCTGGTAGATAAAGCCCCGTAATACATAGCAATAATCGATAATTTATTTACATCCACGCTATTGAATTAAAATATTAATCCTGATATTCATCATAAATTTTTTTTAAGAAGAATATTTTTTGATTCCAATATTTTTCACATATTTGATCAGCTAGTTGCTTTTCTCCTCTTTCATATAGCGTAGAGACAATATATTGTATGTCTTCCTCTTTATAGAAAGGATAAGTTCCTGAATTTAGTATCTCAATAAAGAGGGCTCCAACAATTTTTGGGGTTCTCTCCACATGTAGTCGAAGTTTTTCAATTAAGAAAATTGAATTATAATCTGCTTTAATGTGTCTAGCTGAAATTTTTAAATAACTATATATAGTATCATCCAACTCATCAATAAGATTTATCCAATATATCATACTAGAAAATACTTTTTGAATTTCAGGATCATCATCATAATCCTTTAGACTGTTTACTAGAAGTTTCCAAAGAGGTATTACTTTTTCTTTATGTATTTCATCAAATTTATCATACATTCTCCAAATAAAATTAACTAGATGTAATAGTTGTTCAGGGTTTTTTCTATTGATTAACACGGATATTAAGCTTTCATCATTTTTAATATCTTCAAATTCATTAAGATATCCGAGAATAATTATCTGAACTAATTTTCGAGTAGCATATTCTTCCTTGAAGTTGGTACAAATGCCTTTTTCATAGTGATTATTTTCTTTGATGATCTCATATAATTTTTTATATAAACGAGTAGAAGAAAATAAGTATCCAGTAAATGCAGCATTCCAATATATATTATTATCTTTAGGAAAGATATTATTAATGTTTACTTCTACCCAAGCTGAATCTAAATAATATATATTATTAAGATATTGACCAATTATTACAAAAAGTTCTATGGACTGTTCGATTTTATTATGAATAGATTTATCAAAATATTTTTTGATGTTTCTAGTCCACTCTTTGTCTTTTTCTAATCTCTTACATCTTAATGAATAATTAATCATCGCAGAATATATCGCTCCTTTAGGAGAATTTAATACAGCATTTATCAAATCAATATTTTCTGAAATTTTTGATATATTTTTAGATGCTAAAATTAATAAAATTGATTCGGCTTCGGATAATAGATTTTCATTAAATGCATGCGAATCATCCTTTGTACCAAGTTCTATTAATTCTGCTATTTTTTGAACAATTAGTTGAGAATAAATATCCTTATCTATTTGAGAGACCCCAAAATTTTTACTCTTTATTAGTTTTAAGATAAAATCAAACAACTCGTTCCAGGTAAAAACCTCCCCCCCTTTCCAAGCATCATATATTCCTGATAATAAGCTATATTGATATTTTCTTGGGATATTTAAAAATGGATTAAGATTTGAAGAAAATTTTGATGCATTTTCTTTTACACTACGTCGAAAACTATCCGCTCTCCTATCTTCTCTATCATATTTTGATTTTGGTCTAAAAGGTCTCATTAAATATTTGGCTATAAGCGCATTTTCATTTTGCAGTATCTCATTTTCAAAAGAATCTGGTTCTCGTATTGCTCTGACTCCGCTAAACCAAGCCCTGTAGCCAGGGTGTTCAACTTCTTCAGGATTAATTTTATCATATTTATCATATAAACCAAAAATTTTTTTATTATTACTTTGTAAAACGGATGATAGCCATTCTTTTTTATGATACGCTATTGCTTTATTTTTAATTATATTATCTTTAAATTGTCTCTCATAGTGCGAAAAATCCTCGTTTTCAATCCAAGTTATAATTTTATCTAGTTGAGGATTATTAAATAATTTGCAGTTTGAAGAGAATAATTCATAAAGTTCATGTTTTATTGAGTATATCTCTATTGGATTTGAAACTTCCCAACTCCAAAAAATTTCTTTTAACTTTTCATATTTTACATTAATTGTGTGTAAAGCCACTCTTTTAAAAATTGAGTTAGGGTTGTATAGTAATTTTTTAACATCCTCATAAATAATGTCAGAATTTTGAAAAATCAAATAATCTCTCATAAAAAATATTAATTGCATTTCATAGTTATCAGTTGATAAATTTTGAGAACTATCCTCAATAGTAAAAATTGAACTTAAGTCACCGGATTTATTGTCTTTTATTAATAAATTCACTTTTCTCAAACAAATTTTATATGCATCTGAACCACATAACCCATAGATTTTGTTCTTTATAGTCAGCAATTCTTCAAGCCAATAATCGCCTAAAATTGATACATAATTAGAAAAGTACGATTTTTCATCTTTTCTAAAACCTAATAAAACATCAAGTAATTTAACAGCTAAATCTCTATATTTATTTTTTATTAAATATGGGTAAATTTTATTCGATAATTCTTTTGCTAGTAGAACAGTATCCCATTTCGAGTTTAAGGATACTTCAATAAACTCTATATGATCGTCTGATATGTATTCAACTGGTAAAGTAAAAATAATTTTTATTATAGAGTAGTCAGTTCTAAAGTTTTCTGTCCTATTACCTTTATCATTTACATAAGTAATTATAGAATTTATTATTTTTAGTAAAATTATTGTAATATCTTGATCATAGTTTAATTTATTGTATTCTGCAACATTTTCTAAATACCCCAATACATCCCAATAGGGAGTTTGATAATATCCTGGTGAAACCTCTATAGGAGCAGGATTATAAGCTGGATCAAAATATTTTTTTTTGTATAAAGTATTTAGCCAGTTCGAAGGGGCATCCAACTTAGCTAATATATTAAATAAGTATGATTTCCAAACATCATCTTTATCAGCTTTTTTTATCATATCATTAATATATTCATAACTCATATTCTTTCAACCTCAAATGAAATTTCAAATAAATCATTATCCCATGACTTTAATACTTCATACATCTCATTATATTTGTTCACATCTTTTATATAGGGAACTATATTTACACCCTTTCGTCCTAAATTGTTTACATCATAATCATAATCATCAAATTGATTAGAATAATAAGCATTTAAAACATAATGTCTTTTTTCATCTTTTTTATAAGATGCCCGAAGTAAAATTGTGTTAATAGCATACTCTGATAAGCCATAACCTAAAAATAAGACATTATAGTTTTCAAATATATTCATTAAAAATTTTTTATAATCATTATTTTCGTATCTTTCCAAATAATCATATTCATTTAATACAAGAGAAGTGTGATCTAAAATTGATCCATGAATATGATATAATTTATTTTTATCTAAATTATTACTATTATTAATATCCTCTAAATCATAAACAACATCATCTATAGAAAAAAAAGCATCAAAATATTCATCATAATTAGTAGTTACATAATATTCAGAAATTCTTTTAAAAATATTATACACGTCAATAAGTCTCTTATCAATTGCTCGAATATCACAAGATATTTTAATAACATCATAATAGTAGTCAACATTCAAATCAGATAACATTTCGTAACATCTTGTTATCAATTCTACATATTTCTTTTCCTCATTAAATTTAGAAAGCAAATAATCCGCATGTCTGTAATCAATACGTCCTACAGTACGACATTTTTCCACTAATTCCTCAACCAATGTATCCCAAGACCATCCTCCCATTAACCGTGATATACCAGCTCCAATAAAAATTACTAGAGTTTTTTGTTCAATAGCGGTGCGTAAACCCTCTGGAAGTTCACGGCTAAAAGGTATTGGTTTGAACGTCATTCAATTGTAATAATTTTTTCCAATTTATAATATTCATGGTCTTATGTTGAACATAAAGAAAGAGGATGAAGAAATCTAGATATTAGAGTTGATGATATAAAATAAATTTAGTCGATGCATGCATAACAACACATATCACATGTAAATAACCTAGATCATTTTGAAGTCAGACACCATATTAGAGAAAGCCATGTATAATACAAACATGCAATAATTTATTGGCATTTATTATTGCAGTTTTACCTTTCAATAAATGAAGTGATATTTTTTTTCCGGATTCTGGGAAAATTTGTTTAAAAGGTTTATCAAGAATCTGATTAATGATAAAGAACTTCTGAGTATTATGAGATTCGAACCCTACCCCAAGTGGAGATATCTCCCGCAAACCATCCCAATTTTTTATCGATGTATCCGAGAATTTAAACTATTTAAATAGCATATTTTTTAGATGAAATTAAATGCTGCGCGTGTCGTAAAGATAATGTGGAGACCT
>CAZLHX010000109.1:0-8346 GCA_964559475.1 uncultured Candidatus Bathyarchaeia archaeon | reverse complement strand
GAAACCCATACCTGAGGAAGGTCTGCGGATACGGGGATAAGGCTCCATGTGAGGGGCACTTCAGCCAGATGAAGAAACGCATCAAAACGGAGGGCTTCAGGATCATAGAGGCCTGGCTCAGGAAAGAAGCCCTCAGGATAAGAACCTCTCAACCACTGGCAACCGCCGGCCTAGTACAGGCAACCTGCCTAGACGGCACAGACATACCTGCGTGGAGCAGCCGTGACCCACATGACACTAAAAAGGGACGGGGAGACCCTGACGCACGGGTGGGACGAACCAAAAAAGGCGCCTTCGACCTGGGCTACCTGAGCCTCATGATGGCTGACATAGAGGGCTTCCCCCTGGGACACGTGGAGTACTCCCTGAACGTGAACGAGAAGAAGCTCGTTGAGCCTCTCCTGGATAAGGTGCTGGGCGAGGATATGGAGTTGGAGCTCCTAGCTGCTGACAGCCAGTTTGAGTCAAGCGAGTTATTCAGCCTCCTCGAGTCACGTAAACTGGAGATATCATTCCTTGGAGAAGGCTTAAGAACAGGGTTAACCCACCTGACGTGCTGTCCGTTAAGGACAGGATCGACGTGGAGGGCCTAGATAACGCTGAGATCCATGTCTCCCTGGTTTTCTGTTTGGCTTACGCTGTCTGTATAGCTGCTTACCGCCTTGGAAGTCCTGAGCTGCGTCAGAGTGTAGCGTTCTTTGCTTAGAGATAGGTGCATGATCTGGGCTCCGTTTCTAGCGGATGCCATGTGTTTAAGGCTGTAGCCGAAGGATCGTTGAACTTGGGTTACTCAAAATTTGATCCTTCAACAAGGTTGTTTCAAACATGTTCGCTCTTCAGAAAAGATATTAATACTACTTCAAAAACAGGTGAAATACCTACAAACACTCAATTATTAAATCCGCCTGCGCGCACAGGCAATCTATGAGGCAATCCCTGAACCCAAAGAAATTAAACCAATCCAAGAAGCACAGTCCCTTAATGAATATGATTTAATTTTTATGGGGTTCCCGGTACATGGATCTGGACCCAACCCGAAAGCCAGAGCCTATCTGGAAAACAGTACAAAGGGTAAACAGATAGCCCTCTTCATATCGCAGGCGCCTCTACCATAGATTTTTCCGTCTACTTGTTCTCCGCTCCAAGGCTTATGGCTCCAGCCCTTCGGGTTGTCTACTGGGAAAACATCAATGTGACCGTTGAGTATGAGGTGTCTGCCGGGGTTCTCTGCGCTGACTGTGCTTACGATGTTGGGCTTCTCTGGGTCTGGTCCAACAACCTTGTATTTGATGTTCTTTGAGTCCAAATAATCTGTGATATACTTGGTTGCTTTTCTTGTGTCGCCGGGTGGGTTTGGGCTAGGTGTCTGGAGGAATCCTCTGAGGAAGGCTATGATCTCCTCACGGTCTTCTTCAACGCGATCCAGTAGGCGTTGTTGATTGGGGCTGGGTTTCATGAGTATAAGTATTGTTACGTGGTTAAATGATTGTCCAGCGCTGATGCTTTTTGGCTCTGGAATCTTATAAATACTAAGTATGTTAACAGTATCCAGCGGGGTATTTTTTGTCCACGTATAATCCATCAAATTGGGAGCTCACCAAGAGGCTTCTTGGATACATGAAGCCCTTTATGGGTGTTTTCATTGGAATTGTTTTGACGGCTTTTGGTAGACACGGTATCTTTGCGTTGATAGCTCCGCTGATTGTTGCCTTGATTATTGATTATATCTTGGTCCCTATGCCCGGTAATACTCACTGGTTTATTGAGTTGGTTAAAAACTGGACCGGTGTAACAGACTCGACGGGGTTATTGTTTATTCTATGCGGTATGATTGTCGCTTTAGCCGTTATACGTGGAGTCTTCCATGTAATTCATATCACATTACGGGCTACCCTAAGCCAGAATATACTGAGAGTCATGAGAAGGGACTTTTATGAAGCCCTCATCAACAAATCATTCTCCTATCTGGACAAAGTAATGTCAGGGCAGATTATTAGCCGGGTGACAAGCGATCTCGGTGCTGTTGATCTGTTTTACAGTGAGACGGTTCGCGAAATATTCAGGCACGGTATGCAGTTTTTTTTCACATTATACATTCTATACTTCATTGATCCAAGGGTTACCCTTGTCTGCTGTATCCCGTTACCTTTCATCTTCCTGAGCACCCACATGTACTCCAGTAGGATCAGCGGTTACTTGAGCCGCTCAAAAAACCAGTTTGGAAACCTGAATAACGTGCTAGTGGAGGGGATTGTAGGTCATAAACTCATCAATAGCCATGGGATGGAGGACAGCTTTCTTGAGAGGTTCAAAGAGAAGAACACAGAGTACGTGGATACAAGTCTTCAAGCAGCATTAATACAGGACCTCTATGGACCAAGCAGCTCATTCATGGTTGCGATAGGAGTAGCCCTAATAATTTACTACGCTGGGCAGGAGGCTCAGACTGGTCGATTATCCATTGGTGAGATAGTGCTTTTCGGGACATATTTCGCTCAACTGGTTGGACCCATGAGGATGTTCGCCCGCCTCATAATGTTCTATAATGATGCTATTGCAAGTGCGAGACGAGTCTTTGAGGTAATAGATGTAGGAGAAGACGTAAAGGAAGCAGAGAACCCGAAAAAAATCGAGATTATAGGCGGCATAGAGTACAAGGAGGTCTCATTCAGGTACGAGGAAAAAGAGACACTTCAAGAGATTAATCTCAAGATCAATCCCGCCGAGCAGGTAGCACTTGTAGGTTATGTGGGTTCAGGGAAGACTACCTTGGCTGAGCTTGTTCCAAGGTTCTATGATGTATCATCTGGAGCTGTGCTCGTTGATGAAACGGATATACGAGAATTAGATTTGAAGAATCTCCGACGACAAGTAGGAATTGTGCTTCAGGATGTTTTCATTTTCTCGGACACGATTAAGGGAAACATTGGATACGGGAAACCAGACGCCACTGATGAGGAGATAATTGAGGCTGCGAAAGCTGCTCAAATACATGAATACATCATGACCCTTCCAAAAGGTTATGATACGCTTGTTGGTGAGCGGGGTGTTACACTTTCAGGTGGACAAAGACAGAGGGTCTCGATTGCCAGAACCTTGCTTACCGATCCACGGATACTGATTTTGGATGACTCTACAAGTAATGTTGATGCTCAGACTGAGACATTAATCAGATTAGCCATTGATAGACTCCGGGAGAACAGAACAGCGTTAATCATCACTCAACGTGCATCAACATGCGAGACCGCTGATAGGGTCTTGGTTATGGATAAGGGACGAATCATTGCAGTGGGCAAGCACAGTGACTTGCTAGGGTCAAGCAATGAGTATAGGAACCTGATTGAGTCTCAGGCTCTCAAAATGAGCCATGGAGGTGAGGACTAATGGCTGAGTATGTTGACCGTTACGATATTGGTTCACTGGAGTCAACTGTGAGAAAATACAGTGACATCGAGATTGTTAAGAGAATAATTACGCGTTACATGCTCAAGTACAGGGGACTCGTGGCATTAGAGCTTGTATTTGTCTTCTTAAGGATGATAACTGTTCTCGCTGGACCGTACCTCTACAAGGTTGTCTTGGATACATACATAACAAAAACACCTGTAGCAAGTGACAGATGGTTGGCGTCTCTCATTCGAAGACTCGCGATAAGCATAACAGGGATCAATGAGCCGACGATAATGAACCTGTTACTGGTTTCCGCGTTGCTCTATACCGGTATCGCCTTGGTAGAGTGGGTTGTTACGAGCGCCCAGCGGTACTATGTTGATAAACTAGGGCTACTGGTTATCGCTGATATCAGGGCTGACTTCTTCAGACACATAAATAGCCTCTCTCAGAGATTCTTCGAGTACGGCAACACAGGGAGACTAGTATCAAGGGTTACCAATGACGCGGAGGCGTTGAAGAGCATACTTTCAACCGGAGTGATAGGGCTGGTTTCTGACTTGATCATGGCGGTCTTCGTGATCTTGATGATGCTATACATTGATACCAAGCTGACGTTGATTGCGTTTCTCATCGCACCGATCCTAGCTATCACAAGCAGGCTCTTCCAAGGCTGGATAAAAGAGGCTTGGAGAACCGCACGAAGAAACGTCGCCTCACTCACAGGGAAGGTACAGGACTTGATGTATGGTGCAAAGCTCACAAAGTCACTTGTGCAGGAGGATCGTAGTCTAATCGAGTTTGATGAAGTGAATAAGCAGAACATGCAGACCCAGATTAGGGCAGAGACAATCTCCGTTGCGTACAGTAGCGTTGCCACTGTGCTCGGCAGTATCATGACTGCAGCTATATGGTATCTTGGAGGTGTTAAGGTTCTTTTATTCACACATACTATCGGTGACCTTGTTGCGTTCAGTAACTACACTGAAACATTCTTCACACCAATCCAGAATCTAGCCATGATGTACGGTGAGATACAGAGCGCCTTCGCTGGTGCTGAGAGAATATTCACAATACTAGATCAAGACCCAGAGGTAATGGAGAGCAAAAACCCTGTAAACCTAGAGATGAATGGAGCCATAGAGTTTAATGATGTTAGTTTCAGCTATCAACCAGATCAACCTGTCCTAGAACACATCAATCTGAAGATTGAACCCGGTGAAAAAATAGCTATTTTCGGTCCCACAGGTTCAGGGAAATCCACTATAATCAACCTTCTTGGACGTTTCTATGATCCGGTTGAGGGTACGGTGAAAATCGATGGATGCGACCTGAAGGATATCGCGTTCTCGTCTCTAAGAAAAGGAGTCTCCATTGTGCTTCAGGAGCCCTTCTTGTTTAATGGATCAGTGGAGTACAACCTAAAGTTTGGTAGACCAGATGTCACAGACGATGAGATGAAACGCATAGCTGAGTACGTGGGTATCCATAACGTGATTCTGGAACTGGAAGAAGATTACAAGACTATTCTCAATGAAAGAGGCGCTAACCTCAGCTATGGTCAGAGGCAGCTTGTCTGCTTAGCTAGGGCAATAATCGCTAATCCAAAGATACTCGTGTTTGATGAGGCCACCAGCAGTGTCGACCCATACACAGAGGCAAGAATACAAGAAACTCTACGCAGAGAGATGATGAACAGGACGGTAATACTGGTGACTCACAGGGTCTCAACGGTCAGGGATATGGACAGGATCATTGTGCTAAACCATGGACGTATTGAGGCTGAGGGCAACCATGAGAGGCTCCTAAAAAACAGCAGCCTCTACAGGGAACTATGTGAGATGCAGCTTGTCACAATATAGTGGTTAGACTAATAATATTCAAAGGGCGGGTACTACCAGTACGAGGAGCCCCGTGGTTACGAACCAAGCAGTATTGGCGAGATCAACATCGAGATCATAAAGGGTTGGGGGACCCATGGCTGTGAAGGCGACTGGCATTGACGCTAGGATAACTGATACCTTCAATGGCAGTCCGCCGTCTACTGAGCCCAATCCAAGAATTGAGCCTAATAAATAGACACTGCCAGGTACAAAGATGAATTTTATCAACGAGACTACCCCCGCCTCGGCTATGTATTCTCTCATCTTGCCGAATCTGAGGTTCTGAGTAGCTCTGGTAAGAGTTCGTATAGCTTCTCAGCTAACCCGATTCCACCACTGTATCCATCGTAGATGAAGATAGTCTGCTCATGTGTATCGTGGTGGAGCTCTGTTGATACTCCGCCTAGGTCTCGTGGGTCGCACATGGCGTGTAGAGGTGAGACCGCTATCATTACGTGTTCTACCGCGTGCAGGGCTCCTGGGTAGTCCTTGGCCTACTATTTTTGATGTTATTGATCCTGGTATTGTGAACCAGAAGCCTACTGTTGAGAAGTTGAGTGGAGGTAGATTTAGTGGGCGTTGCTCTATCTTCTTCTCATAATGCATGACACGGTACTCGGTGTAGTACTCTGTAACGTTAACCTTGCCTAGCCCTGTTTTGAAGCCATTGTTCTGTTCACGTATCTTATCACTTATGGAGATGTCTATGGTCTTCATGGCCTCTGTGTAATAGGCTGAGTCCGTCTCCTCAACTCGGGCCTCCAGCCTGTTCAGGTCGAATGATGTTACCTTGTATGGCTCACCCTGGTGGAGCAGTATGGTTCCTTCATGTACTTCTCGGTAGGCTTGAGTGATGTCCATAGTCTCCAGTACCCTTTTGCTATGTAGGACCCTGACGGTTTGGTCAGATATGTTGTTGAGTTTGACTCTGGTCTCGGGACGCTGTTTACCATTGTACACCCAGCCTTGTTCGTCCTTCTCAATTAATCCATTTATGGATAACTCGTTCACAGCATCTACGAACCCCTCGGTAAAGTACACTCTATCTCCTATGGTTAGGGGAAGCTCGTTTGCTGCACACATCACATGGCCCATTGTAATGTATGGATTGTCTAGATTGATCACAGCGTTCTCAGGGTTACGTGTAAAGAACTCCTTCGGGTGATTCATAAAATACTGATCCAACGGGTTCTGAAAAGCTACAAGAAACACCATTGAGTCGTTGATCAACCGACCAGCCCTGCCTGCCTGCTGCCATGTGGATATCACGGTACCAGGATAACCAGACATTATTACACAGTCTAAGGAGCCTATGTCTATTCCAAGCTCCAACGCGTTTGTAGTTACTACTCCGGAGATCTCACGTCTCTTAAGGCCCTTCTCTATTTTTCTACGCTCCTCAGGCAGATACCCGGCTCGATAAGAGTGAACCGCCTCAGCTAACATTGGGTCAACTTGGTCGAGGTCCTGTTTCACCCATAATGCGATTAGCTCAGACATCTTCCTTGAGTTTGCGAAGCAGAGGGTCTGCAGCTCGTTCTGAACACAGTAACCCATCAATGTTCTGGACTCTTGATGTGTGGATCTACGGGTAAGTCCATCATCCTGTAGCGGTGGGTTCCAGAAGACGAAGCTCTTTCTCCCAGACTCGCTGTCATCCTCGCTGGTAATCTGAAATTTTTTCCCGGTGAGCTTGTATGAGTGTTCCTCTGGATTGGCTATTGTGGCTGATGAAAGAATATACTGGGGATCTGATCCATAGTAGCTGCATATTCTGTTTATTCTTCTAAATAGTAATGCGACGTGGGAGCCGAATACTCCACGGTACATGTGGGATTCGTCGACGATGATGTATCTGAGGTTCTCGAAGAATTGTTTCCATAGGTGATGCCATGGGATATAGTAATGGAGTCCATAGGGGTTTGATAATACTATTCTGGCTTTTTGCTTCTTTTTCTTTACCGTTTTATTACTTGTATCTTTTCACCTTAATCCAGAATAAGTGAAGCCCTTCATCTACTCTTAGTAAAGCGACCCTAGAGGGAAATAGGAGAATGAGTGGGCTTAGAAAGAGTTAGAGGTGAAAAATCTTAGTATGAAAAGTACTTAGTTGTAGATTTTTTCTTGGTAACTCAACCATATGATATCAAATATCAGTTGTAATCCGAGTAAATAATTGGCTTGAAATTGAACAATATCTTAAACTATAATTTTAGTTTTTAATTAAAGACAGAAGTTCTTATTCCTTTTTTCTCTGTATCCATTTATTTAAGTAATCAACGCATGATTTTGCTGAGTAATATTTTTGTGGAGTTAGTGTTCTGCAATGCATGAGTGGATTTCTTCCATGATTCGTTAACATTACAAGGTTTGCGTTGATGTACCCAAGTTCTCCGTCGTTTTCAACGAACATATTCTTGAATCTCTTTATGATCGTTAGATAGTCGGTGAATAAAGAATAGTTAATTAGGTCCTTTTCAGCCTCTATTCCCCAGTATTCGTCTCACTCTTTCCTCTCATCCATTTATCATAAAGAACCAGTATCTTCACCAAATCGAATCGTTTATCTTGATGCTCATGAGGTAATATGCATTTGCTTAGATAACGCAGGTTAAAAAACCTAAAACTGTCTTCATGTATTGAACCGAAATATATACATCTACAAAGGAAAGTAGAATAATATTAGATTTCAGGGGAAATTGTTTTCATTTAAAGGCATATGTTAGATTATGGGAAGACTTGATGGAAAAGTAGCTCTAATCACCGGAGGGGCTTCAGGAATAGGTGAGGCTTCAGTAAGATTATTCGTCTCTGAAGGAGCTTCTGTGGTTATTGCTGATGTACAAGATGATAAGGGTAAAACGCTCTCACAAAAAATTGGTTCTGATTATGTTCACATGGATGTCAGCATAGAGGATGATGTAATTACGGGAGTTGAGTTCACTAAGGATCATTATGGACGGCTAGATTGTATGTTCAACAATGCTGGAATAGCCGGGGCTGTCGGAGAACTAGACTCTGTCACAGTTCAGATGTTCGATAAAACGCTGTCAGTGAATTTAAGAGGAGTATA
>CAZLHX010000108.1:7223-8485 GCA_964559475.1 uncultured Candidatus Bathyarchaeia archaeon | reverse complement strand
CCTTCAAAGAAGATAAACATATCAAAAAACGTGACCCTATGGTCGCGTGTTGCGTTTTTTGTTGCCTTTGTTGGGCTGCTTTTCTTAAAAGGCTTTAACATAATAGGCGTACTTGATCCCTTTGGCGTTTTCCAGTTAGACATCACATTGATAAGCGGGGTAATATTCCTGGGAGTAACGGTATCCAGCGTCTTCTTCTACCGGCCTTGGTGTAGATTTCTCTGTCCCTTCGGCTTAGTCGGTCTCATAGCGGAGCAGTTCAGCTTTTACCGTCCCAGAGTAGATGAGGGTAAATGTGTAAACTGCTTGCAGTGTGTTCAAGCTTGTCCCACAGGGGCAATGAAGGGCTTTTACGAGAAACACCAGTTCCATAATGACTGTTACGCATGTGGAGCATGTATAGAAGCATGTAAATTTGATGCACTAGACTGGTCAAGAAAAAACGATAAAGCAGAATAAATTTCAAGTTATTGGCGTTCCTCCTTTTTTTAATGTTTAATCTTAATTCTTGAGAAGGTCCATATACCTGTGGACGGAAGCTTTCTCTCTTAGACCCTTCTATCCTGGCAAACGCTGATGCCTTGATGTCTCTCACAAGTTGCTGGACAGCACTTACTATCCCAGTCATCTCTTTTCGCAGCCCATTCTATGAGGGGTACAATGGCTTTCCTGAATTCGTATCCGTCTTCTGAGAGTTTGTACTCCACTCTGGGGGGCACCTCGTTATACGCGATTCGTTCCACTAAGCCGATGGACTGTAGTTTAGAAAGGGTGTCAGAGAGGGATTTGGGGTTTATGCCTTTAAGCTTAGTCTCCAACTCGTTGAATCTCAGTACTTGGAAGTTTCCAAGAGTGTTCACTATGAGGAGAGCCCATTTTTTACTTATTACATCTATTACGCCCTCAATGGGGCAGAAACATATGTGTTCTTTTCGTCCCATTACTATCATTTCCTGAAGTAACTATATTACTATAAACTTGATAGTTTAAATAATATAAATATTATAGTATTAAACGGGAAAAACATGTACGGATATTATAGACAGCAATGCGGGTGTGGACACCATACAAGAGGATGTGGTTGTGGACACCATAGGAGATATCTAACCAAGGAAGAAAGGAAAGAACTTTTGGAAAAATACCTTAACAACTTGGAGAAAGAACTTGAAGCAGTTAAGGAAAGACTAGAAGAACTAGAGTAAAATATTCTTCCTCTTTTTATCTATTTTTACACAGATACCATTTTTTATACCCGGTCGCGC
>CAZLHX010000108.1:0-7123 GCA_964559475.1 uncultured Candidatus Bathyarchaeia archaeon | reverse complement strand
GCGCGTGCCAGCGTATTGCTCTTATGTTAAGTTTTTTCCTTTCCAGTTTTCTACTCTACCTCAGGCCTCTTAACTTTTACTAAGGCTTCCCAGATGGCACTCTCTTATCCGCGGTCAACACCGTGTAGCCGCACCATGGTTCTCCGCCCGGCGACGCATCAATCTAAATTACGCGGTCGAGCCGCAAGCAACGAGGCCGAGGTCACATACTTTCCAGAGTCACATTACACTGCGAACAGGATCAACCACGCCAGGTCCAGGAGGATACGGCTCATTGTTCCGGAGCATCCAGTAGATCACCTTAAGCATCTTACGGGCGGTAGCCATCACAGCCACCTGACTGGGCTTCTTCCTAGCCAGCCTACGGTAAAACCAAGTCAGGTTCGTCTCATACCGGATGTGGATGTTCACCGCTTGGGTAAACGCCCACCTTATTTACCTGCTGCCCTCCCTGGTTATGCCACCGTGATGAATACTACCACCACTGCTCCAGACAACCAGCACCAGGCCAGCGTAGCTGCATAAGCTCTACGGGTCAGAGAAACCCTGGCTATCATCCGATAGGTCCCTCTTTCTCCAAGCGTTGATGAAGGTGGCGTCAAGAGCCACAGAGTCTCCCTTGATCACTCCACCCACGATGAGCTCCTCTACCAGGCTGTTAATTATGAGCTCTAGGCGTTCGGCTCTTACATTGTCCCTGAATTGGGCTATCTGGGAAGGGGGATACGGGTTTTCATGTTCCTCTATGTCACAGATGGTTCTCAGGTTCTCGTCATCCCAGAGCCTGCGGTAGAGTTCTCTGTCACTCGGGATGTTTCGTATCAGTTTTACCATCAATGCCTCGAATATGCCCAGGGGTCTCCGTGGAGGACTGCCAAGTCCGGATTGGTGGTATGGCTCTGAGATAGTCTTTTCTATGTCGTCCAGTAGCTTCAAGAGGATGAGTGCTACATCCTTAGTTTTCTCCATCTCATGATAATTGTAAACAACCGTTACACGTATTTGTTAAGTCAAAACATTTCGCAACGCATAGGCGCGCATAAAAAGCGGAATTGCATGTAACTATTGATAAACTTGAATCATAATTATTCCTATCGATACATAACATTTTTTCAAATAAATTAGTAAGGTTTCATATCATAGCTTACCTGTAAATATGTTATAAGCGTCCATTACAGAATCGACCTCTATTACATCAACAATGAACCCATTATCAAACAGATAATCCTCAAGATCAACTACCACCTTCTCATAAATAGTACGAATAAACCTGCCGGTTGTAACAGTCTTAGGCTCATACAGTGTCACAGTAGCTTGACCCGATGGAACAATGATCTTCTCTGCTCCCTCCTCAGCTGCAGCTAGTGCTTTATAAGGCACAGCACCAACAGACCCAACTGTACCATCACCATTTATCGTACCCGTCATGTATACATCATCACAAATATTCATGTTCTCCAAGGCAGCGATCAAGGCAACTGTAATAGCTCCACCCGCGCTAGGACCATCAACAGCCTCAACCGCATCACTGGTGGTAATAGTCAATACCACATCCGTTTTATCAAAAGAAACACCCAATAAGCTCTCAATAACTTTTGTGGCGGTCCTAACGCTGGTCTGAATATCTATCCCATTGAATACCTCGGTATTTACAAGGATTCTACCCTCTCCTTCCTGAAGCTCAAGTTTCGCATGTAAAACATTTCCCTTATACTCTGTCTTGAAATAAGTGCTCATAGTCTGTACGGCCAGAATTGGGATTTCTGCTTCGCCAATTATTCCTGAGGCATAACTCGGTGAAGAAGGGAGAGAGGAATAGTAGCTGGTTAGTTCCTTGTAGTAATCGAGTTGCGCTTGGGAGAAATTCAATTGTTGTTCCGTATCAATTAGTTTCTTGGAGACTTCATTGTATCTTAGGGCGTATTCGGATAACTGGATATCTAGGTTATGATTTTGGTTGAGAAGAAAAAATCCCCCAGATGCAATTATTAGGTTAAGGACTAAACTAACAAAAAGGGTTTTATTATACTTGTTTTTAGACTCTGCCTTTTCCTCAGCAAATTCTCTGCTATACATTTAATTGATATGACATACAACTCTTTATACGAGTTTTTCAAAATTAATACAAAATTACACCAAATTTAGATCCTAAAAGTATGACTTCTTCCATTACGTTGTGTGCATTCACGTGTAAACAGCGATCCTTGTTTTGATGCTAAATTCGTTTAAAAAAAATTGTAGAAGGGATAGACGATTCTAATCTCCAGGCCTTATCTCAGTTTTAAGGAACAGCATATATGAAGCTGCAAAACATACTACTAGTCCCACACCTAATACCGCGATATTCGCCCAGTTAGCTACTAAAGCCTCACTGAGAGTCATTGTTCTAGTAAACTGCTTAGCCATTTTATCAATATCTGAGGAAACACCAAGTATTGCCGTAACAGAACTCTCGTAAAGCCCGGTAGGGCTAAACCTGTTTATTTTATTACTCAACTCGTTTCTCGCCATCATCGCATCCTTAAACTCTTCAGATATTCGAAAACCTTGTCCTTGCTGTCCAGGAGTCATAAAGTCACCGCCTGGAAGAGGTATCAAAGCACTAGCAACAGCATTAGCAAATATACCCAGAATTATAGAGAAAAACATCCATGTAGTTATAGAAGCCATAATGGACGTAGAAGTTTTCTTAGCAATGACCGAAAAAAGCATCCCCAAACTCAACCAGAACAACAAGTATAGCACAGTCAACAAAGTCAAAGTCACTATCTTAACAAACTCAGCTCCAGTTGGACCATACCCCAACATAGGAATTGCTAAACCAACCGTAATAGCAATAGTACCCACTCCGAGAACAGCGAGTGAAGAAGCTCCAGCTAGAAACTTTCCATTAACCACAGAATCCCTAAAGATAGGCTGACCCAGTAACATAGACAAGGTTCCAGAGGTCCTCTCCTTGTTAATAGCATCAAATCCCATAGCCATCCCAAGGATCGGTCCAAACAGCACCATTATCTGAATGAAACTGAAACTCATCCGAGTCCCACTGAAAATATACAAGAACGTAGCCTGAGTATTATCCTTAATATAATCAACTCCCTGGTAAGCCGCCAAACCTGATAAAAGAACCATGAACCCGAATAATACTAGGAAACGCTTGCTTCCAAACTGGTCCCTCATCTCTTTTTCCGCTATAGTCAATGTTCCAGCCATTTTACTCCTCCTCCATCTCATAGTACTTCATAAAAATCTCCTCTAGCGTGTACTCACGTGGCTTCATCAAAAGTATAGTTGAGCTATGTTCAACAATGGTCTTCGAGACCTTGATATCACTATCAACACTACAGTAAACAAACATTCTACCGTTCTCATGTGAAACTGATTTTACCCCATCTAAAGTCTCAATATCTTTTATAAGCTCAGGCGATACCTCGGTTAGCTTGAATTCAACTCTACGATCATCAGCCCCAGTCATGATGTTGTTTAGGTTTGACATAGTCTCTTTTAAGACAAGTTTTCCCCTGTTGATTATCCCAATTCTATCACAAGTCATCTGCACCTCGCTGAGAATATGAGAAGTCATAACTATGGTAAGCCCCTGTTTGTTCTTAAGGTCAAGTATAAGCTCCCTAACCTCACGAGTGCCAAGAGGGTCCAGCCCAAGTGTGGGCTCATCTAGAAATATTATTTCCGGGTTTTTCATCATAGTTGAGGCAATACCAACCCTTTGCTTCATACCGCGGCTAAAGGACTCGTACCTTGAGTCTACCCAGTCACTCATTCCCACAATTTCGAGAACTTCATGAATTCTGTCTTCTCTTTCCTTCTTGGGTATATCGTTAAGCTTGCCAATATAGTCAAGGTTATCAAAAGCTGTAAGGTCACCATAAAGGCTACTGTACTCTGGTAAGATACTAGCAACTCTTCTAACTTCTTTACTTTTTTCAATAATATCATAGCCGGCAACATCAGCGGTACCAGATGTGGGCACCGAGAGCCCCATCAACATAAGAACAGTTGTGGTCTTACCTGCCCCGTTTGGGCCGAGGAAACCAAAAATCTCTCCTTTCTTTACCTCCATGTTCAGGTTATCTACGGCTGTAAAGTCACCGTACATCTTGGATAGCTCGATTGTTTCAACAACGTTTTGTTCCATCTTTCTTTATCTCCTCTTAAATCGTTTGAAAAGTAAATATGCCCCAGCTATCGCAATGACCGCTAATCCGAGTCCTATGTATCCCCAGGTATTTGATGCCTGTGCTGTAATACGGATGTCAACCTCGTCTGAAGTTAACTGATCGCTGACTGCTTGTACTGTTACCAGGTAGTCGCCTGCTTCCGTGTCCGTAGTGGTTTCTACCACTACCGTGAATCTTGTTGAGTCTCTTGGATCTAGTGTTTTCACCTGTACTGGGGATATTGATGCTTCCCAGTCTTCTGGTAGTACAAGATCTAGGTAAAGGGTGGTTACAGGAGTTGCCCCAAGGTTTGTTACCTCACCTGAGAAGCTTACGCTATTACCGATAGTCGCTGTTGTATAGAGAGTTGATAGCTCTAGCACGAGTTCATAACTTCCTTCAACACTTACCTTTAATGGAATATTCTCAGAATATCCACCACTTGTCTCTATTACTACATTTAAGTTATACTTGCCTGTCTCCACTGACTTTGGTGGTTCTACCTCAAATTTGAGAGTAATGGACTCACCGGCACCTATCAGTATACTTGAGACCTCGACGTCGTCTGTTATGAATACTGTATCCCAGTTATTGGGAACGTGGTCAACTGAGAGCAATGTTAAGGTATCTGAACTACCTCTGTTCCAGATTGCAATTGGAAACGAGATGCTTCCACCTGCTTCTATGGTTACATCACTGAATGTGCTGATAACCTCTACATCGCTGGTCGGTTCACGAAGATTTATGTTAACATCAACTGTGTCGTGGGTTAGATCATTTTCGTCAACTGCATTTATGCTTACGCTATAGTCCCCTTTGATAGCGTTATCTGGTAGATCAATTTCAACTGTTAACGTCTGAGTGTTTCCAGGCTCTATTAAGAGGGTTTTCACAGCCATATCGTTGTCTGTGAGGAAGTTGATTGACCATTCCTCTGGGGCTATTGTAATTAGTTTTACTGTTCTGTCGACTTCTCCATTATTAGATATTTTTAAGGGGAGTTGTATTGATTGCCCTAGTTCCTCTGTCACCGATACATAGTTTGTTTTCATCTCAATGTCATCTGTGGATGTTACCGGGGTTATCTTGAGCTCTAGGGTTTCATTAAATGTTGATATGGTGGTGAGGGTTACTGTCTCTGATTGGTTTGCTTCTTTGGGTATTTTTAGGCAGAGGGTTAGCTGGGTGCTTCCAGGCGTCACGTATATTTCTTTTACTTCGCTGGTGCTGTCAAGGATTTTAGCGGACCAGTTATCTGGAGTTTTTACCTCGAAGCTTACCTTCTCCGTGTCGATGTTATTATTTATTATTGTGAATATAATATCCAGGTTTTTTCCCGGGCTGGTTAATCTGTTTAGTGAGGATGTTTCAAGTTGAATTGCTTTCGTTAGCTCTATATCACCCATTTTTATTGGGTCACTATCCGGGTCGGTGTACCAGTATGATGGTGCTGTTATTCTTTTTTCTTCTAATGTGTATCCATCTTTTTCAAATGTAATGTCGTATGTTCCTTTGTTTAAGGCGAATCTAAAGTACCCGTCCTCGTCTGTGTATTTTTCGTATTCTACGCTTCCTGATGTGGATATGGCTGATACTTTTACTTTGTATATTGGGTCCCCGTTTTCATCGATCACGGTGCCATGTACGTTTCCAGCATCCTCAGTCTGTCCAAAAACTGGTAATTGATTAGCTAGTAGTGCAAGTAGGATTAAGCTTATTGAAGTAGCTGTAAAGTATTTTCTTTTCATTTGTTTTTCACCTTTAAACGATGAAAACTCTATAGTTATATTAAGTAGTTTTTCAAATTTATACCAAAATTTGACCAGAATTTGGTATAAATCGATAGTAACATTACAAGTAATAATTGCTTAAAAATGGCTTTTTTTGTATGTGTTTAGCTCGTCTGTATTAAGGCATTATTTCGCTTTATTTCAACGTGAATTTTACTGTGGTTAACAGGAATTGGGCAAAAATAGCTCATTAGAAATTATTTTTTTATCACCTATATTTTACAAGCTAAACACATACCTTTTTTTCAACACGAAAAAAAATTGTTTTTTCAATAACTTCTAAATTTTATTTTTTTATCTATAATGAGCATATCTATATTCTTGATAGGTAAATTAAGATACATGCAGCAACGGTTGAAAAAATATCTGGTATAAAGCTAAATGCTTGTAACCAAACATACTCTACTCTTGCTAAATACATCAGAATAAATGGATTACTGGTAAGGGAATAAACGAGAAGAACAAAGGATAGCCCTATTAAACTTAAACTGAAATTTGAGTTAGTCTGTCTATAAAGGCTTAGGTAAAAGAATAAGATGTAACCATATAGTATTATGTTAATTGAGGAGATTACTATTTTTCCCTTAACTACTGTCTCTATTCGCTCTGCAAGTTTTTCAAGTGATTCAGGATCAGTTTCATTGAATTTGGGTCTCCATGGACCAGGTCTACCTGGACCATGTATAAACTCTCTACTATAAACTAACGGAATTGCTGATGTAATGAATAAAATTGCACATAGCACTGTTAAGGTTCTTTTCCTCATGTTTCATCCTCCTCAAGTTTCTCCTTCATATTAGACCAGATTTTATCGAATAACCCAATTTTTTCTTCTAGGTTTTCAGAAATGCAGTAAAGCTTTCCATATCCCTCTCCTATCGTGTCAACGAGACCGTTATCATCTAAGATATCTAAGTGGTGCTTAACTGTCCTATAGTCTAGGTCCAGTTCGATGCTTATCTGATTTGTATTCATAGGTGTGTCACGGATCACTTCGATGATACGTCCACGGTTCTCCCCTCCCCTTGTACCGGCTACTAGCCATAATAGCAGGTGTCTTATGGTACGAGTTGGGGGAGTCATATTGGTTAATCATCTATTCTCTGTTTTTATTTCTTGTTAAATTATAGTTAAACATATACCAAGATTATATCC
>CAZLHX010000107.1:0-8599 GCA_964559475.1 uncultured Candidatus Bathyarchaeia archaeon | reverse complement strand
CCCTGTGGCTCGGACCTGAGGGTTCAGGGTGGGAAAAATGAGAGGCATAACAGAAGAAACGTATACCATAACACAGATGAGAGCCAAAGCGAGAGAAATCAACGATAGACATAGGCTGCAAGAGAAGCTAACAAGAGAGGGGAAGCTAACCGAGGTATTGGGTATTAAGTTTATTTGATAAAGCAGAAAGGGGAAGGGGCAAGGTTCATTTTATCACCTACGAGTGAATTCTTTAAACCCTTTCTCCCTGCTATTTTAAAATGTCCTATACTTATACGAAAGGGTCGGGTTTGGTCGGGATTATTCCATTTAAATGGGCTGATATTCCCGATTTAAACGAAGGGGTCATTATACTGTATAACCAAAATGTTTAAATAATTGAATTCAATATAGAATATTGGGGTAATGAAAAAATGACAAGAGCAATAAGCACATTATCGGTTGATTTAGACCGAACAACGATAGATGTCCAAATATTTTCTTTGGTTTCCAGTAGGAGACGACCACATTTTAAAACGCTCTGTCCAGATTGCAACAAAAGAGTTTTTAGGGAATACAAATGTTCAAGTTGTGGGCAGGTTGTGGAGAAGGGGATTAAGGGCTATGAACTCAACGACGACTATGTAATATTTGAAAAAGAGGAAGTGGATGTTTCTTTTCCTGCTGTTGTGGAGATTGTTAAATTTACAAGCAAGGAAAGATACAGGAAAGCATTAGACGAACTCGCAATTTTGCCTAATGGGAAGCATTACCTTCTTTTACCAACGAAGGACAAAAAGAAGAAAATAAGGGAGAACAGGATTTATTCAGCGTTGAAGAACTACCTGCAGGATAAGGTTGCGATAGTTGAGATGACTATCAGGAAAAAACCTTATCTCGCTGTTCTTGAAACATGGAAAGGTAAAATAAGGGCAAGTGGATTATACTACTCCGAGCAGATACGCAGGGATATAGACACACAATACAGAAATGTTCAAATTGAAGGGAAAGAGCAGGAGGTTTTAAATGACTTTCTGTCTGGATACTATGGCGACCCTTACTTTAAAGAGATTAAAGATGACTACAAAGAACAGTTTGAAACTATGATAAAGGCAAGGGCAAAGGGCAAAACGATACTACCAAAGAGGAAGCAAGAGAAGAAGGCGGGAGAAGACATATTGAAAATCTTTTCAACAACGATAGCACAGGAAGTGAAGAAAAAGGAAAAGGTGAAGGCGAGATGAACGAAGAGGAATACGAACAACTATATGCGAGGGTAAACGAATTAGAGGAGAGATTAGCAGAGCAAAAGAGAACAGAGAGGGTTTATCAGGATATAGCAACGACTATGGTTATGAGTGCGAGGCACAGGGAGAAAATATGTCCAATATGCGAGGAGAGGAGAGAACTTAATACCTTCCAATTACAAAATGAGAGAACAGGGAAAATCTGCGATGGCTGCGTTAGTGCGTTGTGCGAGGCTTTACCCGATAAAGTGCGAATTGAATTGGATGGGATACCAAATGTTTATTAGGGATTATTTTAGTTTTTCCCACCTTTTATTATTAGGTGAAACAAATGGAAATTGAAGAACTTTACGAATTCATTTTAGAGCATAAGCAGGATATTGAACAGATTAAATCCAAAATATACCAAATTGAAAGGAGATTAAACGAATTGGAGAGGATAAAATGAAATGCGATAAAAAGATGGGTATAGACGAGATATTGAAAAAGCATTATGCTGAATTTTCAGCAGAAGAGCAGGAAGTGGTTAAAGGGTTTTTAGGCAACCAGCACAGGAAGTGGGATTATATAGATGATATTATAACAGCAGTAATCGAACACAGCGAGGTTTGGGGAATTAAAGATTATTCAGGCAACGCAGAGATACAGATAGATAGTCCGGACAAGTTAAGAGCTGAGATAAAAAAACTAATCAACAACGAATTTCCTGCTGTTGTGGAAGTGGAATTGTGAAGCCACTCCCATTTGGACTATTAACACCACTATACGAAGAAAATCCGATAGTCGCTTACATTATAGTCGGCTTGTTTGTTTGGATTATGTGCTTTAGAGTGATAGGATAATGTTCCAGTTGTGCAAGACATTTGAAGGTTGGATACCAGACAAAATGTTAATTGAAAGAAAATACGATGGCACTAATGCTGTTTGGGGAGAGGGGGAATTCATAAACAGGAGAGGCAACAACATAACTGCTCAATTCCCAGAGATAAAGATAGAGTTTAAGGGAATTCTGCTTGGAGAGATAGTCATTTTAAACGAAAATGGAAAAGACAATTTCAATAAAATCTTGAAGAGAAGGACAACAGATGAACTTAAAATAGAGTTGCTTTCAGAGGAAATCCCTGCCACTTTTATCGCTTACGATGTTCTTGAATTTGAAGGCGAGGATTTGAGAGGGCTTCCATTATGGGAGAGAATTCAATACTTAAACAAAATAGAAGGAGAAAATTGGGATTTACCAGAGAGGGTCCTGTTAGTGAAACCAAAAGAGGCGTTGGAAATAGCGAGGAAATTGGGCTGGGAAGGTATTATAATCAAGGATTTAAACGCTGCCTACAAATCGAACAGAAATAGGAACTACCAGAAGTTAAAGTGCTTCGAGGAAGCGACTTGTCCTTTCGTTAGGTGGGAAGAGGGAGAGAGCAGGGGAACAGTTGCTATCGTAACTTTCAGGGGAGTAGAGCAGAGGGTCGGGGTGGGTGGTGAGAAAGACGCAGAACTTGTCAGAGAAGGCAAGGTAAAGGAAATTGAAGTCCAGTATTTGGAATTAAATGAAAGTGGGCTGTTAAGACAACCGACTTGTAAAAGGGTGATAATATGAAAGATAAGAAAATCTATGAAGATATAGTGGATGTTCTGTGATAAAAATGGGACAAAGAGAAATAATGGCGTTATTCAGGAGGAACGAAGGGCGACCCATGACCAGCGGAGAGATAAAAGAGGAAATCAAAACAAGCAGTGGCAGGGTTACAGCCGGTTTGCTGGATTTGTTCGAGTGGGGTTTTCTCGATAGGCGAACTAATCCCATTAACTATCAAGAATATTATTATTGGATAAATAGCAGAGGTGAAAATATGTATAGGATGTTGAAATCTATCTTGAAAGGGGCAGGTTGGAAAGAGCAGAAACAGGGAGAGGTCTATATTAATGGCGAATTTATGACTAATTTTGGAAAGGATGGCGAGGTAATCCACCTGTCTTTTGATTTAGATTTAGACGAAGAAGAATACGATAATATGTTTGATTAAAATGAGTAAAATACAGGGAATTAAAGAAGAATTGTATAGCAGGTTGTCAGAAGCCGAAAGTCCAGACGCATTAGACAAGTTCTGGGAAGAAACGATAGACGATTACAACCATAAATGGCGGGTGGATAAAATGCTCGGTGAAATAGCGAAAGCGTTGTCTTTAAATGTGTCTGGCAGGGAAGAAACCCTGTTTGCTCTTGGAGAGAGAACGCAGGAAGAAAGAGAGGCTACGCTTTCAGTTTTGAGAGATGTTCTTGATGTTTCAGAACCAGAGCCAAATATGGAGAAGATAAACGCTATAACAAGAGAGCATATAGAGGAAGTTAGAAAGAAGGAATTAGAGGATTTGAAGAATTCACCGCAGAACTTGGACAATTACTTCCACCATTTAAGGCATTATGTTAAAATTGTATTGAACTCCAGAGATGTCCACTCGCTGTTTGTTATGGGTGAAGCAGGTATCGGGAAGTCCACGAACATATTACGAACTCTGGCACAGGAAGGGGTTGAATTTGAATACAAGCAGGGCAACATAACTCCTCTGGCTTTATATTCCCATTTATATCACAACAACGATAAAGTGTTAGTGTTCGATGACACGCAAGGGTTGATAAAGAACAAATCGTCTATGAGCGTGTTGTTTGCGGCATTATGGTCAGCAACACCAACAAGATGGGTTAGTTGGGATAGCACAGTATCACGCATTAAAGACCTGCCTAAAAAGTTTGAGTTTAAGGGCAAGGTCATATTCTGTATGAACGAACTGCCAGAGAATACTGATTTTGAAACGCTGGTATCAAGATGTTTCTTTTATCGTCTTGCTTTCACCTACGACCAGTTGATAGAAATAATGTTCGAAATAGCAAAAAAGGACAGCGACCTTTCCAGTAAAATAAGGACAGAAATAGTGGAATACATAAAAGAAAATACTTCGCCAGCAACAAAGAACTTCGACTTGCGATTACAGAAAAAGATAGAAGAGATTTACAGATATGACAACGAAAATTGGAAGGGATTGGCAGAGCCATTTTTAGAAGATAAAGACTCTGATGTTGCGGCCTATATACAGATAGTGACTGCTGGTTTCTCGGGTTCAGAGGCAGTTAAGAGATTTAGAGAACTCACAGGCAAAAAGAAAAGCACATATTACAGGGTTGGGCAAAGGGTGGAATTATGATTTTTCCCATTTTCCCGCAAGTTGAGGGATATATATGATAGCAAGGGTAGTGTCAATTAAAGAGTTGAGGGGAAATCCTCGGATGTGCCTGTCTGCGAATAGGGTGTTCAACCGATGTTACGAATGCCCGAAATATGAAAAATGCAACAGCAGAAAGGTCAATCGCAAGGCGGAGCGGATACTGGCAAAGATTGAAACTATGAAGGAGAAAAATGACAGGGTGAACGAGGAGCATCAAAAGGCAATGGTTCGTTTGAAACGAGAACTGCACGATGCAGGAGATTGAGGGGAGTGGAAAAATGAAAATACCGAAGGATAACATATTCCATTTAAAGAACCAAAAAGGATTTTGGGAAGCAGTATTCTTGTGTGCTTGGATTGAAAGGTTGCGAACAACAGATATAAGAACAAAGGACGCAAAGGTGAAATATATCCGAGTTCTTAAAGAGGCGAGTAAAAGGGCAAAGGAGTTTCCAAAATGAAAATACCGAAGGATAACATATTCTATTATCTGCTTAAAGATGATGGGGAAGGGTTCAAGCGTTGTTTCAGAAAAACCTTTCCCGAATTTGTTAAAAAATATAGAGGTGAAAAATAATGGGATATTACAGCACAATTGATATTGGAGTTGAATTAAAGAACCAAAAAGGATTTTGGGAAGCAGTAGAGCAAAAGAAAAAAAGTGAGCCGAACAGCGAGTTAGTTATGTTCTTCTTAAAGAACTTAATTAGGAACGATTATGGACAGATATATTTCAAAGAATACACAAGCAAGTTCTATGGTGAACAATTCATAAAATTCATTAAACCTTTTGTAACAAGTGGTGAAGTGAAATTCACTGGCGAAGATGGAATGCAATGGGGTTATTATTTTGATGGAGAAGGCAGGGTATTCAATTTAGTTTTTATTACGAAACAAGGAGAAGAACTGTTCGAAGATTGAGGAATAAATGTGGCGGACAAGAACTTTTCACGTTGGCAAATTAGGAAAAATAAAGGGGTGATTTAAATGGTAAAATGCAAAGATTGTGGATTGGAAATGACAGATGCAGATAGTTGCACAGTTGAAGCCATCAAGATAGATAACAAATTATATGAAAGAGATGGTTATGCGAAATGGTTCGATGAAGAATGGGCAGGATTGGAGAGATGTGGCGACTGTGGTATTCTTATGGAAGTAGGAAATGTCCATCATTTTGGCTGTGACATTGAACGCTGTCCGAAATGTGGTGGGCAGTTAATATCTTGCAATTGTAAAAAACAAGAGTTATTGAAGTTCCATAGGAAATAGAACTATAAACCTTCATTTCATATGGAAGCCAGACCAGTTAAACTGTGTGTTGGGTTATTAGAGATTTTTTATTATTTTTTAGAGAAGAAGAGACCCCACACTATTTTCCTGCTTCTTCTCGCACACACAAAAGAAAAAACAGGAATTAAACGGGATAATCATATGCGTCATAATCATCGGTGGCTTTTTCCTGTTTACGACAGTGAGTAACCACACTTAAATCACACGCATATTTCTCCCTGCTCGCTGATGACACAGAGAAATATCTCTTTTTCACAAACGCCACCTTATCACCGACAACACTACTGAATAATACCTTTTTGAAAGCTTCATATTCTTTTGATGCCCTCAAACTCCAAACGTATGTTGAACCATATCTCTTACACTGAATAAATTCCCTCAATTCCTGCAGGTGGCTCCTTAAAGATTCCAACGTTGAGATTGCTGCGTGCCCCGACACCCCATGGAATAATGCTCTGGATGTCGTCCATCGTATCCTCTTTCCACGGCTACCAAGGTAGTCGTAGTACTTGCACAGAAAGTGGAGAAGGATCTTATCTCTGTTAGAGCGAGTTTTGTCCTCGCTCCCCCTATGCTGAAGGGACTGCTGAACTTTATCCTCTCCTGCTTTATCCTGAATAATTGTGTTGTTGGCCAAGGTGAATTCTCACCGTTCCTGTTAAGAAGTCTTCCCCTATTTAAATGTTAGCTTTGTTATAAGTCTTGATTTTGGCTGACTTTTCCAGCACAAACTTTATTAATAATCAGTTCTTATAGCAACCTATATAGAACTATGGTGAAGCAGAAGAACATAGAAGGTTATCCCAAAAAGAAGAAAAAGGATGATTTGGAAGACCTCAAGGTTGATTTTGAAGAGGGTGTGTTCTGGACCCAGAAACAGCGGCAAGGCCACAGTATGCACTACATCTGCCCGTACCAAGCAAGCTTCCCTCCCCAAATACCCGAATACTTCATAAAAAACTACTCTGAACTAAGAGACAGAGTCCTTGATCCGTTCTGTGGGAGAGGTACAGTTATACTGGAAGCAAACAATCTGGGTAGAGTCGGAGTTGGTGTGGACATAAATCCACTGGGACTGCAGATAGCAAAGTCAAAGATGAAGAATGTCAAGCTAGACAGGGTTGTCAGGGTCCTGGCCAAACCAGCGGGCTTTGAGGTCGAGAAGGTTCTGATTAACCACATATCCGCGCCAAAGATCTCACAGGCCTTTACCGAAAACGGCGAGGACAATGGAACGCAGACCAACCGCTGCGTCATAATGAGGAAAGTCTAGCCCCAGACTTGCACTATCTTTTTAGCTTCGTTTACTGTGAAATCGTTCTTTACAAGAACCATAGATGCAAAGAACTTCGCCCTGCCAGCGCCCTTGGAAGTTGGAGTTCCTCTCTTGGTGAGAAGTACGTAAGGAGTTGGTGAATCAACCTCGTCCCATCTGAACTTGTAGTTGAAGTCCTCCTGTATCCATATCCATTTCAGGACCATGAGGAAGAGTTTTGAATCTATGCCAGGAAGTTCTGACGGCTCCTCGCTTAGGCTGTTGTGATAGTATACCTCCTTAACAAGTTCCCAGAATTTCTCGTTCTCTTAATCTTTTAATTTACATAGGTTCAATAAAGTTTGAATGTCCATACATTTATTAATATGTTTTTAATATTAAATGATGGGAGTTCCAAATGCCGGTGAGTTGAGCCACCAACAAACAGGAACTCTCTGATGCTTGGCTGATGTGGTCGCTGCATAGCAATGTGCAGATGTCAGCCAACTTTCTTCACAAACATTTAAATAGTAGTGGCATTTATTTTTCTTAGGTGGTGGAGAGTTTGTGTCAACAAACCTGCTTTTCCCTGTCCGTGTGGCAAAATAGATTAAAGGATGTTTAATTTATGGGTGAGGACACTCATCCTAGACCAAGGATGAGCGGGGTAGCACACACGGATGTCCAAAGCCCAATTTAGAGACATGATGAACACAGGTATATGGACACAAGTAAGAAACTTCTATGAGGAGACACAAGATGAAGTCGTAGATAAGTTGGATAACTTTGATTTTGTTGTAACCGGTTGGACTTCCAAAGAAACAGAACCGATAATCGGCAAGTTCGTGGAAGAATGCAATAAATCCGATTTGGACGTCCACTTTTGCATAATCTGCGATGGTAACGAGTTAAAAGAGATAGATAGGGTTCTTGACTACGGTTTGAATGTTAAGGGTTTCTTTTTGGACTATATACGATATGAGAACTTCAGCCCATTGAACATCTTCCGGACGGATGAAATAACAGCCAAGGTAAAACGCATACGCGAATACCTCCCTGTGAACTATGAACTTCGTGCTGCAGTCAAGAGCAACTGGTATTTCAACAGATGGTTCAATTACCTGTTCGGCTTGATGTGGGGTGTTAATTATAAAGACATATCTGAATATCTTACTGCGATTTGCCCGATGGTTTATACTGAACTCTACGGACTTCCTCAATCAGGGACGCATGTTTACAGAGCTACAAAATGGCTGGACAAGTGCGAACCGATTCTCCAAATTTATTACGATCCGACTGAAGCGCCGATGGAAAGGCCAACATGGGACAAACTCCAGCATGAAATAACCCTTGCCAAGAGGGGCGGAGCCAACGGCGTCAGTTTGTTTCGTTACATAAAGGACGGTCTTTTCTAAATAAAGGAAACGTTTAAATATTAGAACCTATTATATTTATTCATGGGGAATACAATCGAGCAGAAGATAGCGGAGGCATGGGGTTATTCAAAGTTGGAATTCAGGGCAGCCAAGGGTTGCGACATTGAGTTCTACGTGCCTGAAATAGACGATTCAATACTCTACTGCGTCAAGCAGGAGAAATTAGT
>CAZLHX010000106.1:0-8704 GCA_964559475.1 uncultured Candidatus Bathyarchaeia archaeon | reverse complement strand
GTTACTCTATCTCCTCGAGGAGGCGTATATAACATCAAGGTACCTCCCGAGAACTTACGAAAAGGAGATAGCCAGAAGGGCACTAAAATTATCTGAATCCGCAAAGGAAGTACTTGAATGCATAGAGAGACGAGCTTAATCAACCTTCAGCAGAGAGCCCGGAAGGAGAGGCAGAGGTATCTCGATAACATGAACCACTACCTTAACTTAATAAAAGAGACTGTAACAGAGCTGGACCCTGAATCTAGGGTCATTGTATTCGGGAGCTACGTCAGGAACGATATGAGGATTGACAGCGACGTAGACATATTGATAATAACCCACTGGGCAAAGAATACAGAAGATAGAATTAAAATGAGGGTTAGGATAGCCAAAGAGATAGGTGTCTACAGTCCCTTCGAGATCCACATAGCAACCCGTAAGGAATACGAGAACTGGTACAAAACCCTCATAGACGAGTACAGGGAGATAAAAAACTATAAAAATGATCCTAACTAAACTCAACTTTTAACAGCAATACGCCTCTTGAATATAATCTCCAGACTTGAGTATGGCTTTCCTTAATGAGTAAAGGGCAGTTGCCAACTTCATCCCATCTCCATGATATAAAAAAGATCTAAGGGGGAAAAGGCTCTGTTTAATGACTGCTTGAATCACTTGACTCAATATTCCCATATATGAAAGAACATCCAGAAAAGACACCATTATGGTGTCACATTGTTAATTTCAAAGATATTGACGAAGATGCGTATAGAAACCTGAAAGCTGAAGCTATATGCCATAACATTAAGATAGGACAGGCGGCCACTGAAGTCTTCAGTTTGTGGGTGGTCTCTAAGAGACAGAACCGTTAGAGGGATGAGAAGCGTATGAGAGAAGCAGCGTGGGAAATGGACAAGCTGAGGGAAGACTCGAAGGTATCATGGTCTGGTACCGAGGAGATAAGGAGAGGGCGAAATCAGCTCTAACGAAATGCTTGTTAAATGAATTTTTACACATCCATCTTTAGCAAATCTCTGATGGTGTTTATTACTGCTATGTGAGGGTACTTTTCTAATTGGGCTTGGGGTGTATGTCCGGTTAAGACTGCGATAAAGTCTACTCCGGCTTTTTCAGCTGCAATTGCGTCCACGACGTTATCACCCACGTATACGCAGTCCGATGCCTTCAGCCCTAAGCTCTTTACGATCTCTTCAAGCACCATCGGATCCGGTTTATGCCTTGAGACGTCCTCTCCACCAACTATCTCCGAGAAGTATTCACTCAGCCCATGCTTCTCCAGGATTTCTTCTATCCTGTGCCTGTGCTTTGTCGAGGCTATGGCGAGGGTGAAGTTTCTCGACCTCAAGTATCTGAGGGTCTCCTCTACACCCGGGTATATCGTGCATTTCTCCACCATCACCTCCAGAGCCTTTTCCATGAAGTACTCATAGAACTCCTCCTCCCTGGATCTCGACTCCTCGCCGGCGAAATATACCAGTGTATCAGGCAGGGATTTTCCTATGGCCTTACAGGCCTTCTCATACTCTACTGGTGGGAAGCCCAGCCTCCTCAATCCATGGTTAATACAATCATGTATCCCTCGAGATGAGTCTCCCAGGGTAAAATCAAAGTCAAAGATCAAGGCTTTCTTCTTATTCAAAACTGTCACTTTTCCGACATCAGATTTTAATTATTGATGTACTCCTATTAAGTGACCTCTTTAATAATTAGCGTTGTAATAAGTCTGATATTTTGTGTACCTTGAACTCTGGTTTTATCGTTTTTATGATCTCCTGGAAAAATGTTCTTCCCTCTAGATCATGGATACAATCGTCGTCAGTTACCAGTACATCACATTTGTTGACCGCCGAGAATAGTATTAGACAGTCTATCAAGTCATTCACTGTCCTTCTAAGGGTGAATGCTGTATGGAGGACGGAGGTATAGTATGTGGGTATCTTAAGTATTTTCTCATCATAAACAATAGCTTTCATACCCTTGGATGCTCTCTCAGCTTCGAGTCCCCCTCCTGTGACGTACTTTGAGCCTTTTGCTGCCAGTTCAAACAAGGTGGCGTCTGATATGGAGATCTCGTGACCTCTTTTCAGAACCTTAACCGGGGCATCGATAGGGAGCCCCTCAATAGCTACCCCAATTGCAGGGAGGAGGTACATGGTGTCAAGAAGCAGCCTCTTTGTTCAGCCTTCTTCGATAGTTCTTTCCTGTCTGCGTAGAACTCTTCCAAGGTGATCTCAACGACTGGCTCTTCCTCGAGGACCTCCTCAAGACTCTGTATTGGCTCCACAATCAGCCTCCCATCAACCACGCTGTATATAACCTTAGAATGAGGCCTTAACCCTAGTTTTTCCCTGATATCCTTCGGCGGAAAGAGCTCACCCTTCGAACCAACTCGACTTTCTGACATTTACCGAATTCACCGAGTAATAGTTCCAATATTCGGAAATAAATCTTATTTTTCCTTAAATACTTGCTTACTTAGATTATTAAATGAACAAGAGACATGTTTCTAGTCAAAATAACCTGATGCATCAACACCAAGAATACCTCTTGCGTATATTAACCAGATTCTTATACTTTGTTATAGCTGTATTTTTATGTATTCAAGAATGGTGAATAAAACGAATACTGATGAGAAACAGAAAGCATTAACAGTTACTATCATCATAGCATCCTTTCTACTTGGAATCGTAGTAAACAACGCATTCACAGACAGAAACATCAACTCCATCCACCCAGCTTACTCCCAGGCATCAATAAGGAGTAGACTATTCGGAAACGTCCAGCAAGACGAGATCACGGAGTACGCTGACGTGATAAGGCTTGTACTTGACCAGGTAGAGAAGATACATGATCTGGAAACCAGGATCGCAGTGCTTGAGACCTGTGGAAGCGAGTGTAAACACAGCTTCCCACCCCCAGACTATGACAGCGGATAGGTGGACATCGGCTCAAACTATGATTACCCCTTCCATCACAACCTAAACACCATGGATTACTTGGTCTACATCATGAATAACGATGAAGAAGTTCGAGACCAATTCCATAACTATGCAGCAGGTGGAGAAGCCTTCGTCCGTAATGGAGAACTATTAGACATGGGAACCCACTGGAAAGCGACTAAAAACACTCTCTACGTCTATCGATCAATAGATGATTCTCAGGATACCTTGCAAGCGATTATATTCGAGTCCTCCTCTGGAAAATACCCTCCTAAACCATCAAAAACCTAAACTCCCAATATTTTTTCTCGACAATACTAATAGAAAACAGCGAAATTAAACGGCAATGAACAAATCAGCTCGTTACCTGGAGGAAAAACACTCATACTAGAGGATAGAAACCTTACTCCAAGTTGTTCTTTACAGATGACAGGGTGCTTCTCATGGGGAGCAGTAAATACCGGCAGGAATATCTGCCAGTTGAGATCCGAGAAGTGATAGACATAGCCATCCTTAAGGACATGGTCTTCATCGTAGCCGAGGCTTACGGTGCTTGCAGGCTCTACCAGGACTACCTTGCACAGAAAAAATACCGGAAAGTCATCGTAGGACATGCTCGAAGCATAAGGTATAACGCTGGGGATTGGCCCGACCACAAATACGGCGACAACTTGAAAGAACGAGAACTAAACATAATAAAGGACTGTGACGTCGCAGTCGATATCTGACAGGATCAAAGCGGAGTCATCGCTGAGAACCTTGAGAAGCTGAGGAAGCCAATTTACCTCTACGAGTACAACAGCAATCAAAACACCATCAAATGGGGTATGCTGGACCCTGAAAGAGTCTACAAGAAACACTACAGCTATCATAAATAGTATTTTACTGGAAAATTAATGAAATATATATTAATCTGCATTTTTGTTAGACTATTAGGTAAATAGATTGTATTATGAGTCTCGCATAACAAGAAGTGGTCAGACGACTATTCCTAAGGACTTGAGGGAGAAATATGGGCTTGAGGAAGGAGACGAGGTAGCTTATATCGATCTAGGAGACAGTACAATACTGCTACCAAAGCCGAGAGACCCCATTGAGGCACTTAAGAAGATAAATGTTGATACAGATAAGAACATCAAGGATATCAAAAAAGAAGCTCTGGAAACCGCGATACAGTAAACTACTACAGCCTGTTTACTGATTTAAATGGAAGGACTGCACCCTTTATGCATGATCGCTGAGCGGGTCGCCCTGCTAGCTTCTTTCTTCACAGCTTTGAGCAGCGTAATGGCCACCAGAGGCATAAAGGATAGCAACCCTGACACAGCCAACCTTCTACTGACTGGAGTACAGACTCTTGTTCTCACCGGCATACTGCTTCTAGACTTTCCAACACTCAACCTTGTGGCATTGCTCTGGTTTGCCTTATCTGGGATCTGCGCCTCTTTCGTGGGGCGGCTCCTAACCTTAACGAGCTACAAGAGGATCGGTGTTTCCGCTGGAAGTGCCTTGGTTGGGACGAGCCCTCTACTTACCACAGTCCTTGCTATAATGTTTCTAGGCGAGCCACTGGTTATACCTGTTATAGTAGGAGTCATCATAGTAGGAGGAATAGTTGTCCTTAATCTGAGTGACGGGCACATATCCGTAAACCTTGCCTCAGTCTACCTACCACTAACGGCCTCCCTGCTCTTCGCAGTCTCAAATATCATACGAAAGCTGGGCACCAACATCCAGCCAGACGCCGTACTGGGTGCTCAGTCCAGCACTCTAGCAGGGCTCCTTGCCTTCAGCCTATACCTATTCTTCAAGGGTGGCCTCAAAGACATTCAGATTAGCAGACGGAATATCCCTTGGCTCGCTGGGGCAGGTCTTGTGAACGCCTTTGCCTGGATCGCCCTCACCATGGCTATAAACTTGGGCAAAGTATCTGTGGTCTCGTCCATCATCTACAGCTACCCACTATTCAGTGTAATATTGACGAGAATCCTACTGAGGGAGGAAAGATTAACCCTGCAAGTCGTCATAGGAAGCCTACTGGTAGTATTAGGAGTTATAGCTGTATCCTTCTACGGATGAACATATAAAATACATTATAACGCATGACGAATTCCGAGTGAAAAACCATATACCGTACCATTTATCTTTACCCTTAAAATGAAGGACCATAAACAAGGAGTCTGCCTCTACGCCTGGCGATGCCTTAGATACAAGGAATATGCCGCAGCATGCAACCTAGAAGGTGGAGGACCATTTTGCGGTGATTGGAGGCGCTTTAACGGGCAAATAAAAGAAAAATCCACCAACAAATGACTAGTTCTTCAACTTGTTATTGGATCTATTATTTTTCGTAGTAGTATCTCGGATGACCCTCGATGATATAGTCCTTAATCTCCCCAATAACCCCATATCCACGGTCAAGGTAGAAATCTATAGCCCTGGTGTTAAAGTCTGAGACGCAGATAAACACGTTCGGAGTCTCAGAAAGGATTCTTCTCTCGGCAAAGTCCATCAGACTCGTCCCTATTCCCTTGCCCCTATAATCAGATGATACACAGATTGACTTGATATATCCTATAAAGGCGCCCCTCATCTTTAAGACGATGAAACCAAATATCTTACCTTCAACCAGAGCCAAGTATACCTCTCGTGAAGGATCCTTGATTATATGACGCGACTCAGTTTACCCCTTCCTAACCTCTTCCAGGGCTCATATGACGCCATCATCTCTGCACATTTTTTCGCCTCAGAATCAGTACATAAGGTTCGAATTTCCATACCAAAAAAGCTAAGCTAAAATTATAAATAGACTTCCACGTAGCAAGATTATAATTCTTTTTCACGTTTGTTTTTCTTTTTTATAAATAATATACGAGTAAATTGTAACGTATACTCCAGACAGGAGTACAGGCGCTATCGCCAGTAAGAGGGCTATCCAGCCACTGAAGAATACTCCTAGGAAGGCTAATGCTCCACTTATCTTGAAGAGTTTGCCTCCCAGACGGTGGGTCTCATCCCATACCTGCTGGCTGCTCAAGGTCCAGGGGGTCCTTATACCCATAAACCAGTTCATCTCCACCTTATCCAGAATTTCCCCGATACCAATGAACATCATACCAAGCATAGGGACAAGTAAACGAAGAAGATCAAACCTGTAACCCAGATTCCATGCAACTGAGAGACCGAAAACATAGGCCATGTATAACGTGAATATCATGATGAACCATTCATAAGCCCCCATCAACCTGTCTGGACTTGCCTTTGGGTCTATTCTAGGTAAGACCAGAAAAAGGGGTATGAGTACTAACTCTATTACTGGTATCAAAAACAGGCCTACAAGTTTAGAGCCGTAACCATCGGCTTCTCCATGAACATTCCAGTGAATAGCAATCACCTCAGGCATCGACGGATAAAGATAGACCGCCACAATAAACTGTATTAAAACAATGATGAAAGCAATAGATACCGCCTTTCTCATCAAGACATCCAACACGGCCCAATGGAAAAACCTTATGAAAAAAACCGTAATCGAGACTCGTATCGTTACTTAAGTATGCTTACATCCGTAAATTTAAAAATTATTTTTAGAGAATAGTTTACCTTATTAAGATTATTCTTACTTTAATGTATTAATGTCTATTCAAAGCATCGGCGGATATGCGGGTAAATTTTTTAGAGTCGATCTTTCAAATGAAAAGTTATCAGATCTCAAATTGGGTGAGGACGTGCTCAGAGACCATATAGGTGGGGCCTCACTGGGCGCCAAGATACTCTACGATGAAGTATCTCCCACCATAAAATGGTCGGACCCATCCAATAAAATGATCCTCGCCTCAGGACCACTGGGAGGCACCAGCTTCCCTGGAACTGGAACTATATCCATAGTCACCAAGGGAGCATTAACCGGAGGAGCAGCTTCGAGTCAGGCCAACGGCCTGTTCGGGGCATACCTCAAGTTCTCAGGCTACGACGGGTTAATCATACAAGGAGCAGCTGAGAGATGGCTTTACCTGAAGATCGAACAAGACTCAGCTGAACTCGTTGAAGCAGAACACCTACTGGGAAAAGGGACATATGAGACATGCGAGCTCCTGCAGAAAGAGCAAAATAAGCATGAAAGAGAGCTAAGCACCATAACCATAGGACCAGCAGGTGAGAACTTATGTCGTTTCGCGGGGCTATTCGAAAGAAAGGGGCACTCATCCTCAAAGAACGGCCCCGGAGCAACATTAGGCTCTAAAAAGTTGAAGGCAATAACAGTCTCCAGGGGAGATAGAAGAGTCCCAGTAAAGTATCCTGAGAGGTTTAACCAGCTCGCCAACCAAGTCAGGGAGAAGGCATCGAAGCTGATGGGAACCATAGGGTCGGTGTATGATCTTCAGAAGAGTGGACAGGGGGTGCTGCCCGTCAAGAACTACACGACGAACATATGGAATATCTCCGAAGAGGAGTTGGAGAGGTTTAAGGGTTCAAACATACGTGAACGTTATGATCCTAGGCCGAATCCCTGCTGGGCTTGTCCCGCTACTCACAGCACCATGATGACCATCCCGGATGGACCATACGCGGGGATGGAGGTCGAGGAGCCTGAGTACGAGCAATTAGCCGCCTGGGGTCCCCAGATCGACAACAGGGACGTTGACTCAGCTGCTATGCTCAGCGGTGTGTGTGACCGGCTTGGATTTGATAATAACGAGATGGGCTGGATGATCGGTTGGCTGATGGAGTGCTACGAGAGAGGACTATTGACGAGGGATCAGCTAAACGGCTTAGAGATGAGCTGGGGTAACGTGAATGCTGCCCGGGATATGATGTACATGATCGCATACCGTGAGGGTATCGGTGACCTCCTCGCTGAGGGCATTATGAGGGCGTCACAGGAAATCGGAGGAGAGGCAGCTAAGGCAGCGATATACACGCTGAAGGGGAACGCCCCAAGGGGGCACGACCATCGGACTAGGTGGGGTGAGATGTTCGATACCATAGTCTCGAACACTGGGACCCTGGAGAACCATGTCAGTATATCCGGGCAGCCACCATTTTCCTCCTGGGCGGGTCACCCTGATGAAGTCTCCGACGGGGAGGCTCTTACCAAGGGTGTTATGCTGCTTAATGACTCTCTTGGTAACTGTAGGTTCCCCACAGGACTTGACTTGACTTTGTTCACTGATACTCTGAACGCTGTTACCGGTTGGGATTACTTGGAAGAGGAGGCCAATAATGTTGGGCTAAGAGCTGTAAACCTCATGAAGGTCTTCAACCTTAGGGCGGGAATTGATAGGGAGCTTGATGCACCCTCTGAACGCTATGGGTCTACACCAGTTGATGGTCCTAATAAGGGCATAGGAATCAAGCCTGTTTTGGAACCCATGCTGAGGAACTATTACAGGCTGATGGGATGGGATGAAGAGACAAGCGAGCCTCTTCCAGAGACTCTCAAAAGCCTGGATCTGGGATACTTAATTAAAGATCTTTAACCCTTACAAACTCTATCTAAACGTTTTCTAAGAGCTTCGAGGATACTCCATACAGGTGCGGTTATCTAATGGACACATAGTAGAATTCATGTTTAGAAAACCGCTTTATTTTTGGATCAATAATCCTTTTAATAGAATTTTTCCTGCTGTTATTGGAAAGGTATTATGTCATTAACAATTTCAGGTTTAGTCTACCTGTTTTCTGATATGTTTGTAGAGGGTGCGAGGTTACTGGGTGAGGAGGTACCTTGCAAGGATATCAAAGTTAAGCAGAACAAGCTAGCC
>CAZLHX010000105.1:0-8704 GCA_964559475.1 uncultured Candidatus Bathyarchaeia archaeon | reverse complement strand
AAATTTAGAGATCGGTCCAAGTATCAGAAAGTTCTTTATAAACACCATTTTTGACGCGACCTTTACCCTGCTGGGGGTTGTATCGGGGTCAGCTTTCGTGTCTAACCCGGATATCAGGCTAATTATTCTCACGCTTGTGAGTAGCAGCGTCGCCCTTGGCATATCTTCTAGTGTTAGCGTTTACGAGGCGGAGAGCCTTGAGGGAGAGAGAAACATCGAGGAGCTAGAGAAGGCTATGCTCACCGAGCTTGAGAACACTATCCATACCCAAGCCGTGGGGAGGAACGCCTTGTTAGCTTCTATCGTTATGTTCGCGACGCCGCAGTTCTCCTGCCTTATCACTTTGACTCCTTTCATCTTGGCGAAGGCGGGCCTGCTTGAGGTAGGGCTAGCAGGTTGGGTTAGCATAGGTCTATCTCTATGTACTCTGACCTTAGTGGGGACTATTATGGGGAATAATGGTAAAAGAAATCCCTTCTTGAAGGGCATCCGTATGGCCTTCTTTGGAGCCCTTGCTTTCCTGATAGGGTACTTTTTGGAGTTACTTATATAGTGAACCGTTTTCAGATAAGGCTGATGGGGTATATACTGATGTTTACTATACTAGCCATTACAGTATTGGATGAAAAAACCAGCCTTTTAGAAAATATTAGGGATATATTACTCGTCACCACAGTGCTAATTGGCGATAAAAAATACTGTAAGAAACCGTTAATAATCACTTTCCTGTTGTTAAGCCATCTATTGCTCATGCGATGCCTTGTTTGGAACGCTGGTAATTAAATTTACATCCTGTGTTACCGTTTCATGCACTATTCTATGATCTTCTACTAGATAATGTAGCTACTAGTAGTTCAAAGTAGCTAACAAGTATATTTCACATTTTATCGTTTAGATCTAAAATTAGAGTACCAAATAGGTTAAGTATACATCAAACAGCCCGTAATACGGCGTTAAGAATATTATATCAAACTAGCTCTCAATTTATTTGACTAAATCTCTTTTGTGCTCTATGTATACTCTTTTTGGGATTAGCCGCTGGGGAATAATCAGGAACGCAGTGAAGCTTCCAATGAGGCAAAGGGATAACTGGAACGCTGTAAGAGGCACAACGTGGAAGATATCGTTAAGGAAGGGAGTATACAATAATAGGAATTGCAGTGCTACCCCTATAACTACGGAGACAAAAAGCATCTTGTTTGCGGTTAACCCCTCCCATCCCAGCTGGAATATGTGCTTAGTCTCACTCCTACACTGGTAAGCCAAGAAGAACTCAAAGAAAACTATGCTGGTGAAGGCCACTGTTCTAGCTGTGGCAGCCGCCAGTTCAGGGTCACCTGTGTTTGCTAGAGTAGAAACGTACGTGTAGAAGAAGGGAATAAAGTCGCTTATAAAGTCAACCAATGCTGCGAATAGTATGAATCTCCAGAACCGTCTCAGAATATCTTCCTTGGGGTCACGGGGAGGGTACCTCATCAAGTCAGGATCAGGTGGATCTATGCTCAAAGCGACAGCCGGCAATCCATCTGTAACCAGGTTTATCCATAGCACATGTATCGGAAGGAAGGGTACAGGTAAGCCAAGTACCGCTGTTACGGTTATCTCGATGAACTCGTCAAAGTTTGCGGCCAGCATCAGCCTGATATACTTTGTGATGTTATTGTATATCTCCCTGCCTCCCTCAATAGCCCTCACAATGGTGGCGAAGTTATCGTCCTCAAGGATCATATCACTAGCTTCCTTTGTGACGTCTGTGCCTTTGATACCCATAGCCACACCGATGTCAGCTGTCTTTAATGCGGGAGCGTCGTTCACCCCGTCCCCCGTCATCGCTACTATGTGACCGAATCTCTTCAAGCTTTGGGCGATCCTCATCTTGTGCTCCGGGCTAACGCGGGCACATACGCGGACCTTCTCTATCTCAGCATCCAGCTCCTCTTCGGTCATGGCCTCGATCTCCCAGCCCTCAAGTACAGCTTCCTCTGTCTCCTCTTCCAGGATCCCAATCTGCTTTGCGATGGCAACCGCCGTGATCCGGTGGTCCCCGGTGACCATCACAGATCTTATCCCCGCTAACCTAGCAACCTCGATAGCATCCGGTACCTCCTCCCTGGCGGGGTCAATCATACCCTGCATCCCGACGAAGACCAAGTCTTTCTCCACTTCCTCTGACTGCAGGTTGCTTAGGTCATAATTATCCGGGAGAACCCTGTAAGCCATACCGAGAACTCTTAGAGCGTCTGCTGCCATTTTCTTCATTATTTCTTGTTTTTCCCTTAGGTCCTTCTCGGTTATCACCCGGACCCTATCATCCATTATGTGAGTGCTGAGATCTAGCAGTATCTCGGGAGCTCCTTTTACATAGGCCATCAGTTCTCCTTCCGGGGTTCGGTGGATCGTGGTCATTCTTTTCCTAGTTGGGTCAAAGGGTACCTCGGCCACCCTAGGATATTTTTCCTCAAGCTCTTTTTTACCCAGTCCTGCTTTTGAGGCTGAGGTTACCAGCGCTCCCTCTGTCGGGTCCCCGAAACATACCCAGGTCCCATTGTTTTCTTGTATATGAGAGTCATTGTTGAGGGCCCCGATTTTTAGTAATAGTTCAACTTGATCATTTCTTCTGGGTTCAAACTTTTTGCCCTTTACCTGGAACTCCCCCTCCGGGGCATAGCCTACTCCCGTTACTTCTATCATCTCGTCATCTGCGTTGAGCCTAGTAACGGTCATCTCGTTCCGGGTTAATGTCCCCGTCTTGTCGCTGCATATCACCGTTGTGCTTCCCAAGGTCTCCACGCTGGCGAGTCTTCTCACTATGGCGTTCTGTTTAGCCATTCTGGCTGTTCCAAGGGCTAGAGTAATGGTTAAGACGGCGGGCAATCCTTCGGGTATTGCTGATACGGCCAAGCTTATGCTCGTCATAAACACGTTCTCAAGGGTGCTCTCATGGACAAACCATAAAACCAGGAAGACAAAGACGGTTAGTGCTAAACTTATTTTAACTAGCTGGGTGCCCAGTCTCTCCATTTTCCTGCGCAGTGGCGGCTCCTCTACGTCTATAGCTTGAACCATGCCGGCGATGGTTCCGAACTGGCTTTCCATACCGGTCTCCGTAATAAGGGCAACGGCCCGGCCGTTGGTGATGACCGTGCCCATGAAGACTATGTTCTTACGGTCACCGACCCCAGAGTCTGCTTCAACGACTCCTAGCCTTTTAGAGACTGGCCTTGACTCGCCTGTCAGGGCTGCCTCATCTATCTCGAGGTTGGCTGCTTCGATCAGCCTCCCGTCTGCGGGGACACGGTTTCCTGCTTCTAGCAGTATTACGTCGCCAGGTACAAGTTCCTTGGAGTCTATGTTCTTCTCTTTGCCTGCCCTTAATACAAGAACTTGGGGGGATACCATGGCTTTCAGTGCTTCTACTGCTTGCTCAGCCCGGTACTCTTGGACAAAGCCCAGTATGCCGTTGAGGATTACGATGATGAGTATGACCCATGCGTCCGTCATTGGCTCTCCTTCTAGGTTTGCCATGTACGCGGAGACGATGGCGGCGATGATGAGTATGATTACGAGGATGCTTGTGAACTGCTCAAATAGCAGGTGATACCATCTTCGTTTATCTTCTTCCCGTAACTCGTTGGGCCCGTAGATCTCAAGTCTTTTCTCTGCTTCTTCATCTGTTATTCCCTTGCGAGTGGATTCGAGAGCCTCAAATACCTCATCTACTTCCAGAGCGTGCCAGTTCTTGGTCTCCATCTGAAGGATCCTATTTCTAGGCTCTCTTTACACTAATAAGCGTTAAATCAGCTATAACCCTAGGTAAAACAGTTTATTATAATTATACGTTCGGCTATATCTGGCAGTATATCTATTTAATCAAGTTTCATCCTTTTTAAGATCCAATTTATATCTAGTTCTTTTCTGGGCGTCGGTTCAGGGGTTTCTGATGGATATCCAAAGACTAGCCGTATAGCTTTCTTTGGAGCCCTTGCTTTCCTATTCGGGTACTTCCTGAATTCATTTTATAGTGAACCAGTTTAATTCCAAGCTGATTTATGCCTGTCATTTTAAGATTGATACAGATCATATTCTTCTTATCGGAACATGCATACGATTGAACCTAATTTTAATATGCAGTGTTCCTAATAATTGATGACAATATGCTATCATGCGTCGGGTTAGAGTTGACACAGTTTTTCACTTACCAGAACTTGGTCCGTTTCCTAGTAACCATAAGCATAATACTAGTAACGATTCTTGTAGATTATGCATTAAGAAGGGGTGTATCCCGTTACTCTAAGCGCATCAGCTTGAGCGAACACGTAACAAATATTCTCAAACTGATTATTAGAGTACTAGTTGTATTCGCGGGAGTTGTTGCATTACTCCAGTACATGGGCTTAGGCTTGGACTGGCTTTTCGGGTTATCTGCTCTAGCAGGAGCGGCAATTGGTTTTGCTTCAACCCAGACCCTTGGAAATTTCCTCGCCGGGTTTTACCTGATGATATCCAGACCTTTCTCAATAAAGGATTATGTTAATATTGGAGGTATTGAGGGAGAGGTGAGGGAGATCACGGTTAACTATACAGAGATTTATGATAATAAATATAATCTTGTTGAGATCCCCAATAGAAAAGTTTTGGACAGCAATATTATCAATTATACATCTAAGGATGATATGCTGGATTACTCTTTTGAGGTTGGTTTCCCTCACTCGGAAAAGATTTCTAATAAGACTATAGTTGAAGAATGTATTCTGGCTGGGATAGAAGCTTTTTACCGAGAGTATGGGGATCTGCTTCCGAGGAAACCTGAATACGGGATGTCGGGGATGACGAGACTTGAAAAAAGTTTTCTCATCAGGGTGTTTTTTAGTAAGGGTATGGTAACCGAGTTTTATGATACGCAGCCTTTGCTCTTGGAGAAGATAGTAAATAGGTGGGATAAACTAAAATTGGGGAACAGTTAATTAATAAAAATTAATTTAACAGGGTTTATGAGGCGAAATTGTTGGGGGAAAGTTACTGGATCCTTTGAATAATAATGCTTTCACGCATTGAACGGGCGTTATAAGAATGTACTCCTTAAGGTTCTCCTCAAAACCATGCATGCATTCACCTCTTATTTTAATTTAAAAATCTATAACGGATACTAATGGAATAAAATTATAGGTGGGTACCCCCAGTCTTGTGCTAAACATCGAAGTTAGTATCTGCTGTGTCCCCAGTAGTGATCAGTCAATTCATATAGCTTGTCTAAGCCACTTCTTTGAATTGCTAGTTCTATTTGCTCGTTGGCACTTTCAAGTATCTCTTCTTCATTTACATGTTTCACTCTCTTATTCTCCATTAGTACCTGTCCATCAACTATGACTGTATCGACGTCGTTTCCATTTGCAAAGTAGGTAATCTTATCTGTGGGCATATTCAGGGGGTGGAGGTGAGGTTTCCTCATGTCAACGAGGATAATATCAGCCTTCTTCCCTGCCTCTAGGCTTCCAGTGTAATCTGCTATTCCGAAAGCCTCCGCTGCCTCTATTGTGCACATCTCGAGAACCTTTCCAGGAGGAAGAATCTTGGCATCCCTGTAGTGTCTTCTGTGATATCGCATTGATTGAAACATATGCCTAAACATATCGTAACTTCTATCTGGGCCCGCCGCGTCAGACCCCAAGGCTATCTTAACACCAGCGTCTATTAGCTCGGGAACAGGGCATCTTCTATGTATGCTAGCGACCGCACTAGGATTATGAGCTATGCATATGCCCATATCTTTACAGATCTGAATCTCCTCCGCTGTCAGATCTGTTGAATGGCTAAGTAGAGAGTTGGAGCCAAGAATCCCAAGTTCCTCTACACAGAATTTTACAGTACCCCGGGTATGCCCATCCTGGGTAAACATAATATCATTTTCACGGGACACTTGGTAAACCTCCTGAGACTGTTCTTTAAGATCTTCAAGGTTGGCACCCATTATTGGTTTAGCTTCAGGGTGTGGAGTCGGGAACATCACAGCGATGTTTATTCTTCCATTATTTCTCCCATGGTTTTCCTCGATGATCTTCCTGGTATTACTTATCATATCATCAAACTCCACCATATAGTCTCGCCTTGATCCTCCGACCCACCTTGAGTACTTTTTAGGGTATGGCGGTCTTCTTGGCCCAACCGCGAGGAAGGTTCTGACACCAATCATCTCGGCAGCATCACATTGAACATTAGCGAAAACTGGGTCATCAACCCTCATCACACTATCACCACCACCTAGAAAAGATACCCCACACGTAGTTCCAAACCTCAACCTCTCCAGATTTGTAAGAAGGGCGTCAGCCTTCCAGAAATCAACACTAGATGCCTGGGAATAGATCAATTCACAGGCTTGATACCAGGTATCATTATGCATCCCAAGGCTCTTTAACAGGCTATGTCCAGCATGACCATGCCCATCAAACAAACCCGGCATTACTACCATCTTAGAAGCGTCAATAATCTTATCAGCCTGATATTTATCGGAAAGAATATCCGTCAAACCAACTTCTAAAATAGTATTACCATCAATGACTATTGTCCCATTCTCAATAATCTCCCTCGACGGGTTCATTGACACGATTATACCGTTTTTAATTAAAAGATCAACCATGATTTTACCATATTATAAATAGTATATTAAAACATATAAAGAAATTAATATATTGGTCAAGCTTGAGCCTCAAGCTACTAGAATTATCTAGCTTCATAAATATTATTTTATGATAGTTAAAGGATTTGCACAATGATAGTTGATGGAGAGGTACTAATGGAAAACAGATTTGTAATAGACGTTGATGAAGGAGAGGTCTTAGAGTTAGCACAGGAGCAGATCGAGGGTGCAGTAGGTAGAAGGGGTTTAAAGAATCTTTTTGAAATCACTGAAGGTTATTGTGGTAAGAGCAGGTACTAACTATGACAATAGAGAATATTATCAGCAGCGATATTCACCATAAGGGTAGTTACTTCAGTTTTAAGACGGACAGGGTACTCATGAGTAACGGAAAAGAAATAGTCAGAGATATGATTGATCATCCTGGATCAGTCGCTATAATTCCGATAATCGATGATGATCTCATATTAATACGACAGTACAGGTATCCGGCTGGCAAGGAACTTCTTGAGATTCCTGCGGGCACACTTGAGGAAGGGGAGAGCCCTCAGATCTGTGCGGCCCGCGAGTTAACAGAGGAAACAGGGTACGCTGCGTCGAGCTGGAGTAAGCTTCTGAGCTGTTACATGACTCCAGGATATAGCAGTGAGAAGATCCATATCTACTTGGCTGAGGGTTTGACTCGTGTCGGTGCTGATCCCCAGGATGATGAGATAATCAACATTGAGAGACACAGTTTTAACGAGGTATTAGGAATGATTGAGGGTAATGTTATCGAAGACAGCAAGACGATTACAGGTATTCTTGCTTACCTAACCAGGGCCTGATCTTTATACCTCATCCATAAGAACAAGCTTACAATTAATAATACTCCAGCTATACCTGTATTTAACCAGAAAGCTGCCGATAGACTGTATGCTTCGGCTAAGTAACCTGTAATTGTGGTGGATAGGCTCCCGACTCCGAAGGCGCTAAAGAACATAAACCCATATGATAAGCCCATCATACTTCGCGGGCAGAGTAAGCTAACCATACTGGTAACAATGGGTTGATGACCGAACATGCTAACGCCATACATTAAGATGAAAATAATCACTCCTAACCGGTTAATTGGCACAATCATTAGCATAAGTAAGCTAAATAAGATTCCAGAGGTAGCAACTATGAGCGTCCTCGTCTTCCCAAATCTATCCGATCCCCTGCCTCCGAAGATCTGCCCAACGACCCCTGTTAGAAGGATCATACTATTTGCTATTGCCGCTAATCCTCCCGTCAGCCCTCTTTCCTTGCTTAGAAAAGTTGGAAAGAATAGGTCCACTGACCTGAAGAGGAAGCCTACGAGGACGTTGTAAAATAGTATTATCCAAAGATTTGGGATCTTGATGAACTGAAAATATGTTAACTCCCTCTCCTCTATTTCTCCTTCCTCCACGTCTATTCGATCAAGCATCCAAGCGGTGACTATGGATAGTACTCCGAAGAAGACGAAACTTAGTCGCCAGTTAAATAGCACCCCGATAAAGTACGCTATCGTGGGAGTCAAGACCTGGCCTAGGTTTCCGGCAGCGTTATGGATCCCCATGGCACCCCCAGTGTTTTCAGGGAACGCCTTGGCGATTAACCCATTCGCTGTGGGGTGATAGAAACTGGCCCATAGAGCCATCATAAACATCCCTAGACCAAAAAGGAAAGCATTATTGGCTATAAGAAATATTAAAGCCATCAGTCCGCCTAGACCAGTGCTTATTCTCGCCACCTTTAGGCTCCCAAGTTTATCGGATAGGGGACCTCCGACCATAGCACCAGCTCCATAGGTGAGAAACGTAATAGTTGAAATCAATCCTATTACACTTAATGTTGTCCCTAGATCTTGGGTGATCTTCTCAAGCAGAGGAGGCAGAACTAGAAAAAGACTATGATTAAGACTATGTGCCACACCTAAAAGGATCAAGTCTAAGTTATCTTTATTCATAGCACACGAATAACTATGCCGAGTTTTAGATGTTGTGTTAACTATTAAAGCCTAGAGTTTATGGTTTCAACTAAAAATTTGCCATCTAAAATGAAAAA
>CAZLHX010000104.1:0-8914 GCA_964559475.1 uncultured Candidatus Bathyarchaeia archaeon | reverse complement strand
AAAGTACGATTACATCAACCCGTAACTCAAGTACATTTATTTAGAGGAACTATATAATCTGGATGGGCTCGTAGTCTAGTCTGGATATGATTTCGGTCTGCGGAACCGGAGGTCGTGGGTTCGAATCCCACCGAGCCCGTTTTTTATTGAACCGGACCCTGTTTCTATTTCCGTTTCCTGTAAAGGAAAGATCCATTGATCTCGTTGACAAACTCAAAACCTAACTCTATCAATTCCTTTGCTTCATCCGGTGTCTTTGATACCTTACAGAGAAAGTCATCATTATGATTATGGTAGATTGCCTTCTCTAATTGAACATATTTCCGGGTATGCTGAAGACTTGTGTGTCCTAGAAAATCCATAACATACCAAGGATCTTTGGTTTGATGATACAGAGTTGTAGCCTTCCAGGTCCTGAAGGTTTTCAGCATTATCTTGCTTAATCTAGGATTCTGTACCTTTTCAGCTAATCTTACTTTAGATCTCTGGTAGTTCCTTCTGATGTGCCTGAGGTGTCTTTGGAATATTCTCTCTGGATCTTTTATGTAATCCATTTTTCTAATGTTTTCGTACATTCCTAGAAGTTTATCAGATATTGGAAAGATCCTTGGATTGCTCCCTTTTTCTGGTGTAACCTTGACTGTTTTTGATACGAAGTCTATATCATTCCAAGTTAATCTGGCAGTTTCCCCTGGTCTCATTGCTGTTTCTTTCATCGTTTGAAGGAATACTGATGTTTTAGGCCCGCATGCTGTTATTAGTTGATCTATTTCGGATTCTGTAGGAATAAATGGTAGTTTTCTTATTTCTTGGTAGTGTGGTTTTTCCCAGGTTTTTCCTATCATTTTAAGGAATAGTGTGTAGGTGTCTGCTGTGTTGTTCTTGCTTTTGCCTACCCATCTTTTTTCTGAGATTCCCTCTTTGATGCTCTCAGGTTCTGTAAGATCGTATCCGCTTTTTATTAGTGATTTTAAGTATCGTATTCTTCTTTCAATAGTATTATCTTTATTTCCACGTTTTTTCAGATAAAAGATAAATTCTGTTAAGAGTTTGTCATTTTCTGAGATTTCCCCCGTAGCCTGGTTTTCCGTTGCTACGGTCAAATTTTTCGACTCCTTATGGTTGTCGCCTATTTGACGGTCATAGTCAGACCCAGAGATATTTGAACTTTTTACATCACTAAATCTATATCCGCATTCCTTACACATGAAACGTTGAATTTTACCGGAACCAGTACGTCTGAAACCATCCTTCCAAATTTTATCATTACTACATTGAGGACATTCTATTATTGAAGAAACTTTAAATTTTTGAATATCCTCGATCATAAAATCACAGGTCTTGATCTTTTTCTCTGCGTCCTGAAAGTGAATCGTCTTAGTTCCTGGTCAGGTCCCATCTTGCTGTACTACTAGTGCCAAATTAAGTTGATAAATGCAGATACACCACTCAATATATGCTCCAATATATTCTATTCAGTAAAAAGCTGAGTTTTATCCACTAATAATTTACAATAAACCTGAATAAATCACCGGGGTTTTTATGGGTTATTAACAGAAGGCTTGAAAAAAATGTGGGGCCGTCTCAGGTTTTCTCCATTTCCTCTAGTAGCAGCTTCATGCTAGCCCGTATAGCCTCATTTCTGCTCGTGTAAGCACCCTTTATCTTTCTGTCAAAGTGCTCTAGGAGTTTCTCGGGTACCGTTAAGAGTACTCGTTTAAGGCTCATACACTATACCACTTTACTCATGGTCTGCTGTCCTTCGATGGGTTGTCTCCATAAAATTCATCTGTATAAAGATATACATCTTTTCTTACCCATTCATAAGAGAATTGCGATTATTTTCCGTTTAAGGCTTCTGTAAGTTTATGTAGCTGAGAGACTCCTAAATGTAATCCATTTCAGGCATAAAATTTCAGGTATTTTTAATCATAATTTTATAATTTATTTAATTTTGTAAAGGAAAATGTGAAGAATCTAGCCTTTTTGGGTTGATCGTAACAATTTAACCCTTCATTTTTTGGTTAAAATATACATTTATGATATATTCTAGCATATATTTAATATGGTATCAGGTTTTTTTAACTGTTGATGTGGTTTAAACATTGTAGATATGGTCAAGGATAAAAACCGGGACCTGACCAAGATATGGGTCGCGATACCAACCAAATACCTTGAGAAGTTTGACTACATAATAAACGGATTCTATCTCAGCAGAAGCGAAGCCACAAGACATGGCATGTCCTATGTGATAAAAGACGTCCGTGGCTACAAATACCATAATCATAGAAAAATAAGAAACTCTGAGGAGGACTATTAATGGCTCCCAAGAGGAAAAAGTATCCTCTCTATAATAAGTGCCGGATATGTGGATCAGTCATTACGCTAGGCTCTGAAACAAATAAGCTTCGTGCCAGACAGAGACGTTTCTTCAACCCATCATGCAGCGAGTGCTTTCCAGTCAGTGACTGGAAGAAGATCCTGATAGTGGAGGAGTCCAGTCAGCTATTCAATCATCCCCACGAAGCAAGGAAACTGGTGACTCAGCTCCAGGACCAGGACATACCCGCTGTAATGGATCACTTGGGAGAAGGAGAGTACCTTGTCACCAGGTATAAAAAACCAGAGACTGAGTGCCCGGAGGAGTTCAAGGAGAACTGCATCAGTGATGGAACTGTCTGCCCGTTCTATGATGATGGAGTATGCGAAAAAATAGAACCCGTGGAGGTGATAATGGTTGACTCTAACCAGTAAGAGTCCTGAGGAGTACGAGCTACTTGATCGGAGGGACGAGGAGCAGATACTGGCGGAGATCAAGGGCAATATCATAACTGAGATGTTCTACAGCTTCCCCCTTGACGGTAGGATGGTGACTGGGATCAGCTGGGTGGGAACCAAGGAGATAGCCCGCCAGTACGGCGGCATAGACATCGAGTACGTCCGGGTGGATGAGACTGAGGACAGCTTCATCGCCGTGATGAAGGCTACTGACACCAAGAGGGGTGCCAGCCTCCTAGGGACAGCCACTCAGCCTAAGATTATGAGTACCCGGGGCGGGGAGAAGCCTGACAGGTTCGCTTACACCAAGGCAGTCTCCAAGGCCCAGAGGAACGCCATCAGGGCAATCATCCCGGAGCGTTTCCTCGTGGAGATGTACGAGCAGTTCAAGGAAGAGAACCATGAGCCCAGAAGAAAAGCAGCCTCACAGAGCAATGTGAAAAACGGGAGAAAACAGGGTTCCAATAAGCCCTCTGCGAGTTCTGATATCTACCTTGAGGTCAAGCGGGCTATATCAGAGGAGTTGCCCATCAGGTACCAGGATATCCTGCAGGTCAGCGACTTCAACCACGTAGTTTACGTGCAGCACTCCATAGGAATAAGCCGGGACGACTTCAACAAGATAAACACGGTCCTGGAAGAGTTCGGAGCCAGGTACGACCTTGAGACGAATACCTGGGAGATCCAAAGAAAGTGAGAGGGGCTCCCAGTGCAGAAGACTAAGGAGCCCAGGATAATCCGGGTACCCTACCCTGGCGAAAGGTACTGGGAGCAGATCGAGAACAATGAGGGCAGCCTCTACGTTTTCTTCTACCCGCCCAGCGAGCTCAGGAAGATGGAGTCCATAGCCTACGACCACTTCCACCCAGGAGAGCAGAACGAGAACCAAATCATAAACTACGTGCCCATGGATCCCGCTCCCTGGCCCCTAGCCGGGGAAGTCCAGCAGCCGGGTATGAACCTATGGGAAGACGTCTACAGCTTCCTCTACGACCACGTTGAGCTACCAGATGAGAGACTCTACGACGTGGTCACCGCGTGGATATTCCTAACATGGATACCCGAAGCTTTCAACACCGCTCCCTACCTGCGCTTCTACGGCACCAAGAACGTCGGAAAGACCCGAGCCCTGGAGGTCCTGCAGCACCTGTGCTACCGTGGGACCCTCAGCCCCTCGGTAACAGAAGCAGCCCTGTACAGGCTCATCCAGAAGTACCACATCACCTACCTACTAGACGAGACGGAGATATACGGTAACGATCAGAGACAGGCCATACAGCACGTACTGAACGCCGGGTATCGGAGGGGTCAGCACGTCTTCAGGTGCGAGACGGCTGATAACGGTGAGATTATCATCCGGGGCTTCGAGGTCTTCGGACCCAAGGCTTTAGCCGGAACCAGGCTCCTCAAGGACACCCTGGAGTCCCGGTGTATCCCAATAGTTATGCAGAGGAACACCCGTCCCGTGAACTTTCTGCTGGATAGATGGAGGGCTAAGAGGCTCAGGTGCAGGCTCCTCATGTGGAGGTTCTACAGGCTCCACGACCTGGAGACCCTGGCGAGTGAAGTTAGTGAAGGAAGTGAAGTTAGTGAAGTTTACCTGGAGCCCCCCTCTGGACTTCACGGGGTGGATAACAGCAGGATAGTGGAGCTCTACGCTCCCTTGATGAAGCTGGCGGAGACAATGGATGCTAGGCAGAATATCATTGACTACGCTGTGGAGAGCCACTTGCAGACGGTTGAGGAGGAGGCTGCCAGCCCTGAGGCTCAGGTCTTGTACTCGATGATGGCTTGCAGGGACAGGCTGCAGTCGGGGAAGCTGGCAACCTCCTGGGTGACGGAGTACTTTAACACTGAGTTTGGGCACGACTGGGCTCCGACCTCTGTGGGGCGCGTCATAAAGTCCCTTGGGTTTCAGAGCAGGAGGATAACGGGAGGTAAGGCTGGGTATATTTACGATAGTGAGCTGGTGGAGAGGCTGTGCAGGCAGTATAAGGTGGAGGAGGTACCCCCCTCAGAGGTAACTTCACTTCCTTCACTAGAGGAAAGACTGGATTGGATAGTACAGGAGCTCAGGAGAGCCGGAAAAGCATCATGCACTGATCTAGCTGACAGGTTCCCCGTGAAAGTGGAAGTAGAGGAATTAGGAAAAATGCTAAGACTCCTTGAGCAGGATGGAACAGTTTACTGTTTGGGTGGTTACTGGAGACTGGTAAAGTGAGTAAAAAAGCTCGTAAGGAACCCAGGAGACTCGTTCAGGTGAGGTGTAGGGAGTGTGGTTCAGCCACGAAGGTGAACCCTGAGTCGGACAGGCATAGGCCCAAGTACTGTAGCAGATGCGATGCTGTGATCCTCGCAGCCAGAGCCTCGCAGGAAACACCTGAGACTATTGAGCTTGTGGAGCTTCAGAGAGATGCCCTAGACAAATCGTTAAGGGTGCTTCAAAGGGTTCTAGGGGACTCAGCTGAGGAGAGAATTAAGACCCTTCGCTCCATGAAGGGCTTAGAGCCCACGGAGATCAGGCGTGCCTGTGAGGAGTACAGGAGGAAACAACGGTAAACATAAAACCTCATAGTAATATTATAAATGCACTATAACCCTGAATTTATTGAAAATTTATGTATTTATAGACAAAAATTATTATTATTTTGTCTATTATTACAAAGTTTTTATATTGGTGTTGGTTTTTACTTGATCGTGGAAGAACAAGCAGTTAAGACCTGGATAATCAACAACCTGGATAAGGTATTCCCCGGTATGACTCTAGTCAGCAGTAATGAAGTTTTATCAGATAGGTTAGCGGTGGACTTACACCTCAAGGATAAGGATCTTGTTGATGTGTTCGTCGAGATCAAGACTGGTGGTCTCAGAGTTAGGGAAACTGGCAGGTTATTGAATCATTACTCTGTCTTATCCAACCTGGAGGAAGTAAGTCATATACGGTTTATTGTGATACTACCCGAGATAAGTGAGGAAGTAAGAGGTATCCTCACCAGTTTTGGTGTTGAGGTTAGGCTGATCAGTGAGTTAAGTGATGATGGAAGTATACCTGACTTCAGCTTCAGGGAGTTAAGGAACGTACTTACCCCAGTTGAGTCTGAAGCTCTTGCCTACGTTAACAGGAAAAAATGTTGCATAGTTGATGTCGATGATCTCTCAGATCACTTAGGCTATGATAGGAGTTATGCGAGCAAGATACTGGAGAGGCTTGAGAAGAAGGAGTACCTAGAAAGGATAAAACGGGGCAGATACCTGTACATCCCTCTCGAGTATGGCTACGATGAGAGATATCCTCCCATGAACTCCCTGGCTGTGGGCAGCGTGCTCGTTGAGCCATACTACTACGGCTACCAGACGGCTAACCGTTTCCATGGATACACGTCGCAGTTCTCTCCCATAACCTACATCTGCACAACCAAGACTAAGAGAAGTTTCAGGTGGAAAAACACAGTTTACAGGTTCGTAAAGCTGGTTGAGGAGAAGTTCTTCGGGTATGAGAGAAGAATATTAGATGGCTGCGAGATTTTTGTAGCAGAGCCTGAGAAGGCGGTCCTGGACTCCCTTGATAAGCCGGAATACTGTGGAGGGGCAGCACAGGTGGCAGAAGTGGTATCCACCGCATATAGAAAGGGCCTGGATAATGGAAGACTGTTAGACTACGTGGCTAGGTTTGGCTCTCAAACCGTGATCCAGAGGCTAGGATACATGACAGATTTCTTAGACTGTAGAGGTTACGTAGAAATTAATGACGACTTGTTAGAGGCTATAGAGGATCTGGTCCCCGATAACGTCTCAAATACCTTCCTGGGACCCGTTGGCAAACATGGGCGCAGTGGCTCCGTCAACTCTAGGTGGCACATAGTGGAGAACTTTGAGGTCGAAAATCTACTGGATGAAGTTGAGGTTAAGTGATTATATGATAGAGGTTCGATATGTTGACCTTTATGCGTCAGGTAGTGGCGTTGATAGATCTGTCGCAGAGAGAGATGTGGTGCTGACCTATATACTGAAAATGATGAAGGAAAACGGCATAATCCAGAGCCTGGTGTTCAAGGGAGGGACGTGCCTGAGGAAAATATACCTGGGAAATGTAGGCAGGTTCTCGGAGGACCTTGACTTCACTTTGATTGGTTACGATCTCGCTAGCTTCAGGTACAATTTTGATAACTTCATAAGAGAAGCGAAAAGTTATGGGTTCACGCTTGAAGCAAGAGACGTTAGGGCTGAGTGGGGTAGATCCTTCGCCTGTGATATCGAGTATGGGCACGAATGGAACTCCGGCTCATTCAAGATTGAGGTAAGCCTCAGGGAAGATCCTGTTCTCCCGCCAGTGGATAGGGCTATCAAGGACGAGGTGTATTTCAAGTACACCGGGTTCAACCCCTTCTCTGTACCCTGCATGACCTTAGAGGAAGTTCTATCAGAGAAGATACGTGCAACCTACCAAAGAGGCACTAGTAGAGACTTTTTTGACCTTTATCAATTCACTGAGAGACCATATAATAGGGATATGGTGAAGCAACTTGCAGTCATTAAATTCTGGAACTCCAGATCTAATTATGATCCGCATCTATTTTTTAGGAAAGTGGAGGAATCCGATATAGATTTCAGTGGAATCCAGTACTTATTAAAGGATCAGACTCACCCCGGTGAAAGGGAAATAAAAACTAAGATTCTGGAAAATTACCAATACTTAGCAGATATAGAGGATGGCCTGGAAGCAGTCCGTCAGGATGCCAGAAGACACAGAGAAGGTAAGCTCATAAGACAAATAATTGAAAGGCTAAGATAACAAGAATTTTTTATAAAGGTGCATGCAATCACCATTAATTCTATAGGACTTATATTTTTTTGATAAATGTTGTTAGATTAAGTATTCGAGTTCTCTGAGGTATCTTCGTACCGCTGCTTTGACGAAGTCTGGGATGCTAGTGTATCCATGGTCTCCGCTTTCTACTACTTCCTCGATTTTTTCAGCCAATGCTACTGGTAGGTTTACAGTATGATACTTATACTTCTTTTTTGGCATGAGGTTTTATTGTTTTTTGTTTTTAAAAATATTTAGATCCTTGATAAAATTAGTGTTTTTAGGTTATTTTACATATGCATGGGAAGATCAGTATTTTGGAAAAGCTCAAATCCATAAGGGAGTCCCCTTTATACGATTAGTCTATGAGCCTTTACTCTCCTCATGAGTTCTACCAGGTGTACAAAGAGGACCTTGGTCTGGGAAGAAGGGAAGCATTCAAGATAGGTCAGAGAATGGGAATGTCGATTAGGGAGCGGGAGAACATTCAGGGCGAAAGCTTGGGGGATCTATCCCAGCTACTGGATTGTGCACTGAGGGATGTTTATGGTGAATACACCACCAGAGTCGAAGAGGGTAACTTGATCCTGTGTAATACTGGTTTCTGCGCCATAATGCGATCTGCTTTAAACCACAATATACCCTGGAGGTGGGTAGACGAGCACTTCGCATGGCCCCTCCTGGAGGGACTAGCCTCAATAATAAGACCAGACGTGGAGCTGACTATCCCTTCAGCGAGGTGCAGAGGAGACAAAGAATGCATCCACGTATTCAAGTTAAAAAAAGAATAGAAAAGATATGAAATCATAGATAAAATATGTTTTCTATTTGTCGATTATTGTAGAGTTTTTATATTCTATCTTAAAGAGCTCCATTTCATAATTATTAAAATTTAAATGAGTTACATTCTCTCTCAATGTAAAACTGAAAGAGGAATAAGAATGAAAATTGATCTCTATCTAATGTTGAAAACGGATACACTTAGGCATAGAGATACTGCAAGAAAGGTGCTGGATGAGGTAGAAAAGGCGCCTCCCATTGCTGAAATTATCATCGACTTTCAGGGAATTATTTTTGCTTCAAGGTCCTTCTGTCACGAGCTAAGGAATAGCCTTTGTAAGAGAAAAGTTATCTACAAAAATACGTCTTCAGAAGTAAATGAAATGATGCAGATAGTAAAAAGAAAGCCAAAAATAAAACCAAGAAAGACCTTTAACCATAAAAAACTAGAATTACCAGTCGGCTAGATAAATTAAAGGATTATTACCCTTGCATTAATGCATTCGATATATCCACTTAGTGTAAGTAACTGGAAAACCGAAGATGCGT
>CAZLHX010000103.1:0-8986 GCA_964559475.1 uncultured Candidatus Bathyarchaeia archaeon | reverse complement strand
GTTTTCTGTCATATATCCTGCTAGTGCTATTGCCTAGAAGCTGTCATCTTGGGTTGTTTACGAAGGATCTTACCGCTGCTATCCTCTGTCTTTGACCTCTACTAAGCTGGGATGGGTACCTGTCCTCCAGGTTTTTTAAACCGACGATGTTTAGAAGGTCTTTAACTTTTTTGCTACGCTTTTTTTATCAGTTCCTTTGAGGCGCATGGATAGCTCCATGTTCTCCCTTACTGTGAGGGCTGGGAGGAGGTTATGCTCCTGGAATATGAAGCCGATATTTTCCAGCCTAATTCGGGATAACTCCTTATCACTAAGATTTTTAACGTCTTTTCCGAAGAGGGTTAGATCACCGCTGGTGGGTGTATCGCGGGCTCTTTTTAAGTAGAACTCACTTCTTGAGGTCATATATATAGTAATTACAACTTGTTACCATCTTCAGTCATAGTTGGCTATTACCTTATTACATGTCCCTTCATCTCTTTTTAGATGAGAAAACTTACTCTGCCATGTTTTGATCAGTCACGTTAATTACTTTTCCCCTTCTTATGCAGCTTAATCCGTTCCGAGGCATTAACAATTTCACAGAATTTCTTAATCCTTCCCCTATAATCTAGCGCCGGTATCTTGGATGTAAGTCCGATTAGGGGCTGCCCTTTAATTAGCTACCATACGGAACAAACCTCCCAAGGAGTGAGTAAAGAAGGAGTTTGGTGAAGTAGCTAAGCTTCATTGAGTTGTTTCAATTCGTCCAGGAACGCTGGTCTATTACTGTATTTTTCCTTCAAGGATTCCACGAACCTGCTGAACTCCTTATCAAAACCCTTAATCTTTCTCATTGCTTTCAGGAATGTTACAACCTCTCTGTAGTGGCTCCTACCCATCCTCCTTTCAGCAAAAGAGGTGAGAAGTGCTTTGTAAGCCTTAAAGTACTCTTGGGGATTATCGTCTGAGAGAAGATCACGATACCGGCCTAAAATACTCAGGTTTCCAGTCGCCAGAACCTCTCTGAGCGCTTCATCGCGCATTTCTTCTTTTAGGTAAATATCTATGAGTAAGACTTCGTTGATGCTCCCCCTATTTGAAAGATTAACCACGATCTTCTCGACCATACTAGACCATTCCTCTTCTGAGGATATCCGCTTCAACTCGTCATAAAAAACCCAGTCCCTTTCCAGCAGAAAAAGATTCATCAGGTTTACTCTGTATTTTCCTGGACATCTGCCCTTGTAAAGTTCAGTCAGGAATTTGTTCAACTTCGACGCGGTACGGTTCTGGAAGATCCTCACCCCTTCTTCAGCGACCTCCATTGACCGGGATAATTCTCCTTCTCTCAGTAACCTTTCAGCAAATAAGAGGCAGATATCGCTGTCTCTGCGGTAGAACCTCCCCAGTAAATTATAGAGTTCCTCCTCTTCATCTAATTTATCCAGGACGTAGATGTACAGAAGGAGCCGCTGCTTCGCATCATAATGTTTCCCCCAGTTCTTTTCATAATCTGTAAGATCTTTAAGGTACGATCTAAATAGGCTCTTCAAGTGACTCAAGTCTTTCATAGATGTGCATATCTGTCTCAGTGCATGATCATAGTTTCCCTGGAAATAGTCCGGTTCACCTTCTATGAATTTCTGGAAAAAATAATCAATGTACGTCCTCTTTTCGTCAGGGCGCAACCCAGCCTCCATTAAGCATTTCACCAGCTTTTCAACTGCTTCATCGAATTCAACGCCGTAATTCCCCCAGTAATCGTCCACCATATCCATGTTCTCAGCGATCGCTTCCGACAAAGCTTGGAAAATTTTAGCGGCCTCAAGGAAATTCCCTTTCTCAACGTAACTTTTCGCTACTTCCCATAAATAAGAAAGGTCGACTTCTCTGTCATAGTCGATGACCCCATATCTATCAGCCGCGTCACGATATAGTTGATTTATCTCTCTCTTATAATCAAGTAAACTCTTCTCCTCCCCTTCCCCGGTAAAATATATGAGGAAACGAGTCCTTATCCTTGGGTCCTTCTCAAACTCCGCGGAAAGGAACTCCCTTAATTTCTGCGCAGTTACCTTGTTCAGGACTTGGTTGACTCTGTTCTCCTCCCTCTCCTTCCATTCCTTTAGCTCCTCGTATCTTTGTGAGTAATGAATCAAAGTGGCTACTATATGTTTACAGTAGCCACCCCAGTCATAGGGACAAGTACAATGCCCTTCGATACCGCCGTTAAAACGTAATGTAACCCTGTAATTATCAGTACCCTGAACCACTGCTGTAATCTTATCCGCGAAAAAATCAATATGTTTAACCCTTCCCTCCTCGAAATAACTCAAGCCACGCTGAAAAGAGTCTTCAGTACATAAACTTCTTATCTTTTCCCTGGTTAACTCCATTGTCTTACACCATAAAATTATGAGAGTTGCTTCCTCGATCGCGGAGTATACCGCTAACTTGTTAAGATTTTCTCCTCCTGAGAATCTTGTAATATTGAAAAAGCACGCTTTTAATATTAACCTAATACTGAACTTCCTTATAATTGAAGTATTTTACCCTACTCCAAGAAGCTTTTAAAGCATTAACTCTAGCAGTAGGAAATTCAGCGTCAACTAGATGTGAACATCAGTCAATATTATCCCTGAAAAATGAATATAACTACTGTAGTCATAGTGGGATCACCTAAACGGGAGATCTTTTAACGTCTTCCAAATTCGGGTAACTACTGCAGTTGCGCGCGCATCTATCATATTCCTTTTATTTAAAGGAACAGAACCTAACTTTCTTAACAGTCTAGTTTTATCAACCGTTCTGATCTGGTTGCATAATACCTTAGAATCCGATCTTAATCCTGTCTCGCTCGCATCAATGAGAACATCAGTCGGATAAACTTTATCCAAGCCTCTACTAGTGCATGCCGCAATAATCGTTACGGGACTGTGAATATTTCCTATATCATTCTGTACTACAACACATGGCCTAGTCTTACCTTGCTCTTTTCCTTTAATAGGATCTAAATCTACTAAATAGATGTCACCTCTTTGAATCGTCCTACTCATCGACTTCATTCTCCACCCAGATAAACTCATTAGCAATTTCCAGGTCCTCTTCACCCCTCGACTTATATCCCTCAATCAATAGTTCTCTCAATGTTTTTCTGGGCCCCGAACTTGTCACTTTTACAGCTACAGGTTTTTTTGGCTCTTTAGATTTCAGATACCATGCAGGTTGGTTGTTTTCATAACATTCTTTGAGAATAACTAAAAGTTCCATTGCCTTTGATTCATTTAGTATTGGAAATTCTTCAAAAGGCGGTGTTAAATTAGTACGCCCATTTCTTATTCTACATACTTGATACTCCTCTACTGTCAAATTAATCTCCTCCTTCGACCAATCCATAAGAAACGAGATAATCCCAATATTCTTTGAAATCAGTACCGTTTAAGTTAAGCATTTTTTTCTTAACTTCTTTATAAACTCGTTTTTTATCCCAATCGGGATAGTTTTTTCTCAAATAATGAATTGAAGCGATAGCTTCCAACCAATCCTCGTCTTTAATGTGATTATTAATAAAATTTAAAAATTCCTGAAATCTTTCTTCTGCTTCAGGATCAATAAAATTTATCGAGGCTGTCATGTTGTAGTTATTCATAAGCTCAAATGCATCTTTAGTTAAGGAAGGTGAATACGGTCCTTTGAGGTACCAGTTAAATTCATACCCAATATAGAGATTAAATTCTTGCATAAGATATATTGTTTTTTGCAAAATTAACCGATCATTGAAATTTTTTTGGAAATTTCTTGGACCAAAATTTCCAATACGACGAAGTAATCCCCTAAAACTTCTACTCGATCCATATCTTCAGACATAAATCAAACCAATATTTATTGTATTTGAATTTACTTTATTAAAATCTGAATATAAAAACATCACTGATAAGCCTTCGAGATAATTAATCAATCTCGAATCCATAATTACCACATCATACTAAGATTATAAATTATTTATACATATGGTTTAATGAAAGTTATCTATATAGATACGTTTAGATTTGTGAATACATACACTTTTAATAGGCACTGTAAATTCAGTATTAATATAATTCTCAAATTTTATTCTATCCAACCATTGAAGAATGCAAAAATAGATAAAACTATCTCTAATCCATGGACTAGGATGCCACTTTGGTAACTATTATATCTGGATATACCGGTTTCCCTTAATTATAGTAAATTTTAACGGTATACCGGTAAGGCTTAAATAGTGACCTGTTTACCGGTAAGCGTTGATATGTGCGGAACAGGAGACTACACGCCGGGGTGAGATAAAGGAGCAAGTACTCCGTATCCTTCTTAACTATCCTGATGGTTCACTATCCAAGTACCGGATATGGAAGCTGTCCGAGGGATCCCAGACGTGGGTCTATGACTTCATAAAAATTCTTGAAGAGGAGGAATACCTGAACGATACGAGGGTGACCGATCCCCTAGGATTGTTTGAGTACTGGGCAGAGAACAGGGTAACACCAGACGAGAAACATTACATGGTAAGAAACCCCATGCAATTACTGGAGGAGGTTGAAAGAGAGTACGCCTTAACCACCTACAGAGCGGAAAACCTGGTACAGAGCCACCTCTTTCCATCAAGAACGGATATCTACTGTAAAGCCGGGGACCTGGAGTACTGGCACAACCTGCTGGGAAAAAAGGGCCTGGTGGGAGGAGGTAACTTCAGAACCCTCTATGGATCAGACCACGTCTTCTTCGGGTCCAGCCGTGTCCAGGGTTATACAGTTGTCTCAACTCCTCAGTTAATCGTGGACCTATTAGTGGAGGGAGGACCATGTGTGGAAGCGGCTGAGATGCTGATAGAGAAGTACGTGGCTGAAAATGTATAGGACAAGAGAGGTAAAGATATCAGAAAACTGGTTAACGGGTATATTCTCTCTAAACTATGAGATGTGCCTGATTGGTGGATGGGCAGTATATGAGACGGTAAATAGAAGCTACATGGAAGACATGGGTAGACCCTACATTGGATCAAGAGACATCGACATAGGCTTTCACATAGATCCCTCCTGGAACCTGGAACAGGTAAAGAGTAGCGACTACCTAAAGCTCCTCAGGCACCTAGAGAAGAAGGGCTTCACATGGGTGGACTATAGGTTTCTGAAGGGATATGACTACGAGACTGGTAAGGAACTCTCAAAGGAGGAAATGGCTACGAAGCCAGCCTTTGAGATAGTGGAGTTCTACATAGATCCCGTGGTTGATAACCTTCACCCCCTCATGAGAGAGAAGCTTCTCATAAACCCAATCGACGAGCCCCTACTCTCCCTAGTGTTCGAAAAGAAGCAGGTGAAGGAAGTAAGCCTCAGCAGTAGCATAAGAGCGATAATACCGGAACCTGAAGTGTTGCTGGCAATGAAGTTAAACATAGTAGACAGCAGAACCAAGGATCATAAGAGAATCAAAGACATAGCGGACATATCCGCCTTAATATGGCACTCAGAATCAGACCTCAATAAAATACGAGCCAAGGTAACAACTATAAAAGACATCAATGAAATTGAAGGAACCATTAGAAGGTTTAAACTGAACGAGCTGGAACAGGTATCAAACATAATAGACTACGAAACTAGGGAAATAACTAACATCTTAAACGAGTTCATAAAACCTTAGACCTTCTACAAGACCTCAAAGAAATCCACAGGAAAGAGAAGAAAATAAACTGCATATTCGGTACTTGTTACAAAATCATAATCTACAGATTCTACAAAAATACAGAATCTAAAAAGGATCATGAATTGTAAAAACATATCTCATTTTGTAACTTGAAAAAATGAGAAGAAATTAATCAATTTTATTGTCAGCCCATTAACATATTAATGGAAATTTTTATCTAATGTCAAACGAAGGAAAAAACAAATCCCTTAGACAAGCGAATATGCCGTTTAAACTGGGTGTATCCCTCCAGGAACCGCATAAAGTCTTACCCTTAAAGTATTCAGTATTTTAAGGCTTTTTGGTGGAGAACTTGAGTCTTGGATGTATCTGTAGTAGTTATAATGAAGTGAGTCTCCCAGTAGTCTATCCAGTCTTTTTGTTGACGTGACGCGAAATAATAAGCCACCTATTATTTCGGATAACTCATAGAATATTTCGTACGTAATTACGTACAGTATTAAGCGTGTTATCCTTAATCTGATTCCTAGGCTCTCTAGAGTCAATTCTAAGAGCAATAAGACTGATTTTCGTGTCCTCCAAAACTTTTGGAAATGTTGTCATTAGCGTCATAATTCTCCAATCTATGACGGTAATGACGGTATTGACGTTATTCTCGGATATTTTCCAGATGGTCACTGAGTGTGTTTAACTTGACCTTTCCCCAATGTCTCCTCGCTCTGACAACCTTCTCCTCGTAGGCCTCTAGGAACCTCTTTGCCATGAAAGACTCCAGAGAAAGTAGGGTAAGGGGTTATAATGATTTCATAGCGGAGATGAAGGAAACTGGGGAATATGGTAGGTCACGAAGAGCTTTATTTTTTTCTCACATAATTTTTAATATTGACTGTAGATAATCAAGAGTTTCCATGTAAACCGGTGTGAACTCAGGTAATTCTCTAAGCTGATGCCTCAGGCTGTTAACCCAGGCTCTCTTAAAGTACTTTCTTCTCCGATGGATATTGCCGATCTCAAAGGGGATGTCCTTAAACTCGAATTTCTTGTATATGATCTCAGGATTCTCAAGGCCCAGTTCCTTTAACCTCCATACGTCATAAAGATCCCTGGGTCTTGTTCGTTCGAAAAGTGACCTTATCTTCTCGGAGAGGACCTCCTCAAGCCTGTATGATAGAATCTCTGGCCTCAGTGTATCTGAGTAAGGGTGAATAATACGTCTCATCTCGGGTTCAAGTAGGATTGTCTCACTATCTGGGGCTGTCAAATCGATCTTTATTCTGAGAGGGTTGCCGGATGTTCGCAGGATCCTGAAATATGTGCTCGCAGTAAACCCATTTCTAACTCTCTGCAGCCTAAACTCGTCCTGAAAGTTGATTCCGCTCTTCTCTTCAGCCTCACTCAATGCTTGGTCAAGCACATTATTGATCTGGTTCAGAGTATAATCCTCCATCAGGGTAAAGTCCAGATCATCAGAGAAACGATAACCCTCTATGTAGACTTTTCTGATCCCCGTACCCCCCTTCAGTGCCATTTTCATCTTACCTGATAAGGCTGTGAGGAGCCAGTTCTGTGCGTAATCACGCTCGATAGAGCTCACAGGAACCCCGTTAACTCTAGCCTGTTCTCGGTACTCATAGTCTGGGATCAAGTGAGTTCACCGGGGTAGATGTTAATCTTTAGCCTCCACTCGCTGTCTGTTTCACCATCATGAGGCATGGTTGGGTCAAGGTAAAGGTAGTTCCTAGAAGTGACCTCGGGAAGAGATATTGGAATATTAAATAAGTCGCAGAGGTAGCCAAGCCTCCTTATCACTCCGGTGTTGTTTATCCTCTGGGAGTACTCGCCTAGAACCTTGAGGTTAAACTCATCTCCATGCTCCTGTAGGGCCTTTGCAGGCTCAGACACCCCTCCGCAGTACTCTGGATGGTCTAGGCAGTCAATAATTGTCTTCTCCCTATCCGTTACGTTTACCTGCTTGTCCTCTATCCAGACGGGCTTTTCTCCAAAAAACTTGTAGTCTGCGACCCGGACTATCCTGTACCTTACACCAAATATGGTTAGATTCTGTTTTTTCCTCCTTGAGGTTGTCTGGACGAAGACTGTTCCCGGGATCTGCTCAGTTAATCCATGGTAGTTAAGGGCTGACCAGTACGCTATAGCGTGGGGGTCCACTAAGACCGAGCCTATCACGTACTCGTCCAAGGTATACTCCCCCTTGTTGCTCGTTCGAGGTATGACTATATACTTTCCCCGTTCCAGGCGTTCTATCATCCCTCCGGACTCTAAACGATGAAGAATCACCCTCAAGCTCTCCCGGTCTAAATCAAACTCTTCCTCCGCCTCTTCTATTGTGAATACTCTCTTCCTTGCAAGCATAACAGGGATCTTTCCCAATCTTATACACCTTAGTTAACAGATCTGTTAATTATGGTGTACTAAACTGAGAAATATAAGGGTTTTTCCCGTAAAAAGGAAACTCGATTATTTCCTTGTTTACCGGGTGGTTTATGAAAATATTCAACTGATGATGTGTGGTGGATGGTGAAAATGTAGTCTCAGAGGCTTGTTCTTGGTTTGATCTTAGGTCTATTTGTTGGCAGTGCCATTGGGGTAGTTTCATCTGATTTTATTACCGGTAGGAGTGTGAAGATCTCTGAGTTGAAGGATCGAGTAGTAAACCTTAGTGAAACTTAAGCAGAGTTGAGGTCCGATCCGGAGGAAATGGGTGATAATAACAGCAGGTTCGCTCATAAAAATCTCTGAATATTTCGTACGTAATTACGTACAGTATTTTATGCATGCTGAGAAATTTTTCATATCTTGTCTGGGTTTATATCCTCATAAAGCATGCGTAATAATTCTTCTTCGCTTCGCTTGTTCCCAGTAGAAAAGGAAAAAGTCCTTGCACCACTGAATAGAACTTTTGTCAGTTGCAGTGAAACCAAGATAATCAAACCTCGTATCCTCAACTGGGAATGCGAGTGCTGCCATTTTTTCAGATACATATAGGAACACTTTGATGTGGTTTAGGGCTTTTTTTTCCAAACCGGATGAAAAATCAAGGTTTAAGAACATTGAATCTTGTTCAAGACCGGGAATATAGTTCTCTGGCTCAATAATCTTGAAGGTTACATCTCTTTTAGCTGCTTCATTAATGTGATGAGGTGCGTTTATTATGTCTCGTCACCAATGAACCATACATATTCTTCAGATTCATCGATTATCTTCTCTACACATTGGAGAAAGTTGATGGCATTATTAATATAGCTGCTATCAGCTAGGTCTCCGATTCGTTTCAGAAGTTCCGGTGGGATTCCAGCTGTCG
>CAZLHX010000102.1:0-9168 GCA_964559475.1 uncultured Candidatus Bathyarchaeia archaeon | reverse complement strand
AATTAACTTTAACCAGGACTCTATCCCAGGATAACAGTGCTCTTTCAAAAGGAATTAAATCAAGTGCTCTATAAACCGTTTCTAAGCTTCTTTTCCTTTTAACTACTGCTACTTTAGACGTCACATGAGAAGAAATGAACGGCGATGTTTAAAACCACAACAAAAAATCATGAACTACCAAGTTTCCACCGCGCGTAACCATAAAACCCATTCAAACTCTGATAAACATCCTTTTCCGCATCTGGAAGAAGTTCAAGTAATTCAGTTACCATCGGATCATTCTCTGAGACCAAATTATATACTTCTCTAAGGGTTAATCCCTTTTCTACCCCCTCCCTCACGAGGCTGTTCCATAACTCCACCTGCTTTCTATATTCCTTAAGCCTTTTTACAGCCTCTTTCTTGTAACCAAAGTGACTATAACATATGATCTCAGGACCAAGATCAATAAGCTTATTCAGACTTTTAACAGCGTCCTCGGGGTTGAAAGGTGGCGGGCTGGCTGGAATAACAACTTCATCTTCAATTATGTGACCCGCTGAGTCTCCAACAAATACTATCCTACTCTCAGGCTCATAGTATGTCTGGCTATGAGTGCTATGCCCTGGAGTCCAAATAACCATCAGCTCGACACCCCCAATTTCTAAAACTTGATTATCGATAGATGATACTACCTTATCTTTCTTCAACCCTCTAATTTCTCCATACAGAGAAAACTCTTCCCCAAAAGCCTGTTTAGCTACACTCACTATTTTAGAGGGGTCAATCATATGAGGAGTTCCACGCGGGTGACAGTGTACCTTCGCATCAGGGTAATTGTCAATTATCTTCCATGATCCTGCGCTGTGATCCAAGTGGATGTGCGTCAGTAGAATCCATTTTAGATCCTTAATATCCAGGTTCTTTAGACCTTGGAGGACTCCCAGTGTTTGGCTGGACGGTCCAGGATCAATTATGGCGTTTTTTCCAGATTTGAATACATAGGTGCTTAGAAGACCGGTCTCTCCGTGGAAGGGGGAGTCTATCATACTGATATTTTCTGTTATACTGGTTATCGACATCAGCATGTTTAACGGTTCCACCGGCAATAAATCCGACGATAAAAGACTTATTCCTCCAAAACCATGATAAAATATGGGTAACTGGGCACCTTTTTACCAATTAGATGCTTTTACCGAGGACCCCTTTCGTGGTAATCCTGCTGCAATTTGCATCATGCCAACCAATCTCAACGAATCGTTATATCTGTCCATTAGTGGTGAGATGAACCTCAGTGAGACTGCCTTCATGGAAGAGAAATCCCTGGGAGTGTATGAACTCAGGTGGTTCACACCCCTAAGAGAGGTCCCCCTATGTGGGCATGCAACACTGGCAGCAGCTCACCTATTATACCATCATCTTGGCTATACCGGTGACCATATTCAGTTCAATACTCAGACTGGGAAATTATTTGCCAAGAAACGAGCAGAATGTATCCTGATGAATTTTCCCTCAAACCCTCCCCACCCAGTCAATGCATTTCCGGATATTATTCAGGCTCTTGGCATCAAAGAGTGGCTTGAAGTCCAATACTCTCCTGGAAACCAGAAACTATTAATCAGATTGGAATCCCACGAGGCTGTAAAGTCGGTTAAGCCCAATTTTAAAGCCATTTTGGAAGCAGAGAACCCCCTGGGCTGGAGGGGCGTAATAGTGACGTCAGAAGGAAGTGGAGCGTTTGATTTTGTATCAAGGTACTTTGCACCTTACATGGGTGTGAACGAGGACCCTGTAACAGGGTCTAATCATACGGTACTGGCTCCTTATTGGGGTAAGATTCTTGGGAAATCTAAGATGAGAGCCTATCAGGCCTCCAAGAGGGGAGGAGTAATTGGCGTAGAGGAAGATGGCGACCGGGTTAACCTGGTAGGGCGTTCAGTTCTAGTAGTTGAGGGCAAGTTAAGGTACGCTTAAGAGTTTTACATCGCCCTTCGTAATGGTAAGTATGAAGAGATCTATAGGCGCAAAAACTTGGGCTACACCTACCCCTGTTTGGGTTGTTGGAACCTTTGATGCTGATGGAAAACCTAATTTCATGACTTCTGCTTGGGCTGGAATATGCTGCAGTGATCCCCCGTGCGTTTATGTAAGTTTGAGGGAGGCAACTTACACCTATAATAATCTTGTACAGCGTGGTGCGTATACTGTTAGTATCCCGGGTGAGGAATATTGGAGGGAGGTTGACTTTATGGGTATAGCGTCAGGTCATGATACTGATAAAGTAGAGGAAACAGGCTTAACATCAGTCACCAGTGAACTGGTGGAAGCCCCATACATCGATGAGTTTCCACTGATACTGGAATGTAAACTGATAAAACAGGTAAACATAGGCCTTCATACCCAGTTTATAGGAGAAATAGTGGACGTCAAGGGAGATAAGGATGTACTAGTAAATGGGAAGCCTGATACTCAGAAAATTAAACCCCTGATATATGGACCCGGGGACCGAGGCTATCACTCACTGGGCCCTAGAATAGCCCCCGCCTTCAGCCAGAGGCAGCTATAAGCTCTTTTTTATTGATAGGTTTTTTATTCCTAATCAAACCATAGACTGTTGATATTTTATGGTCGAGTTTTCCGAGGAGAAAGATAAAAAACTCCTAGAAGAAGCAAAGTCCTACCTGGTCCAGCGATGGGAGCCCCGCCCAGGATACAAGCCGGTGGTTATGACTAAGGGCGAAGGCGTCTACATGTGGGACGCCAAAGGCAAGAAGTATCTGGACTTCATAAGCCAACTCTACAATGTACATATAGGTATGGGAAACCGTGTCCCCATCGAAGCAGCTAAAAAACAACTGGATGACCTGGCATACGCCTCTCCCAGCTACTATAATGAGCCTCAGATTAAGCTGGCGAAAAAGCTCGCCCAGATTACCCCTGGGGATCTGTGTCAGACTTTTTTCGGCAATAGCGGTACTGAGGCCAATGAAGTTGCAATCAAGCTTGCTCAGCTGTACAGAGGAGCTTCCAAGATAATCAGCTTCTGGGACGCCTACCATGGTAGCACCTACGCCATGGTCAGCGTAGGCGGCTCAGCTCGTAACAGACAGGCAAAAGGCCTCAGCATAATGGAGGAATTCAAACATATAGCAAGTCCCTACTGTTACCGGTGCCCATACAAGAAGAAGTACCCCGAATGTGAACTCTTCTGCGCCGACTTCCTGAAGTATACCATTGAAAAAGAAGGTGAGAACAGCGTCGCGGCTTTCATGGCTGAGCCCATATGCAGCTGGGCTGGGCAGGTCGTACCCCCTGACGGATACTGGAAGAGGATCCGTGAGATCTGTGACGAGAAAGGAATAATCATGATCTTCGATGAGGTGATGACGGGATTCGCCAGGACTGGGAAGATGTTCGCAGCAGAACACTGGGACATTGTACCCGACATAGAGACTTATGCCAAAGGAATAACATGTGGATATATGCCCTTAGGAGCATGTATAATAAACAAAAAAATGGCTGACCACTTTGATGAGCAAGGCTTCCCTCACAGTTATACCTACAGCGGTCACAGCGTCGCCTGTGCCACAGCCCTGGCAGTTATCGATTACTACCTTGAAAATAACTTAGCGGACAGAGCTGCCACTATGGGTGAATATATGATGGACGAGTTAAAGGGAATGATGGATCGTGTTGATATCATAGGGGACGTACGTGGACTCGGACTTTTCATGGGTGTGGAACTTGTAAAGGACCGAAAATCCAAGGAAAGCCTAGTACCAAAGGAGTTAAGCAAAGAAGAAAAACAGGATCCTGAGAAGAACCCTATGCAGTATTTCTCAGATAAGGTTAAAGAAAATGGCCTAGTAATGGGATCAAGCTGGGGAACAAGCATCCTCAGGATGATGCCAGCACTAATAATAACTGAGGAGCAAGTAGACGAAGGACTCCAGATATTAGAGCAAACCTTAACAGAGACTATGATGAAGTTCGATCTCTAAACAAGTTTTTATCCCTACACCCTTTTTGTCCCTGCATGAAATTTGAAAAAGAAATAACAGACTACTGGAAAACATACAAGAAGAAAACAGGAATAACGGGTGATTTTCAGGATGCTTGGGGCTTTGGAGATAATCCAGAATTAATGGAAGAACTTCTGAAACTGGTTCTCGAAGGAAAGAAAAGAGCATCCACGACCCTAGTCAAGGAGATGGAAATAGAGGGATACCCCAAACCAAAGTTTGGCGCCTACAACATAATATTAAATGGATCAGGGAAACCTGGAGCCATAATAAAGACTACCTCAATAAGAGAAGTAAAATTCAGAGACGTCGACGAGGAACACGCATACTGGGAAGGAGAGGATGAGAGAACACTGGAAGCCTATAGGCGGGAGCATATCAAGTACTACGAGAGACGGGGGCAAGAATTAGGGTTCGAATTTAATGAGGACATGATGGTAATCCTAGAGCGCTTCGAACCAGTCTATCCATGATTTTTAACCCTTTTTAAAGGATGTTTCATATACTTCACAAAATGCAACAAAATCGAAGATATCTAACAACTCTAGGAATACTGCTGGTTATCATTATTGCTTTCGGATTATATTTGTCCATGAAAAAGCCCGAAGCGATTATTATAACTGAAAACTTTGAGGAAGGCATGGAGATGTGGATCCCTGATAGCGACGTTCCCATGGATCCCAATATACCAGGACAGCACGTCAACTGGACTATCTCGCTAACTCAGGAGAGAGTATATGAAGGATCATATGCTGCCCAGTTTATCTTGGATGGAAGACAGGACGATGGCACAATATGGTTGGAACAAGAGATATCCTTGGAACCTAATACAAAATATGAAGCGGAGATCAAATTTCAGTTTTGGAGTGCAAGTGAGAGCTTTAACCAGCTTGCGTATGTTGTAGGACAGGCTTCTCCAGTTGATTTAGAGGAGGAAGGGGACTTTGCAGATCTCGGTGCCGCTAATCTGGTGGAGGGATGGAGAGAATATACTCATACAAGCACTTTCATAACGGATGATGATGGACTGGCTTATATTGGCTATGGAGTCTCTGTCGTCTGGGAGACTGAGATAGTCTACTTCATCGATCAGGTTGAGATCACTATTACCCCCTCACAACCCTGAATTCTCTTATTTTTACATGCGTTAATTGGTTCATGTTTAAGGTAGTTTTTACTGTAGTAGATGTAAAGGATCCTGAAAGTATCGATGGCGAACCTACTCACGTCTCAGGTCCATGTAAAATGCATCAAGTTGGTGATAGGATGACGGTTGTGGGCAATCCTGGAAGACCTGCCTTGGAGGAAACAGATAGTGTATGTCCAGCAGCCTTTGGTGCTATTCTTCCTTTAACTAGTGCCTTGACCAGAAAGGTGACCGAGCCTTGGGATTATATGGATAAAATAAAGTACTTCAGTTGCCCCGACTCGGAGAGACCTGAAATTTTCAAAGTCGAGAGAATAGAGGTAGAACAGGAAGAGTATCCTGCCCCCTATGATAGTTAGGTGGTAGCATAATAGAGGCTGTTGAATAGGAATTTGAAGCTGCTCCTCATCTGGTTCCGGAAGTGGGGGGCGCATCCCATTATAATTATTGTTCCGTTACCCGCTGGTATGTCCGCTATCGCGGTTGCTCCTCGTAGATGTTTTTCTCCAAGTATCCATCCACTTAACAGGGGGGAAGTCTCAGGATACCAAGCAACACTACTCCCATCCTTAACTTTGAATGCAGGGCTATTCAGAAACATTATCGACTCCTCCCTCGAATAACCATACCCTAGTGGGTGAGTATCATCAACAAGCACCCTTAAAATGCTACCCGGGCAGTAAAATTCCTTCTCATGCAGTTCATCTAATACTAGCTCTGCTTCAGCCCAGAGACTCTTAACAGCGTACTCTGATGCACGATTCAAAGTCACCACGGTTCCTCCATTATCCAGGAAGCGCAATACTTCCTTGTTTCCTTGTTCACCAATTCCCAAACTGTATTTTCTCTCATACTTCTTGGGGTCCAACCATTCTTGTCCTTCCATGCCCTTGACTATTATCTCGTCTGTAAGATCAGGGATAACTAGTACATCGAACAAGTCAACCCATTTTCCAGAGATGACTTCCTGCGGGCTAAGATTAACATAATCGAAATTATACTGTTCAAGTACCTGCCTGAGCCAGCCCTCATCTGCATTAGGTAACCATGCACGATATACAGCTACACGAGGTTTCTGGATCTCCAGATACTCATCTACAGGTTCTTCCAGGCCATAGAAATCCAGCCCTAGCTCGGTGAGCACTTCTAAATGCTCATCAATACCAGGTTTAGCTTCCAAGATATATGCTCCTGGTTTGAAAACCTGACCATTGGCCTCCTCAGGTTCCACAGTTCTACCGATAAAGAAGCCATCACTTAACAAACGGTTTACTGCCTTTACAGAGTAATTAGGAACACAACTGAATATGTAGTAAGGCTTCCCTTTTCCTTTTATTTCTCCCTTAGGTATTCTCGGCTCATCAACTTTCTCCATTTCTACACTGAACTCAGGATCAATCTCTACAACTTCAACCCCCAGTTGAAGCCCCAGTGTATGTGCAGTAACGTCATAAGGTACTATAGGTGACGCATCCCTAGTTTCCCTCAGATCCGGGTATACCTGTTTTTCCAGTAGCGTCTGGGCAAATCTCCCATAAGGCTGAGCTAATTCGATGATATAGCTGCCTTCCAAGTACTCTACCTCCTCCACATGGAAGTTCTCTGCAGCTTGATGAATCTCCACACCACCCATCTTTAGAACCCATAGGATTTCCTTAACGGCTCCAGAATCTTTTTGATTCGGCGGTATAACGTACGCAAAGGGTTTACATACCTCAAGGGACCTTTTACCCATCTCATAGGTTCCCCTCAACCAGCGTTTCCTGAACTTTGCAGCCGTCTGTAAGCATGCCCAGGATGCTGTTAGTTCATAGTCAATTATGTCCCTGAGTGTCCACCTGCCTCCCTTCCAGGGTAAGGGGTGGTTCCACCTGGTCTCAGTGGGGTTATATCCTCTATTTGGTTCCAGATCTTCTGGGTCCAACTCGATGGGGCTGGCAATATCAACACTCGCAGCTTCACTGAGTATTCTAATACCCCCATGGTAGTGCTGGTAGGCTCTTGCAGGAGTCCACGCATCAAAAACCCAGTGGGTGGCTACACCCGCCTTTCCCTCTCTATTAAGGGCGTCTGCCATGCTTGTGCCCATAAAGTTGACGCCTCCAATGATCACTGGGTCGATGTTAGGCTCATAGGGGTCAGTGAAGGGCGGAACAAAAAACCGTGGACCCTTTTGACCCATCTGGTGAATATCATAGACTATCTGGGGGTGCCACTTATTGTGGACATGTTCCACTGTGAGCTGAGTCTCAATTAGATTGAACATGTACCAGTCCCTGTTATTATCATGTCCGGCATATTCATGGTAAACATAAGGTGGGCCTGAGCCCTCATATTCCGTTCCAAGGTACTTTTCGTACCAATCGACTACTATTCTGTTACCATCGGGGTTTAGAGACGGGACGAACAAAAATATTACATTATCAAGAATCTCCCTAGTTTCCTCAGTATCCTCACTTGCTAACCTGTGGAGAAACTCCATACTCATCTGACTTCCCCCAACTTCGGTGCTATGAATACTGCAGCTAATCATGCAGATGGTCTTTCCCTCCTCTATTAATCGTTGAGCTTCCTCCTCATCCACATTATCAGGATTACTTAACCTGAGCTGAATATCTCTATACTCTTCAAGTCTTTCCAGGTTCTCAGGCGAAGAAATAGTGGCAAGAAGAAACGGGTTACCTTTAGTAGTTTCTCCTAAAACATCAACTTTCACCCTATTAGATAGCTCATCAATTTCCTGAAAATATTTAACTATTTCAGGCCAATCAGCTAGTTTTCTATTTGTACCAACCTTAAACCCGAGGTGATCCTCAGGTGATATAATATCTAACATGGATAGATCTTAACATTACAAATAGTTAAGATCAGCGAATAACCTAAGAACTCGAACATATATAATGAAAGGAATGAACCCAGAGCAAGAAAAAGAGCAGGAGACAGAAAAAGAAGACGAGAACTCCACCAATTTATCCGAAGAAAACAACTCGGAAAATGTAGACGAAGAATTTATTTCTAAGAAAAAGCCAATGAAAACTGAGCCCAGTTTAAACGATTACCTTGCTGGAGCAATGCTGGCAAATGGTATAATCTGGATATGGTTGCAATTTATTCAAATATTTGGAACCAGGATAAGTAAATACTCTTTTCTGGCTGATATTAGCTTCATTTTGTTCATTTTTGCTGGATATATTGCTGCTTTCCAAGTAGGAAAAAGAGTTGATACCGAGCACCTTACGGTTGGGCTCAAGACAGCAGGTTATAGCCTTATAATGGCTCTAATAATAATGTACACTTCTTGGCCAACCCCATCAAGCAGATTAACCTTTACCATCATGATATGCCTCGTATTTGGCGGCGTAATAGGAGGATACATGAATATTAGACGAAGAATTAAGATTAAGAGAAGACGACTTGAGGCAAGTTCTTAAATTTAATATTATTGCCCTCATGTATAGCTAGTGGATATAATGTTCTGGGACGAGGAAATAACAGCCGAAGAAAAAGATGAAATAATAGAGTGGACAGCAAGAGAACTATACAGATACGGCTTAGAAACAGCAGCCATCTTGTTTATCGAGAGCTATAAGCCATTAAGTAGAGTAGGATCAAGTATGGGTCAGGTTTTGTTCACACCATTATTGCCCTTCTTTGGTGATAATGCGATGGTAAAAGGGGATAAGTTCTTACGAATATTTCAGGAAAGAGAGAACGTTGATAGACTTTTAGATAGATTGGAAGAAATTTCAATAAAGGGATTAGATGATCAGAAAGATAATAAAAAACAAAAAGATCAGGGAATTGTATATGATAAAAAAGAAAAGAAAGGATGGAGAAAATATCTTCCCTTCTAGATTATTTATTAATATCAGTTACCTAATATTATAATAAATTATTATAGTTATTTTCATTTTATTAGAGTAATTATAAAAAAAATGTTTTATACCTTAATAAAAATCAAACTATTCCTATAAAAATCAAATTACAGCTTCTGAGATACCTAGTTTTAACAATAAAGAT
>CAZLHX010000101.1:0-9216 GCA_964559475.1 uncultured Candidatus Bathyarchaeia archaeon | reverse complement strand
AAAAAATTGATAATATTCCCACTTCTTAGAGACTTGATCGTTAATGTTAAGCTGTATGCAGTCAATATTTAATTGATTAGTATGAGAATAGTTACAGGAACAATCTCTCACGAGACTAATGTTTTATCGACGATTAAGACGGATCTAGATGAATTCAGAAAAAGAAGATTATACTATGGAGATGAACTCTTCGATCACTTTGAGGGAACTAAGACACCGGCTGGAGGAATAATTGAGGGATGTAATCAACATGATTACGAATTGATCCCAACAGTATTTGCCTCAGCCACCCCTTCAGGAACCATAACAAAAATAGCCTTTGATAAACTCCTAGGGGATATCCTTGATGGGATCAAAGAAGCGGGTAATATTGATGCGGCAGTATTACACCTTCATGGTGCTGGAGTAAGTGAGGAATACCCCGACATTGAGGGGAAGGTGCTTAAAGAAGTCAGAAATCTAGTAGGGAACAGACCCCTTGTCGCCACATTCGACCTGCACGCAAACTATACTAAGGAAATGATTGATAACGCTGACATCCTAATTGGATACAATACCTATCCACACATTGATGGATACGAGAGAGGCGTAGAAGCTGTAAACCTTACAAAAAAGATGTTGGAAGGGAAACTTATACCTACTAAAGGCTTTAAACAACCTCCAATGCTACCAGCATTACAGGTTCAATTCACCGGCAAGTATCCTATGAGTAGACTACTTGAGGAAGCCCACAGTATGGAGGAGTATGAGGGAGTTGAGACAGTAACGGTTGCAGCGGGCTTCCCTTGGAGTGACATACCAGAAGCAGGGATGAGCTTTATTGTTACAACTAACAATAACCAAGAAACCGCGGATAGCCTAGCACAGAAACTATATGATCTTGCATGGAGTATAAGAAGAGATTTCCTTGTAAGTCCAACCCCTATATCAGAAGCACTAAAACATGTTGCAGCGTCCACAGAGGGACCAATAGTCATGGCGGATATAGGTGATAACCCGGGAGGGGGAACCCCAGAAGATGGCACCTTTGTTCTAAAAGCCTTAATAGATGAAGGGTTGACTGGTGGAGTTCTAGCTCTTATCTGGGACCCACATGCCGTGGAGGCTGCCTCTAAAAAAGGAATAGGAAACAATGTTAAATTGGAACTTGGTGGCCACACCGATAACTTACATGGTGAACCAATACATGTAGAAGCAAGGGTAAAGCTTCTATCCGATGGAAAATTTATCAATAAAGGTCCCATGGGAACAGGCTCCGAGTCAGATATGGGAAAGACCGCTGTTCTAGAAATCAATGGAAACGATGTTATAGTAACCACGAAACGTCTCCAGCCCCTTGATTTACAGCTCTACCGTAGTCTAGGAATAGAGCCCAGTGAGAAAAAATTCATCATAGTAAAAAGTAGCGTCCACTATAGAGCAGCCCATAAGCCTATAGCCAAAGAAATCATAGAATTAGATACACCCGGTCTAACCAGCCCCAGACTCGCAGGTTTCGACTTTAAGAACATACGGAGACCAATATTCCCGCTAGACTTTGAGATGTTAGGAATAACAGAATTAAAATCACTGGATGAACCCTAGTACTCTAATAAATCCCTATAATGATTCAAATGTAGATCTATAACCTTATCTTTTTGATGGGTTCTTCGGACATATTCACGTCCCTTTTTACCGAATCTCCTCCATTTATCTCCCTTCAAGAGATAATCAAGCCCATTCTCAAAATCATTCATCTGTACATGAAGCCCGAACCGCGAAGTCAACTTATCAGGATCATGATTACTCAATATGGCGCATCCATTAGCAAGAGCCTCAAGAAAAGAAACAGGTAAGCACTCACTTATACTCGTATTCACAAGAATCCAACTTTTTTCAAGAAGCTTCCTTTTCGAGTATCCCTTCACGAAACCAACCAAAGTCAAATTATCAGACTTTTTAATTTTACTCAATTTTCTCCTCCGTCTTATAGCATGAGCCTCACCAGCTAAGACGAACTTAATATCAGGAAATTTACCAGCTAACTCAATAAATCTTTCAGGATTCTTCTCACCATCTAATCTACCAAGAAAGAATATCACTGCATTATCAGACTTAATCGGCTCATCGTTGGGAATATCTACAGGGTTTGGTAGGAAAAATGGATCTGATTGTAGATTATAGAGTTTCTTAACTTTATCCTGAGTGAACCTAGCTTGGCAGAAGAATCTGTCACATTTTGTGACTTCTTTCCTCACTTTGGGTTCTACAATAGCATTGTATAGGATTCTTCGAGGGTGATAATACCGAATAACTCTTGACCAGTCTACACTGGACTTTGGGTTTTGAAATGTTATCACATGTCTTCTATCAGGCATAGACTTCAAGGCTCTGACTGTTGCAAAACTTGGGTCTTGGCTATGAAATATATTCGCATCAATATTTGTAAAGACTCTCTTTCTTGGAGAAATTTGCCAGAGGGGATAGCCAAAAACCTTGACCCCGTTAATATATTCGATTGTGCCCTGGTTCTTACCCTTAGGAATAATAACGGATACCTCTGCTCCCCGATTAACAAGACCTTCAGCTATATCTCTAGTTACCTTACCGATCCCTCCATATTTACCCCAGTGGAAAAACTCCAAAGCTATAAAACAAACCTTCAGATCCATAACATTAAATATTATCTGAACGTTAATAACTTTATTTAATGAAGGTCCTAGTTGTAACTCCCAGTTATCCCCGTTACAGGGGCGACTATCATGGCTCCTTCATTCAATCTTACTGCCGTGAGGTTTCCAAATTTGTGGAATTATCTGTTCTTGCCCCCCGTAGCCGGACTTTGACTGATTATCCCGAAGAATTCAGAGTCTTGAGGTTCCCTTATCTCCCTCTTAGAAGTATGGAATATGTTGCAGAGCAGACATTAAAGGGAGCCCCTTATCCCGTGGTAGCGTGTTTACCCGCTTATCTAACCTCCGCGTATTTGAACTTGCTCAGACGTTCAAAGGATCTAATTCATCTACATATAGCAATTCCTTTGGGTCTGCCAGTAATATATGGGGCTAGGGCTAAACCTGTTTTGATTACATGTCATGGTAGCGACTTAACTTATCCCATCGAGAAGAGCCTCCTTCGACCTTTTTGTAAAAAGATATTAAGAAAAGCATCCAGAGTAATTACTGTATCTCATTTTCTTAAAAAATATTTAATGGATTATGGTATTGACTCAGTTGTGATTCCTATTGGTGTAGATGTAAACAGGTTTTCCCCTGGAAATAAACCACAATCAACTCTAAAAATCGGAGTCCTGGGTCGACTGGTTCCAGAAAAAAGAGTTGAGGACACTATCAAGTCAATAAAACTAATCGACAATCAAATAGATTATCAACTCCATATCGCAGGGGACGGGCCAGAGCTAACAAAACTAATGAAATTATCGGAAAAATACAAGATAAAGTCTATCTTTCATGGTAGAGTAAAGTATCCAGAATTATTTCTCAAGAACTGTAATATATTTATACTATCCTCAGTTCGTGAAGGTTTATCTATGTCCCTCCAAGAAGCAATGGCTTCTGGATGTATCCCAATAGCTGTAAATAATTTTGGATGTGATGAATTAATCTCTCATGGAGAAAACGGTTATCTGTTCAACCCTGGGAGAAAAAGGGAGTTAGCTAATTATGTTATTAAGGCTGCAGAAAACCCGAGATTAGGAGAGAGGGCAAGACGAACAATATTAGAACATTTTGATATAGAAAAAAACTCATTAAGATATATCCAAGAGTATAAAAAAGTGCTTGAATAGCTGGTTTTTTTAATAGTTCTCTATATAGCTGATGAGTGATGAGGATAGCTGGCGTTGACGATGCGGGTAGAGGATGCGTTATAGGACCACTAGTTATTGCTGGCGCAGTATTCACATTGTCTGATATTTATGCACTTAGAAGGTTAGGTGTAAAGGATTCAAAACTATTATCGCCTAAGAAAAGAGAGGAATTATCAGAAGAGATCAGAGAAATTGCGCACCAAATAGAATACTTTGAACTTCAACCCAAGGAGATTGATAGGGTTGTGCTTAGAGGTAGACCTCTCAGAAGACTCAATTACCTTGAAACTATGTCCATGGCAAATGTTCTAAGAAAGATGGACGTAGATATCGCTTACGTCGACCCTACGGATGTTGATAATAAACGATGCGCAAGACAGATGCAGCGAGTCATCCCCCAGAAAATAGAGATTATTTGTGAACCAAGAGCAGATAGAACCTATTTAGCTACAGGAGCAGCCTCAATTCTAGCCAAAGTCCTTAGAGATAAACGTATCGAAGAGCTACAAGAGATATATGGAGACTTCGGTTCAGGATATCCACATGATAGAAAAACAGTGCAATTTCTAGAGAGATATCTTGAGAAAGATGAAGAATTACCCGACTTTTTTAGGAAATCATGGCATACCGTTAAGAAATATGGTAAACATATTAAACAGACTCGGCTATAGCTATAGCATGATCTTTCTCGAAGGGGTCCAGTTCCAAAAGCTCGAGAACTCTTAAACCTCCATCTACCAAGACTTTAACTTGTTTACTATAAACCCTCTTAGGATCCATCTTAACATCAATGCTTCTAGATTTTATTACGAGAATAGCCCAGCCATGTTTTTCTAAAAATATTTGAGAATTGTTCACCATTATTTCCGCTTGATCAGGTTGTGCTATATCCGCATATATTACATCAACTTTTGGAACAAGCATCCCATAATCCCCTGGTTTATGAGCATCACCAAGAATTGGAGAGATATTATCTCTGAACCGTGATAATTTATCCAAGAGGTCTCTCAAGGATCTCGGAGCGAAGTCAAGTGCCCAAATATGCCCGTCAAATCCGACGATATCTGATAAATGGCTGCAGGTTGTGCCCGAAGCTACTCCGAGGTAAAGAATACGAGAACCTTGTTTTATCGGCATGCATTCAATTCCCTTTAAGATTGCTGCCGCCAGCTTACTTCGTGTAGGATTCCACGAGCGGTACTCAATGCCTTCAAACTCAAAAAGTGGTTCATTATAAAATGTTCTTCCAGGTGTAAGATTTCTAGTTACCAAAAAAGTTTGATTCTCTTTATATAGTTTGTATACTCCAGGATAGATGGTTTCCAATTGCAAAGGTTATCGGTAAGTGAAATAAGTATATAGATTTAAGTTTGTGTCGCTTCCAGATCAGCTGCCATAATTTTTGCCTGATCCACTGCTAGCTTCTGAAGCCAAGTCATCGGAGTCTGCAGTTCACCTACTCGTTTAGCAAAGTGGTGGCAATTTAAATAACCTGGAGACTTGCATATTCTCTGGAAGAAATCTTTAGTTACTGGAACTGAGCAATCGTGTATATACGGGCAATCTTTTCTTCCGAATTTTTCCTGCATAGCCTCAGACAATGTTGACAACTGAACTCGCCCAGATAAAATATTGAATGGTACTATATAGGTATAATCCTCATAAATTATAAATAAGCTAGAAATATATCACTAATCTATTTCACCAAAACATCAAAAAACGAATAAGTGCCTTCTTAAAATTTACTTCTTTTTGCCTCCATATTGCTTCACACAAATAACTATATTATTGGTTTTCCTCAATGCAAAATTTAATTATTCGTGTTAACAATTTAATTTAAATCCTTTAATAGATCATCTGCAATAAAATCTCCAGAAAACCAGTCAGCACGTGCAGCTATAGCAATTTTTGCCGCAAGACTTCTAGCATGACTACCACGTTTAGACCTCGGAACATTATGAACATAGGGGTGCTGAAAAATTAATCCATGTTTTGGTGGTTTAGCATTAGATTTAAGAGCTCTGAACAAGGCTTTTTCAGCTCCAAGAACCTGTATAGTACTAGCAGGCATCATAGCCATATTCTTGAGTCCGCCCGCTTTCTCTATTAGTTTAGCCCCAAGTAAAGGTCCTGCAATGTGTGCAATGTTTGGTGCAATTTCTCTAGTCAATAAACCGATATATTCTGATAGAGCATCTCTGAAGTTGTATAAATCAAGATTTTTTTCCGCAAATTTTTTTATAATCTCTAAATCATCGTTGTCTAGATCTGCTCCCATACTTGTATTGGTTATCTCGATGATCTGTTCTGTTGTTCTCTTCTTGAAACTCATTTCTTGAAGCGCTTTAATTGTAATATTTTCTCTATTTCCATACTTAGAGATAATCTTGGCATAATCCTTATGTTCGTCAACCCTCCTGTCCAGTTCAGGAAAATGAATCCCATACCACTCCCTCATTCTTCCTGAAAGATTATTTAATATTGTATCAAGTTCCTCAAGGAGCTGAACCGTGGGAATGAGCAGGCTCTCACGATCTGAAAGTTTTTTATGAACCTCTTCTCTCGCTAAAATTGATGTAATTTCATGACTGAGTTTTCCAAAATCATCTACTTTTTCTATAAACCCATTAATTTTAGCATGATTTGCAATATTTTTATGAATATTATTTATCTCTTGAAGGGAAATATCATGATAAACTGAGAAACCGCGTTCCCTGAGAGGATCTAATAAGGCTGAATTCATTATGACTAATTCTTGAATTTCATCTCTTTCCAGTTTACCGAGAATCTTAGAAATGGGCTCAGTTATCCCTCCTTCTCGTTGTGATGATAATAATCTTGCTATTCGTTTTGGATCCTGAGGATACAGATACTTGTAGAGTATTTCACCGTTTACATTTAATGCATATACTCCTATTAATGTCTCATAGATTATTGCCTTCAATTATATCCCTTTGTATCTCAGATGCTTGGTATGTAAACCATTGTGAGAAAATTAAGTCTTGTTAAATAGAAAATTAGATTTTAGGAGAAACTCCATGTGAACTAGTTCAATAACTAACCTCGGTTTATAAGATGTTTTCTTATAGTCAATTTTTTCAAATTAGAAAGTGCTATTTGTGTAGTGAAATAATATTAGAAGGTAATGCGGGTAAATTGAATGAATAAAATCAATCTGGAAGTAGATATTGCAGGCTTTAAGATAAGAAATCCATGTATGAATGCAGCAGGTGTACTTGGTATGACTCCTAACCTGCTTAAAATGGTCTATAATTCTGGTGCTGGGGCTGTAGTAACCAAGAGTATTGGACCTGAACCAAGAGAAGGGCACCTAAATCCTACGCTTGTTCCCTTTGAGTATGGAGCCTTAAATGCCATGGGTCTCCCTAATCCAGGTGCTGAATATTTTGAGGAGAAGATAAAAGAACTGAAGAAAATGGGAGTCCCTGTTGTCGCGAGCTTCTTTGGGGGGAGTGTACAAGATTTCGTGGATGTAGCCAGAACCTTGTCCAAAGCAGGGGTAGACGCCCTTGAGCTAAACAGTAGCTGCCCAAATGTGTTAGAGGAAATGGGTATGCTAGCATCAGATACTGAGAATATTGAGATGGTCACAGCGGCAGTTAGGAAAGTAACTGATCTTCCTCTTTTTGTTAAACTCAGCCCGAATGTGACGGATATAAAAAGTATCTCGGAGGCTGCTGAGAGAGGAGGTGCTGATGCAATAACTGCAGTAAACACTTTACTGGGTATGGCAATCGATATTGACTTCAAACGCCCTGTTCTTACGAACACAACTGGAGGGCTTTCAGGTCCTGCTCTTAAACCAGTGGCCTTAAGATGTGTATGGCAGATAAGAGAAGCAGTAAATTTACCAATAATAGGCTGTGGTGGAATTACATCATGGAGAGATGCGGTAGAGTTTCTTTTAGCAGGAGCTTCTGTATTAGAAATAGGAACCGCTGTAATGAGTCAGGGTATAGAAGTATATGGTGAAATTGCCAAAGGGATCAGTTCTTATTTAGCAGAGAAAGGTTACACAGATATTAAGGAGATTATTGGACTTGCCCATAAAAGAAAAGACTAGAGCTGTGAGAATAGAGCGAGTGGATTACGAGTGTACCGATATAACGAGCTTGTTATTTAAAGATGAAGAAATTAAACTAGCTAAACCTGGGCAATATATTATGGTCTGGATGCCTGGGTTGGACGAGATTCCCATGTCAATCAGTGCTAGGAATCTCGACGGATTGAACAGGATTACCGTTAGAGAGATGGGCTGCGCAACAAGAACCCTGATCTCCATGAAAAAAGGCGAAAAGATAGGAGTTAGAGGACCTTTTGGGAATAGCTATAATCTTATCTCAAGGAGACCAATTCTTGTTGCAGGGGGGTCTGGTATGGCCTCACTGATGCCTTTACTTGAGGAATTTTCGAAGAGAAGAGTTAAACCAGCAGTAATACTGGGGGCTCGTAGCGATGATCAACTATTATTCGTTAAACGGCTTGAAGATCTTGGTGAAAATCTGGTAATCTCCACTGATGATGGCAGTAGAGGTCTAAAAGGTTATGCATCAGATTATGCTGCCAGACTTATAGAAAAAAGAGACTTCGATATGGTCTACACATGTGGCCCTGAGAAGATGATGGCAAAAGTCTTCTATACAGCTGAAGAAAAAGATATCCCAGTTCAAGCCAGCTTAGAAAGATACATCAAATGTGCTGTCGGTCTATGCGGGTCATGTGCAATAGGTCCCTATAGAGTCTGTAAAGATGGTCCAATTTTTAATTCTTTAATGCTCCGAAATACAAAAGGTGAATTTGGAGTAAGTAAAATGGATCCCAGTGGACAAAAAATCCAAGTCGACCATTAACCACATAAGCTCAGAATCCCATCTTTTTTCATGCCTGTAAGAGGAATTAGGCGAAGATATCTTGCCATAAAAATACACTCTGAAAACGAGGTTAAAGAGAAAGATCTATTTAATACTATAGAGAACAAGATAAACTTTCTCTACGGTGTTGCAGGAGCTTCTAGAATAGGTTATAGTCCGATTTGGTTTGAGAATGGAATAGCAATAATTAGATGTAACCAGTTGTGTGTAGACAAAATGAGGGCTGTGATTAATCATATCCAAAAGATCAGTGGAATACCAGCAATGTTGCAAGTTATCAGAATATCAGGTACTATAAAGACTTTGAAGAAAAAATTGAAGAATGATCAAATAAAATCAGAACATTTTGATAGATAGAAAAGAATGCTCGAAAATTTCCCGATTTCTTCAATAAAATTTGAAAAGTTTATAATTAAAAAATTGATTCAGTCTATATTTTAGCTATATTTACAGTATATTTCTCATTCTTAACTTAGAATATTAAAATATATGAGGATGGTGCTCCCGCCGGGATTT
>CAZLHX010000100.1:6968-9274 GCA_964559475.1 uncultured Candidatus Bathyarchaeia archaeon | reverse complement strand
AGAGCATACACTGAGCCAAGAAGCTGGAGATTCACAAAAGACCTCGACTTCATCACCACCAGCGAACATTTAAACTCCCTTCACAGCATGTTCTCAGCCCTAGGCTATAGCCTCGGTAGAACCGACTACGGCGTATCTGGAAGAAAAAGCGTAACTGGGAAGTACTCAATCGAGTTACATATTTCAGTAGACAAGGTGATAGATTGGAGTACGGGTGAAACATATATTCTACCAGAAGACATCTTCAACTTATCAAAACAGATCGAGGTTAAAGGATCAATTGAAGGGAACAATGAAATACGAGCATCAGCCAGATGCGCACCCATTGAAGATATGCTCATCATGAAACTATTAACAGAGAGACCGAGAGACCGCTTCGATTCCGCAGCGATAATCCTAGACTCATTCGATGAGATCGATCTAAACCGATTCAAAAAAATATGCCAAGAAAACCAGCTAACAATCATAAGAGAAAGAATAAAGTCAATGATAATCGATAACAGAAAAGGAGTAATAGCCGATCTATGGAGAGAAAATACCGGTCTTACTCTTACAGCTTCAAGGAGAAACGACCTCAGAAAAAGACTAAACACACTACTAAACCTCATAACTAATAATTAATCTACAGAGAAACATAAACCCCAAAAGCAGACAACTAAGCAGACTACTAAGCATAAAGAACACCTCAGAATATGAGGAAAGACAAAGAGAAAAAAACCGGATTAAAACCAATAAAGATTAAACAAATATCTACAATGTGCCACATATGGCCAAAAACTCACACTGTAACAACATACTACACAGTAGAAGTAGACTCAGATCAAATAGCTCTCAATGAAGAACACCGAGACCACAAATGGATCAAAGAAGCAACCCCCGACCTCCACCCATACATACAAGAAATGATAAAAACCGCAGACTTATTCAAAGAATAATCAACTTCAAACCTCACCTGTAAAGACTCACATCCAATCGTTCAAGTAGATGTCCCTGGAGTCCCGAAGTCCCTGAGAAACCGAAGCAGAGGTACAAACATTAAATAAGGCACAACAAGGAGGGAATGATGGACGCATAGGTTGACAGAGTACATAAACATCCCCAGGGCTCTCATTGAGGAGCTTCAAGAAGGACTGGTTAGAATCGAAGAGGTTCTGGCAACGCTAGAAGAGCTTGCGAACACAGAGGGGCTGGAGAGAATAAAAACAGCCGAGGAAGAGTACCAAAAAGGAGATTACATCACACTACACAACATCGACGACATCAGGAAGAAACTATAAAGTGAGAGCCCGATGGATTATAGGCCTGCCCTCACAAAGAAGTTCTTAAGGGAACTAAGGAAACAGCCTAACGAGGTTAAAGAGAGGGCGCTGAGAGCCATAGATGAGGTAATCGCCAATCCTTTGTTAGGCGTTAAACTGAGAGGCGAACTCCAAGGTTATTGGCGATGGAGAATAGGCGAGCAAAGAATAATCTACAAAATAGATGACCCCCTTCATCTGGTCGTCTTCCTAGACGTAGGCCCCAGAAGATCCATCTATAAATAACTCATACAATCGATCCATGACCTGTAAATGATCCTATTTGAGAGACGAGGGAGGAGTGGACGCTGGATCCCATAATACGATACGACCCTAAAGCCGACGTACTCTCGGTGAAACTCAGGGAAGGCGAGATCGCGGACGAAAAGCTCCTCGACAGCGATATGCTCAACCATGACCACCATCTACAAAGTCGAAGTAAGCACAGACAAAGTGAAACCAGAACAACAGCACCGCGACCACAGATGGATAAACAGAACGGAGGATGATCTACACCCCTACCTAGTAGAAATGATCGAAAAAGCAGAACTTTTCAGATAAATATTTCAAATTTTTTAGTTAGTAACTATTTACGTTATTCTTTGCGTGTTGCACGCACTGAGTAAAAAAAGAATCAACGCCAAATAGAGACCCAGAGAGGCATCCATTATCCGACGCATAAGTCAACCACCCTCCCATTGGTCCCATGAAGCCCATGAAGAGTTTGCTTTATCACATAGTAGAACATACTCTAACGTTACTGGTGGAGGCTGCCTGACGCTGGTCGAGGGATTTAACGAATCCGTGAAAGGGTCGGCGCGGGGCAGCCTACTGCTCATGACGGGACAAATAGCATCGACGATCATATCAGCACTCACCATCATCGTCGTGGCGAGACTCCTGGGACCCGACCAGTACGGCGTCGTCACCGTAGTCATGGTCCCCATCAGCCTCGCCCTCCTCCTGCAGGACCTGGGAGTGAACACAGCCCTCACCAGCTACACAGCC
>CAZLHX010000100.1:0-6868 GCA_964559475.1 uncultured Candidatus Bathyarchaeia archaeon | reverse complement strand
ACAGCCGTCGCCGGGACGATGGCACTATGCTACTGGATCGGGGCCGGCTCAATAGCCTCGGTATACCTTCAGAGACCCGAGCTTGAGGGACTCGTCAGACTAGTATCCCTGAGCGTGCTAGGGACCGCGTTGATGACGGCAACGCAGGCGGTAATCGTGGGATACGAGCTGATGGGCTACAGGAGCCTCACCCAGGTGCTCTGGACGCTGCTACGAGGCTCCATCTCCATCACGTTGATCTGGCTTAGTCGAGCTGAAACTCATCTCTCATCGTTATCTCTCTCCCATGCGTTCTGCCTCTCTCTTCCTTTTAGAGGCTATGAGTCTGGCAGCCCCCAAAATCTCTGCTGCCTGCCCCTCCTTTAGCTTGTGTCTACGATCGGCAAGCTCACCGATCGCAGATTCCACCTCAGAAAACTCGATTAAACCTCTTCCAAGGGCCTCTAATAGGATGGTCCAGGTGCTCCAAACACTGAATCCGTACATCCTCGCCAGTTCAGAGAGGACCCTCTCATCGACCAAGATGGCCTCCACCTCACTTTCCCTCGCAATTAAAAGCGTCTCGGCGTCCGACCCAGATATGTTCTCGCTCCTAGCCAACCTCTCGACCGCTGAAGCCACCTTACCAGCTACATCCTTGACACTTATCCAACCCTCCTCCACCGCCCGTCTCACGATGAGGGCATCGTCGTAGCCGAGATCAACCCCAACGTCAACGACCTCCCTCTTGACCCCGGAGGTGATCGTTACACCCTTGAAGATCTCCCTGAGTAGGAATAGCTTATTCATCTGAGCTAAATGGATCAGCGGTCCCGCATCGGACACCACCGAAGACAAGGGATCAGCCCCCGTATCTCGATCTCATGTAACTCTTGACTGACTCAGAGTCCCAGTTCACGGGGATGCCCTCACTCTCCAGCATCTCAAGGAACTCACGCAGAGACACCCCTAGGATCTCGGCGGACCTCGAAGCGGTCAACTTGCCATCCCTGTAGATGTCGACGACCCTTCTGCGAAGCCCGTCCTTGATGAAATCCCTGAGAAGCGTCGTCCTGTTGACTTTCTCTATAGACCTGACTGCCTCTATCCTCTCCAGATCCGGGGGTGATAGACGTACGGTAACCACGGCGCTCTTCTCGGTCACAGCCACCACAAAGATCTAGATTACATTGTAATACAAAAATCTTCCTAAGGCATAGGCGCACGCGGCTATGATGCGTAGGATTGGAGGTCAGCCAGCCGTCGAGAGGCGGATCCCCGGCTAAAGCCCAGTGCCCCCTCAGGATGAGCAGGATAATCGCGCCCTCGTCGATGTGGCTGGAAGGCGGCGAACCTGTTGATAGTCCTCGTGGGCGCTCCCCTGAGCCTCACCCTGATACCACAACACGGGGTCTGGGGGCTCATCGCGGCACTGGTTGTAGCGCCGAGAGCAGGAGTCGTCTTCATGCTCTGGTGGATAAAGAAAAGCCCGGGGTTCACCGTCGACTGGGAGGCATCCTTACGGCTCTACTCGTCGGGACTAGCTGCGTTCCTCCTAACCTATGGCGCACTCACGATCTCGGGGATCGCAGGGTGGACGGCCATCCTAATAGGCGGAGCGCTATTCTTCACCATCTATATAATAGCCGTACCAGTTATAGGCGCCTTAAAAAAGAGTGATATCGAGGACTTGGATGCGATAAGCGACGTGAGTGGACCCCCCAGACTACCCCTCAGATTAGTGCTCAAGATCATGGCTAAACTCTCACGACCCAAATAACCCCTGATCATATCTGCAAGTTTGTTCAAAGCCATGACGACCGTGTCAACGCCACATTCCCTGAGACCCTTCAACGTATAGTCGATGAGAGGCACGTCAGCCAACGGAAAAAGAATCTTAGGCCTAGTCAAGCTGAGAGGCCTCAGCCATGTAGCCAAACCCCCGGCGAGGATCAACGCCTTCAAGACAACAGAACCTACCATAATCGATAAAAGACTTCTTCGGCTGCCTGATGGCTACGCATCCCCACGTATCCCGGGAAAACGTTATAACTGGTTACCGCTTACAACGCCCCGATGCGGGGATACATACTAACCATAAACGACGAGGAGAGGCTCCTCAGATGGCTCGAGGAAGACACAGAAGACCAGCAGACGAGAAACCTGTTCACCCAGATCAGGAGAAACACCTCCAAATTTCCGAAGACACCCACCTCATACTCCATGTCATCCATAAGCCGCACGGTTCCATTGCCGGGAACACCGAGACCATCAATGTAATTAAGAGACGCCCATAATGGCTGCTGAGCCAGTGTCCGAGTGTAGCGTCGGATTAATGCGCTAATTATTACAATGAGATACCACTGAGGAATTGCCTAACTCTTTGATACGAGTCTTCTCTCGCATCCTCCGAGCCGATGAACCTCGACACAGCGCTTGGACCTTGAGAAGTGCGCGTAGAAAAAGTATCTTTAATCTCATGATACGATTCTATGACGGTTTCCTCTAAACCGGTATCTCTCACCTCGTTCATGAAGGCATCTGATGCCTGTCTGGGCCCACCCCCATAGAACCCAGCCACACTGTAGATGTCATAGCTATCCTTATCCTTCAACCTGTAAAGGGCGAGACCCTTCATCGTCAGCGAGGCAACAACGTTAGCGCAACGAAACCTCGCAGAGGCCTCACCGTCACCGGGCATCACAGCCCTCAGATCAACCATGAAGTTATGCCCGAAAACTATACTGCAACCCTTAATAATACACGCTTTAAGATCTCTCTGAACCGAAACCAACCAATCGTCAGGAAGAGCCTCAGCGCTTTCGGGCTCAGCCAAAAAATCTACCTCGATCCTATGTTTGAAGCCGCTACTAGGAGAAACAATTTCTCTCTCAAAACGAAAAACGCTACCCGTAGCCGTGTAACCCAGCCTCTCTAAGATCCACTTTATGTTCTCATAACGCTCAACGACGACGGGCTTCAAGACATAATCAATATCGATCGAGCCGCAGTGGTCAAAATAATCCTCCACCAGAAAATATGGAGCCCATCCACCGGCGAGAACCATATCATCACGATACTGACTAAGAGCCCTGCTCAACTCAACTAAGGCACCTTTTGAAGTCTCGGCCATATCAAGATCATACAATCGGGCTACCTCTTTCTAACTCCGCCACTCCTTAAGCATCAACTCCAAGATCTTCGAAGCGGCTTCCTCTCCCCTCGCTGGATAATTGTATAGATCAACATAAAGCTGTACGTTTGAGACAACCTTAACGCCTCGGACCACATTCACACCATAAAAGACGCCTTAATCATATGGCACCACAAATTTGACGTTTCCCCCCCTCGGCGTAGGATTCAGGTCCAGCTCCTCCGCAAGCTTCGGGGCCAAGTCCTCGGAAGAAACGTAAAGATCTACATCAATAGGCCGCACATAAGGAGCCACGAGCCAAGCAGCCGCCAAACCCGAGAGAGCGTACTCTTGATCCAAGGCAGCGAGCACGTCTAGGAACCGGTCTATCTCCTTCTCAAAGGTGAAGTAATCTAGGAACCTGTTCACACGATCATATTCATGGTAAGAAGCCCATCTTCTCAACAATCTAATAGGATCCGCTACAACGATCCTATTCCTTTCATCTCTGCCGAGATAACCGGACATGATCATTGTTTTACAAACGTAGTGCGCTAGCCCAACCGATACCTCAGCCTCTGCCGCTAGCTCCCTTTCATTCCAGTCTCTGCCAATGTCGACTAAAAGAACTCGTAAAATCCTTGAAGATTTAGGGGCAAAGATGTTTCTGACCGATGGCATTAAGCCTCTACACCAATATTTTGCTCAATGAGATATATAAATGCTCAATACTGTTGAGCAGACGACCGTTCAACCACACATATAAACGCTCAACATCATTGAGCAAAAGGCCAAACAACCGGAGCACCTACTACAAAGTCGAAGTAAAGACAGACAAGGTAAAACCAGACCAACAGCACCGCAATTATAAATGGATAAACAGAACGGAGGATAACCTACACCCCTACATAAAAGAAATGATCGAAAACACAGGCCTCTTCAGATAATATCAAGTTTCCATACGTGTAATTATCTACCTCACCATCCATATGTTACACGCATCGACCAAACAACATGAAACGACTCGATTTTTATACACAACACAAAATTCATAAACTATTGTTTCCATATGGAAACTAAAGTTTACGGTGATGGCGTGTTACTCCACAAATACATGGAAACCCTCCTGGGCACCAAGACAAAAATAAAGATCCTGAGAACCCTCCACAGACACAGAGGGAAAGAGTTCACGATAAGGGAACTCTCCGACTACACACACCTATCACACACCGGCGTCAGAAAAGCGCTCCAAGACCTATACGACATGAACGCCGTAACCCTGACCGCACAAGGAAGAAACCACGTCCTAAACCTGAACCAGGAGAGCCACCTAACACCCCTGCTTTCATACCTGTTTGACTTCGAGGAAAACACCATCCAGGAACTCCGAAAAGACATCAAGCAACACCTCTGTCCTCTCCCCGCCATAGAGTCAGCCAAAATATTCGGAAGCATAGCCACAGGCCGAGAAGAACCACGAAGCGACATAGACCTCCTCGTAATAACCCGTGAAAAAGAGAAAACAATGGAAACACTCACAGAGCTACAGATACATTGTAGCAAAAAATACGGTAACCTCCTAAACCCCTATATACTGACCCCCGAAGAAGAAGAAAACATAAACAATCAGCAACTAGTAAAAGAAATACGTGAAAACAACATCCCCATCTGCAGCAACAGGTGACAGGGCACGTCCAAGACGAGGAAGGTGAACAAGGAGCTATACCGTAACTACCTCCAAAAAGCACGGGAAAACCTGGAGGCGGCGAAAGAATCCCTGCAAGCCGAACGCTGGAACGCCGCCACGATAAACGCGGTTCACAGCGGAATAAGCGCCACAGACGCCTTAACCGTCTTCATGATAGGCGTAAGACACGCGGGGCAACGACACGAAGATGCCCTCTCGCTACTCCAAACGCTAAACCTCCCAAAAAACGAGCTGAAAAACAAGAGCAGACAGCTCAGCAGGCTACTAAGCATAAAGAACGCCTCCGAGTACGAGGAGCGGCTAATCAGGAAAAAAGAAGCAGCCACGGCTGTTAGAGACGCAGAAAGATACGTCGAATGGATAAACGACAAGCTACAAGCATAAAACCTCTTTTTTTTCCAAACCAGACAAGCCTCTCACGCTCGACACCAGCAAAGAGAAACTGGAGATGCTCTTCAAACCCTGGCAGGTAGAGGCCCTACGCTACCTCTGGACCATACACCCAGAAGGAGCCAACAGCAGAGCCGCCTGGGAGAACGTCAACCACCGCATCCAGGGCACCATAAGAAGAGCCAGCATAATCAACTATCTCAACGCCATGGTAGACGAGGAACTACTAACCTACACCGAAGCCACAGGCAAGGGAGGCCACCAATAGTATACGCCATGGTGTACACCGAGCCAGAGTTCAAACAACACGTCGCGGACCTCATAATCAGGAAACTTCTAGAAGAATACCCGCAGGAAACAAGGAAGGCACCCCAAACATGAGCACACTCAGCATCTAAACACGTTTCTTTTAAAGACGAATATCAAAGATCGGTGGCTAGGCTTGCCCTCATAGAGACCCATGTGCCTCTAAAGGGAAAATATTTAAGTAATACAACCTAAATTGGTATTAATGAGAGAAAAATAATGACTAGAGTCGTCAGTGTTACTAAAAAAGGCCAGGCGACCATCCCCAAGGATCTGAGGGAGAGGTTCGGGGTCGGAGACAAGGTCCTCGTCGAGGAGACCGAGGAAGGCATCCTCTTCAAGCCTCTGCCCCGACCCGAAGACGAGTTCGGCTCCCTCAAGGAGCTGTTCGAGGGGAAGACGGCGAGAGAGATACTGGACAAGGCCAGGGCGCAGGACCAGATGAGAGAGAAAAGGATGCTAGAGGGCGTCGAGGGATGAGCGTCGTCTTCGACACCGAGACCCTCCTGGCCTTCTACCTGGGAGAACAAGGCGGAAAAACGGTCGAGAGACGCCTTGTGGAGGTAACAGAAGGAGAAACAAAAGGCTACCTGAACATCATCAACCTCACAGAACTCTACTACATCCTCTACCGGAGAAGCCCCGACCTCGCCGAGGAGAAGGAAAAGAACCTAAGAGGCTACGGGCTGGAGATCGTCACCGTCGAAGACAACGGACTCTGGAAAGAGGCAGCCAAGACGAAAGGAAAATACGCCCTATCCCTCGCCGACGCGCTCGCTGTAGCCACAGCGAAGACTAAAAAAGCGAGTCTACTGGTCGGCAGAGACGCGGAGTTCGACGGCATCGATGTCTCGATAGAACGAATAAGCTAATCTGTACGGCATTTCATATCTCCCCTAGGTACCCTTACATCCGCCTCCTTAAACAAGTGTTTAACTGCATGCAACACTACTTCACACATTTTATATCCCAGAAAAAACCACCCATAAACGGGATAACATTGGAGAAAACAATAAAGATCTCACAAGAAGCCTACAAACGCCTAATAAACTCAAAGAACGAGGGAGAAAGCCTAACCGATGTTATCCTCAGAGAAGTAAAACCAAACCGAACACAAAAAGACATAATGAAACTATTCGGAACATGGCAAGGAGAAACAGAAGAGTTCGAGAGAATATTCGATACATAATGAACAACCAGCGCAGCACCGAGACACGAGACATAGGTGCGCACGCCCCAAAGTCCTTATCAAAAGTAACAATAACCCCTTTCACCTAGTTCGCGTAGTCAATAACCAATTCATCTGAAACACCAGGCGAGATACCGCTAATTGATACAAGCTCTACTCCATT
>CAZLHX010000099.1:0-9283 GCA_964559475.1 uncultured Candidatus Bathyarchaeia archaeon | reverse complement strand
CGAGTTCTTGTTATATATGGAGAAAAGGGAGCTGGTAAGACCAGTAGAGCCCTTGAAATCGCTAAAAAGGCGAGAAAAAAGGGGTTTAAAGTTTTAGGTATACTAAGCAAGAGGATTCTGGAAAATGATAGGACTTTGGGTTATGATGGACTTGACTTGGCTTCTAATGTATGCTTCCCCTTGGCAAGGATAAAAGAAAGCGTCAACTCCAGTGACTGGCAGAACTTTAGAAACCTGATCTATTCCTTTAATAAGAAAGGCTTCAAACGAGTGAACTCTATCTTGAAGAAATCAGCAAAATTAATCGATAAAAATACTTTAATCATAATCGATGAGTACGGACGCCTCGAAATAGAGAAAGAGGGATTATACCCAGGATTTGTAAATGTAATAGAGTCCCTTGATAATGGAGGATTTTTTGTAATTCTTTGCAGAACAGACAAGATAGAACCACTTCTCAGATTTTTTCCAGGGGAAAAAGTACTATTAATGAGAGCTGATTGCCAGGATTTCTGGGAGTCCTTAGGGGATTCTTTTATCTAAAGGTTTGATCTGATATACAGGATATATTGGATGGTCTTCCTTGGAATATGATAAGATTTTAACTGAGATACTGGGAAGAGATGATTTCTTAGTAGTCGGTAAGAATGTTGAAAGAACAGATACTCTTGAGAAAGCGCTTGGCAAAGCTAGATTTACAGCGGACTATCTGCCAAAAAATACTATCTTGGTGAAAGTCTATAGAAGCAATATACCCCATGCTTTGATAAAGGATATAATACTGGAGAATGCATTGGCGGTTCCAGGAATAGAGGCAATTTATACTGGAGGAAACGTATCAGGTAATAACCAGATAGGTTACGCTTTACCTGATCAACCTTTTTTAAACGACAGAAAAGTTCACTATATCGGAGATCCTATCGCCCTCATTTGTGCCCGAGACGAGTACGCTGCACAAAGAGCATATAACCGTATCCACGTCAACTATGAAGAACTACCAGCTCACTTTGATATTGATTCCTCTCTTTCATCCAACGCTGAACACATACACGAAGATGGGAACATTGCTCTGACCACAAGGATCAGAAAAGGAGACGTAGAGAAAGGATTCAAAGAATCCAGCGTTGAGGTTAGTGATACTTACTGGAGTCCATACCAGGATCATATGTACTTGGAGACGGAAGCTGCCTTTGCTTACCCTGAGGGGACCGGAAAAGTCACGATAATTGCTAACGGTCAGAGTCCTTTTCTAATTAGAGAGAAGGTAGCCCAAGTCTTGGGATGGAATTTGAATCAGGTAAGGGTTATTCAAGCCTTAACAGGGGGGGCTTTTGGTGGAAAAGACGACCAGGGCCCTATTGTAAGTGCTTATGCGGCGTTCTCAGCAGTTAATATGGGAAAACCGGCGGCTTGTATATGGAACAGGGAGGAATCAGTCCGGTACAGCAATAAAAGATTCCCTTGCAGGATAAACTATAGAAGCGGAGCAAGGGGTAATGGAAAGCTCAATGCCGTACAGGTAGAGATAGACTTGGAGTGTGGAGCTTACGCTAACCGGGCTCCTTTCTGGCTTTGGAGGCAGACTGCACACGCTGCTGGCCCATATGTTGTGGAAAACGTATCAGTAGACGGAAAAGCCATCTACACAAACAAGGTATATGGGGGGAGTTTCAGGGGATTTGGAGATGTTGCTATTCACTATGCAGCTGAGACTCAGATGGATAAGCTAGCCAGTGAACTAGGCATGGATCCAATAGAGTTTAGATTGAAGAATGTCCTTAGAGAAGGGGACCGGACCACTTGTGATCAAGAACTGGACCACAGTGTTGGTATAGAGGATTGTCTTGTTGGAGTTAGGGAAGCCTCTAAATGGGAGTATAAACGTGAACCTGTCCTGAATGGATCTAAAGTAACCGGATACGGGGTTGGCTTGGCTTATCATGGGATAAGCACGAGCAGGAGTACTCCTGACTGGAGCGCGGCAAGCATCCTTCTTAACCAAGATGGTACTTTAATCTATAGAACAGGAATTGTGGAAATCGGCCAAGGATCCCCCTTTGGACATATAAAGATAGTCTCTGAGATCCTAGGTATACCCGTGGAATGGATTAACATTGAGCTCCCGGATACAGATAGCACTCTAAATGCTAAACCTACCCACGGCAGCAGAGGTCTGATGCTAGGAGGAACAGCAGCAGCTAAAGCAGCCCTAAAACTACGCGAGAGCCTGACCAATTGTGCAGCAGAACTCTTCGAGTGTGAACAAAGTGATATTGATATTCGTGAGGGAGTCGCTTATAACAAAAAGAAACAGGAACTGAGAATACCCTTCAAAGAGTTAGCAGAAGAAGTATACGTACGAGGATATGACCCTGGTGCATATGGGTACTTTAAAGCACCGGAACGTTTCTTTGACCCCGAAACTGGGTTAGGGGTAAATTACAGCGTCTACACCTTCGCAGCGACAGTAGCCGAGGTAGAGCTAGACACAGAAACAGGCGAGGCCACAGTTAAACGCGTCTGGCCTGCTATGGACTGCGGTAAAGCTATAGACCCAATAATGATCGAGGGACAGATCGAGGGCGCCATCAGCCAAGGCATGGGTTTCGTCCTAATGGAAGGGTTGGAACTCCATGAAGGAGATGTGATTAACCCTGGATTCAAGGATTATGTTGTGCCATGCAGCGTTGATACCCCTGAGATTTACCCAGCGATAATTATCGAGAAGCCTTACAAACATGGAGCTTTTGGAGCCAAGGGAGTAGGAGAGCCCGCGATAATAAGCATAGTACCCACAATAACAAACGCAATATACCATGCAACCGGTGTCCGCTTCAATAGATTGCCTATCAAACCTTGGGATATTCATAAAGCCCTAAAGGCGGTAGAAAAATGAGACCACTTCCCTACTTTGATATCCACATACCAGAGACACTGGAAGAGGCACTGGGATTAATGTCCAGTCTTGATGATGTGAAGGCTCTTGCAGGTGGAACGGACCTTATACCTTTGATGAGAGAGGCTGAATGCACTCCCAAGAACCTTGTAGACCTCAATAAGGTCCGAGAATTAAACTATATCGAAAAAAGTGATGGTTATCTCAAAATTGGAGGGACTGTTACTCACAGCCAGATACTGCAGAATAGCCTAACTTCAGTATTTCCCGCATTAATTGACTCGGTTAGCTGGATAGGGAGTCCCCAGATCAGAAATAGAGGAACGCTCGCTGGAAACATATTGAACGCATCCCCTGCCGCGGACTCCGCCCCTCCCCTATTAGTCCATGAAGCTGAGGTTGTGTTACGTTCAGTATCAGATGAAAGAATTCTCCCAATTGAAGATTTATTTGAGGGTCCAAAGATAAACTGTCTGGAACCTTATGAGCTGCTGACTGAAATAAGGGTCCCTTTACCACCCAAGACTTCGTCAAGCAGTTTCAAGAGAATAGGGCGAAGGAAGGCTTTCACACTTAGCGTCGTAAGTGCAGCGGTTTGCCTTAATTTTGAAGATAAAATATGTAATGATGCGAAAGTAGCTTTTGGGTCTGTAGATGTAACTCCAGTCAGGGTATACAAGCTCGAAGATATGTTAAATAATAAGGAGCTTAACGAAGAGAAGATAAATGAAATCTGTACTACAGCAAAAAACTTTGTCAAGCCCATTACGGATGTGAGAGGGACAGCAGAATACCGGCGGGACATGTGTGAGGTACTAATGAAGAGGGCGATATACGAGACTCTGGAGCGTATAGGTGAATAAAATGATAATAGAATTTGACCTTAATAATAAACCAGTTACGGTCGATGTGAGACCCAACCTTACTCTTCTAGACTTGCTAAGAGATGAACTATCAGTCAAGAGCGTAAAGCAGGGATGCCTGCAGGGTGAATGTGGGGCATGCACCCTTCTAATTGATGGTGTTCCCGCTACTAGCTGTCTAGTCTTAGCTCCACAGATACAGGGGAAACATGTAACGACTCTCGAAGGACTTGAGCTAAACCCCCTCATGATTGATTTGAGAGAAGCATTCTTGGAGAACGGCGCAGTTCAGTGTGGCTTCTGTACTCCTAGTATGCTAATTAGCGCATACGTCCTTCTCAGAGATAATTCTAATCCTACCGAGATGGAAGTGAAACGTGGCATAGAGGGTAATATATGTAGATGCACTGGGTACACAAAGATCATCGAAGCTATATTAGATGCCGCGGAGAGAATTGCCCCTGAGTGAATACGATATAATCAGCAGGCTCCTAGAAGAACTGGAAAAAGGAGAAAGAGTGGTATTAATCACTCTAACATACAAACAAGGCTCGGGACCGAGGGAGCCAGGTAGTAAAATGCTGATAACCTCAGAAGGGGAAACCTTTGGAACCATAGGAGGAGGAGGAATGGAGCGGATACTAGTAAAGGAAGCCATGCAAGCCCTAAGTAAAGGCAGACCAAAGGTCATCGAATTCGCTTTGGGCATTCAACCTAGAGAGGGAATGATTCCAGTTGAAAGTAAATGTGGAGGAGAGGTGAGAATATTCATGGACGTAATCAACCCGACACCAAGAATAATAATCATGGGAAGCGGCGTCATCGCTCAAGCAGTAGCTAGGTACGCAAACGACTGCGGGTTCAAGATAACCCTTGTAGACGACAGTGAGACGGCCAGACCAGAGTTATTTCCCTTCGCAAAAGTAATGAATGACCCCTATCCTGATTCTCTAAAAGAACTAGAAATTAAACCCAGTGATTATATTTTAATGCTCCATGGTGAGACTGACTTTGAGTTACATGGGTTAAGATATGCAGTCAAGGCTAACCCGTATTTCATTGGCTTACTTGGTAGCACAAATAAAGCCCAAGAACATAAGAACCAGCTCATAAAGGAAGGTTATCCTGCTTTTGTGGTAAAGAAAATTGTGGGACCTGTAGGTCTAGAAATTGGTGCAGAGACTCCAGAGGAAATTGGAATAAGTATTGTAGCCCAGTTGATAAGAATCAGGCATGATTAGATTTCCACAATTCTTTAACTTTCTTATAGTCTTGTGGTGTGTCCATATCGATTGTACACCATATGCTACCCTCAATATATCTACGATTATTATCATGCCTTTGAATTACATCCTTCATAGTCTCATGGGTGCTCAGATTAAGAAATTCCTTGAAAAGCTCTCTCCTTATAAGAACTGGGTGTCCACGCTTTCCTCTATAAACTGGGCTAACAAGCAGAACAGATTCCTCTTCCTCCATGATCATGATCATTTTATTAATCAATTCTTTCTTGAAACCGAATGTATCACTCAATACCATTAAGACGGCGTCAATATCCTCTTCAACTCTTAGCAGACCAGCCTTGAAACTGGTTGTCATACCATTCTCAAAATCTCTGTTATAGACTTCTTCACAATCATACTGTTGGATAATCGGTCTAATCTCTTCAGGTCTGTGACCTGTTACTACTATAGTCTGATATTCAACAAGTTTTTCTAAGAGGGTTTCAAGGATATTTTTATCGCCTAGTTTTAAGAGGAGTTTGTTGGTGCCCATTCTACTGCTCTCACCGGCAGCAAGCACCACCGCCACTATTTTCATCTTATCTTCTCTGCTGCTTTCTGTACCGCTTTAACTATGTTCACGTATCCGGTACACCTGCATATGTTTCCTTTAAGGTACTCCCTTATCTCCTCCTCTTCTGGGGATGGGTTTTCTTCCAGAAGAGCTTTGGTCATCATTATAAATCCAGGTGTGCAAAATCCGCACTGGACTGCCCCCTCTTCTATATAGCTCTCCTGTATAGGATGAAGTATCTCACCTTCACTGAGGTTCTCTATAGTCTCAACACTTTTTCCATCACACTCTACAGCTAGAGTCATACATCCCAAAACTGGTTTCCCATCCAGAAGGACTGTGCATGCACCGCACTCGCCAATTCCACACCCATACTTTGCGCCCGTCAGATCAAGTTCATCTCTAAGTAAGTTCAGGAGCAGAGTCTGAGGTGGCACATCAAACTCTCGGATCCGGTTGTTTATCATTATCTTGGTCTTCATTTTGATGTCTCCTTTCCTTTCCATGCCCGGGTAATCGCCTCTCTCGCTATTCCCTCTGCAGCAGCATACCGGTATTCTGCTGTACCACGGATATCAGTTATAGGCTTAATGCTGTTTGAAACTCTCCTAGAAGCCTCTTTTATTACTTCAGGAGTTATGGTTTTTCCTAGAAGCCATTCCTCAACCTCGTATAGCCTCAAGGGAGTGGGGGCTACACTCCCGAGAGCTATATTTATGTCGATTACTTCGTTGTTTTTAGTTTTAAGAGCAACTCCAATGCTAATTGTACTTATGTCCAAAGAAGTCCTCCCAATGCTAATGAAACAGTAACTAGTGTCTTTGCTGGGAATTTTTATCTTGAATCCCTTTACAATTTCATCTTTCTTCAAAAGCGTTAGCCCAGGAGCTTTGAAGAACTCGGGTAGCTTAATCTGTCTTGTTTCTTGGGGACCTGAAACTATTACTTTTGTATCCATAGTGACGAGACCGAGAGCTCCATCTGCTGCTGGTGAGGCGTTACAAACATTCCCTCCTAGAGTACCCATGTTCCTGATCTGGATTGAACCAATTGATTTAATACAATCATGCAGTAAAGGCAAGTTCTCCTGGATTAGTTTGCTTCTCTCAATTTCCCTCAGTGTTGTGGCGGCACCGATGAATATAGTGTCATTATCTTTTTTTATCCCATTCAGTTCTGGTATGTTTTTTATACTGATAATGTGGTCTGGTTCGATTATTCTTTGCTTCATTTTTGGGATAAGATCTGTTCCTCCGGCCATCAGTTTTACATTATGAAGTTCTGATAGCAGCCTCGTGGTTTCCTCGACCGTTACCGGTTTATGATACTCAAATGGAGTAAAAATTATGTGTGTATTAGACGTGTTTACTTCTGTCAATATTTCTCCTCCTTGAGTGCTTTAAGTATCTTATCTTTTGTTATTGGAAGTTCGAAGAATCGAATCCCTAATGCGTTCTGGATTGCGTTGGCAACTGCTCCGGCTACTGGGTTGAGGGCTCCCTCGCCTATTCCTTTGGCTCCAAATGGTCCGGTTGGCTCATAAGTATCGGCAAAGAATACGATGAAGTCCTCAAGGTTGGGAAGATCTTTGCTAGTTGGTATCTTGTAATCTGAGAGATATCCTCGATTCAAGAGGTCGCCGGTCTCAGGATTATAGGGAGTATCCTCGTTTACAGTCATGCTCCAGCCTTGTGCGAATCCGCCATGGATCTGCCCCATCGCTAGTTTAGGGTTAATAACTGTACCAATATCCGCTCCCGCGACTACCTTTTTTAGAGATACTTTGCCGGTCCATGTATCAACTTCTACTTCAACAAAGTAACCTGTAAAGTGGGGTGGGCAGCTAGGCTGTCTGTAGCTTTCCACAGCTGCGATGGTACCTAGATTCTTATGTCTCATGGTATAAGCTAATTCTTTGTAAGTAATCTCACGTCCCTCTACTCCTTCCGCATAGACTACTCCTTGATCTTTCTGAGCATCGAATCTGAATTGTAAAGCGTGAGGATATGCGTCAAGTAGTTTACCAGCCTGTTCCCGAATCTTCTCCTTGACTTTTCCAGCTACTTTGAGAGCAGCACCACCACCACTATAAATACCCCTTGAGGCATGGGTGCAAACATCGTAGACTGTCGTACCTGTATCAGCTCGGACGATATTCACTTTATAATACGGGATATTCAACTCCTCAGCGATTATCTTGGCGTTAGCGTCCATGGTCCCTCCACCATGGTCCATGAGGGCTGAAACATAGTCAAAGGTCCCGTCCTCATTGAGCTTAACCATGGCTCCACCGAAATCTATAACAGTTCCAGGTACAGGAGCCCCCGCGCTGCTGGTATGGTATCCTCTGCCCATCCCAATTCCCCTACGATACCTTCCAGTCTGCTCTTCCGCCCTCGGTCTATTATACCAGTCTACCATCTCTGCCCCTCTCGTAAGTATCTCCTCTACTCCACAGCTCCGTATGACTGATTTTACACTGGGTCCCTGGCCCCAGAAAACATCTCCTTCACCTATGTAGTTCTTGAGTCGGAAGTCGAGGGGATCCATTCCAACTTTCTCAGCAAGCTCATCCATCAAAGTTTCCACTGCCCAAGTTATCTGTGGGTTACCGTATCCTCTAAAGGCACACGCAGGGACCTTGTTCGTGTAAACTGCTTTACCTCTGTAGCTCTTATGGGGGAGTTTGTAGAGGCTGACCCACCAGCCAACGACGCATCCTAAAAGTGGATATGCCTGGATCTGGTGCCCTCCAATATCGAGGTAGGCATCGAGATGCCCGGCTGCTAGGGTGCCATCTTTTTTTGCCCCTAGTTTTAGCTTGAAAATCATCTGGTAGCTACAATGGTCATGAAGGTCTTCTTCGCGAGTATAGCTGAGTTTCACAGGTCTGTTGGCTTTCAAGGCTAGTGCAACGGCAATAGGTACCACAGGGTTAACCTGTATGCTAGACCCAAAGCTCCCCCCTAAAGGAACCTTGATTACCCGGATCTTCCCCATAGGAATTCCAAAAATCTCGTGGAGCAGAATCCGTGTATTATGAAGAGTCTGGGTTGTACTCCATACTGTTATCCCCCCACCTGGCTCCGGTCTGACGAGAACTGATTTAGTCTCCAACTGGGTATGATAGCGTCGATTAGTTCTGTAGGTTCTCTCCACAAGGTAGTCAGAATTCTCAAAGCCTTTGCTACTATCTCCTTCCTCTATGTTGAGCTCACATGCGATATTATTCTCCACTTTCAGAGTATCTTGGTCTAGTTCAATGTAATCATGTATAGGAGGCATATCTTTATTCATAGATTCTAGTGCATCATATACCGCTGTAAGGGGTTCATAATCCACAAGAATAGACTCGATGGCACGTTGAGCAGCTTCCTCTGACTCAGCTGCTACAGCAGCAATGGGCTCTCCCACGTACCTTGGTTTATCTGTTAAAACCTTCCAATCCTTGTAAGTTGAGTCTGGAGTGCTCACAAGTCTCGGACAGAATAAAACCCCTGAAATCTCTTTAGGAGTAATCGTGTAGGTGTTCTCATCTTGGATAGCTGATACATCAATCGATTTAATGTGGGCATGAGGATATGGGCTCTTCAGGACGCGAGCGTATAACATATTAGGTAATACTAAGTCAGAGGAGAACTTCTCCCTACCAGTAACCTTCGCTACACCATCCTGTCTGGGAGTATCCTTCCCCAACACTGAGAACGATTGATTATTAGACATTACC
>CAZLHX010000098.1:0-9388 GCA_964559475.1 uncultured Candidatus Bathyarchaeia archaeon | reverse complement strand
ACTTTAACAAGCATTTCCCGGACTATGTGGCTCAGTTAGAGGAGTATTATGATACTCAGGTCCTCCCAAATACAAGCTATCAGATACATAGAAACCGGACCACATTTAACAGAGCCTCAAAACGACTACATGGGACCGGTCTCTCCCCCGGGGTCCTCGGTTTTGCTTATCATAAAAAGGATGGATCAAATGAGGTCCACATGAGCCCTGAGTCAATGAAAGTATTTGCGAAGGGAGAGATAACTAAACCTGACGACCTGAAATATTTTGATACCGTATTTCACGAGCTAGGACACTGCATTGGACCCTCCGGGTATGCGTCAGCGTCCAAGAACTCTGTCGGTAAACCAATGGAGTATTTCGGCATGGGTTTCGATGAGGGAGCTAACGAGATACTCTCTCAGAGATTCGTCCTAAACAATACAAAGATGACTCCCCGTCTCCGTCGTCAGATAGCCGGGACTAAAAAAGAGGGAGCCGACCACGTTTACAACCATTTAAGCACATACCGAGAACACCAAGACCTCGTAGCGAAGGCGTCTCTAATAGCCTCAGGGGGAGATGAAAAAGAGGCGGTCAAATGGATTGAGGACCTGCGATATGCTCCAAACGAGGAGGTAGCACAAAAAAGGGTCGACCAATTCGTAAAACAGATGATGAAAGCTAAGACGATAGCTGAGAAAAGAGGAGATAGCTACGGAGCTATGGCTCTCCCTCAGAATGAGAGACAAGCTCATTCTACTCTTTTCTGGAATAAGTATGGGGGGAGTTCTCAGAGTAACCAAATGGAGAGGGCTATGAAATATCTTGAGATTAAAGATCCTTTTCATGATCCCCCGGATAAATACAAGGTCCCGGTCTACGAGTGGGATCATGAGTTTGTCTCGCAGGGAGGGAGAATGATCAGTAAGAAGGTCCCCGGGACTAAGAGAAGGAAGGGGGAGAAAGTGATCCCATGGTGGATGATTGTCTAAAACTGTTTACTGAACTAATCTAAACCATTTTTTTTACCTCTGTCGTCATAGTTACTCTAAGGGTTTAGGTTAAAACTCGGGTTTTAATTGAAACAATACTCTCATCTCATAAGACTAACTCTAAAAATGGATGTTTTTTCAATATCGGAAAATCAAACATGTAAAGTCTTAGGTAGATATCTAGTCTCTACTTAACATGAAAAGGTATGATACTCCCGTCGAATGAGAGTAACCCGGTATATTATAAATATATAGATATTTATAGTTAGTATTATCATATGGTGAGACCAACTCATTTTCTATGCTCTCACTCAGGATCATCAGTCTCTCATTTGATGAGAGTAACTCATTCCTCATCGTCATTTTTTGGAGGCATACTATAAAGGAAAATATCCTCAGGATTCATAAAAGCCTCAAGACTATGTCTATGTCTCTCCTCGTCATACCATCTCTGAATCTTCTCGGGTAAAGGCTTCCAAGTTACATCTCTCCCATCATAGTTCTTTCTGAATGTCCGGGTATTTCCCTGAAACTTTCTGAGGAGTTTTGACCTATCAAAATCTCCTTCTCCTCTCTTATTCACTAAAATATCGGCTGTTGCGAAGTCAAGTAGTTGACGAGGTATAAACTCAATATTGGGGGTAGTAATCAAAAGATTTGCTATGTATGGACGAATAAAATTATATTTACTGAAAAAGTCTTTGACGTCAGGATGCATATACTGTATCGAGGCTCTATGAAAATAGACGGCTATGTCGTCCCATATGACGACGGCTAACCTCTTACGATATTTCACTGAGTTAAGAATGAGTTCCCTCATTTCTTTAAAAGTAAAAACGACGGTATTTTTTACCCGGTCCCAATCCCCAAGAATACTGTAAGCGGTCCATAAAGCTAGGCTTGTTTTACCCAACCCCATCTCCCCCCAAATTGGTATCACGTTATGCTTGTCGTTACGGATAGCGTCCCAAAGCATGTTCTTGAGGGTAGGAATGAACATGACGAGGACATCTTCAAGACTCTCCGGGTCCTCCTCAAAATATGTATTTATGGATTTACCTCGTATAGAGCTCATCCGCTCATATCCTCAGGACTCATGCTTTCTTTACCATAAGCCATCTTGAGCATACGGAAGATTTCCGACGTCTGAGGGTTCGGCTCAACTAGGACTTGTTTACTCAGGACGAGGCTCTTATTGTCGTCGGGATTCTCCCAACTAAGACTCATGTTTAACTTAGCTCCATACTTCAAAAACTGGTTCTCGAGTTTAACTTTGAATGACTCAAGCTCCTCGTCAACTATGAGATTTTCTAAAGTGCTCATGTTGAAAGGTTTGATCATCTCCTCCTCAGGTCTTCCCTCAAACTTTCTCTTAGTGTTCTCCTCGAGGATCCGTCGGTTAATTTTGTTAAGCTCCTTTCTTTTCAGTTTGTTAATATGCTCACAGAGACCTTGATAATAATTTAACATATCGAGGAAAGCGTCATTTTTCTGAAAATGCTCAGGGATATTCCTTACATCTAGCCAAGGAATGACCGTCGTCTGATAGGTCCCTCCCTGATTTATGAAATCATTTTCCTCCATGGTTTCGATCTTATCAAACCTCTCCCGGATGAAACCCCCCCGATTAAGGAACTTGATACCGGCTTTTTCCCCGGTATCTTCGACGTCAAATTTCATTATGTCCCGGATCTTATCTCGAGCTTTATCATAAAGTCCTCTATCAGACAATTTTTTTCATTCTCCTAATTAACGGAAGTATGAGGTTTGTCGTCGTATTATTTGTGATTGGAGGAGATGGTTTAGACGGTCCAACTATCCATGGGATAATGTATGCGTTTAGGAGCCAATACACTAGAAGACCGACTATTAGTATACCTACGATTTTAGTCCAATTCTCCCGGTCTTTCCAGAACGGTTTTTGGTTTTGCTCACGTATACGATCTATGTCGTCTATTAGCTTGTTTGTCCCTCGATATGATTTATCCGTTACATTCTCAATGCTGTCAGATAGGACCGTATTATAGTCATGCTCCTCTTTCCATTTCTTAGCCCAATGAATAGCCTCTCGGTTAGAGCTCATGATCATAGCCTCTTGCACTACCTCAGGATCAGCCGTAACCGGTATGAAACCAAGGTCAATTTGTTTCTTACGGGTCAACTCAGGGGAGCTAGATACATAGAAGAACTTGATATGGCTAGTCTCCTCAGCAAACCCGACGTATGTAGCTCTTATATTACCCGTCGATGTTGGGAATACTTGACCTCCATGGCTAAACCATTGATGAGGCTGTTTACGGAATACTTTGTCCTTATCTCCCTCATGGATGAACACTATTTCCTTGAACTCCGTCCCCTCCGGGTCCCACATAGGACTTCTAAAATAGAAACGGGTATAGTTGAGCTCCATCGGGGTCTCAAGGGAACCCTCTTTTTGGAGGTCCAATCCACAATACGGACAAAAAGTAGGTTTGTAGACGTAATCGTTTGTAATTACATCCTGTATAACCTCCCCACAGTTTGAGCAATAAGTCTGAATAGGAAAATCCATGAGAGCAAGGTCATGCTCTTTAAGACTCATAAAACCATCTACGACGTTCTGAGTATCTCGACTAATAGACTCATTCCAATCAAGCGTCATGTTTAACGCATCTAGGCTTGTAGCCTCGTTACGGACCATGTTTACCCACCTGAAATATAGCATGTAGCCGACGCACATGATAACCGAGGGGACCGGTAGAGAGTCCCATGCTGACCATAGTAAAAAGACCCAATAATATAGAAACACAAACCATCCTACAAAGAAGGGTCCAAGGAAAAAAAGCATCTCAAACTGAGCTTGAACTTTAGGGTTTTGTCGGGAAAGCCAATCAGTTACGCTGAAAATCTTAGGGAGTTCCAAGACTAACCCTCCTCAACCTCGAGATCTAGCTCCTCATCCTCTAACCCTAGAAGCTCTTTAGGTTTGAAAATGATAAAATCCCGTTTCAGGAAACCAAGGGATATCAAGAAACCAAAGACGGGGTAAAGGACTAAGGGAAATAAAGAGATACCTGAGACTAGGTAGAAATAAATGAAATACATGAACCCATAAACCCCGGGGAATACATCTAACAATAACCGGACGTTATTCCTTTTACCCGGACTCATCCTCTCTTTATTACGGAAAGCATAATCCGAGAATACCCAACTAGCAAACAAGACTAAAACTAGGATAACCTGAAAACCCATCTCAACCGTCATAAAACCGGATACAAAACTCATTCCTTCCCCTCCGTCGTCTCCATCAACTCATCTTTTTTTACAGCCTCAGGGATCTTACGAAACCCTATGACTAACTGACCGTCAAATATCGGATTACCGTCAACCGGGTAAACCTGATAGATCACAAGCTCATAATTAACCATAAAGTCAATTAAACTCATCCCAAGGCTCTTAGCCCTCTCCGAGATCCAAGGCTTAGGTAGATTCGCATAGAAACTATTATCTAGTTTCTGAATCTTACGGGTCTTCTCCCCGTCCTTACTGACCTTGTATTCCAGATCCGGCTCTCGACTCCTCCGACTCATACATAGAACCATATACATAAATTTAAATTAAAAATTTAAATTTTTACTATTTTCATCGACAGTTTTAAACATATATAAAACAATTCAGGATCCGAGCTTAGACGCTCACAAATAAAAAGTGAGAAAAAACAATGAGCAACAAACCAATTTGGGAAAAAGACACAAAAATACCAATGATAGGGGTTAGCGTACCTAACATCTGGATCATAGCAATACTTGTCGTCGTCTTCTTTACCGGCTTAGGAGCCGGAATAAGACGACGTTACGATCTCCCCTCAGGTTGGGATCTCCTATCCGGCATAACCGGAGAAGATATAGGGGAACCCTCAGCCGGAGAATACTTCTTTGGGACAATGTCAGTCGTCATAAACGAGCAAGACTACCTTACTAAGACATCAGCATCTCCAACATCAGCCGGATACATCCTCTTTAACAATGAGCCCGGGACCGGGTCAGAAACCGGGACCGTCGTATCAGGGACAACCACGTTCACGTTGAAAGAAGGATCCAAGGGTCTCATGTGGATCGCCATGGATTCGGGGACCGACTTCTTTACATACGTTGACAAAGCAATAGCAAACGACTACGTCGTTCAATGGTATATATCTGATTGGGACGACGATCAGGACCTAGACCTTGTAGTCCAAGTGGACGTCAGTGATCTAGCTCCTCCAAATCCCGAGTATCAGCCCACATTTAGCTTTGAGCTACCTTTGATAGACGAGGACGTAGCATTAGCAATAGACAGTCCATCCGATCAAGCCTCAGTTGGAGAAACAGAGGTTGTTAAAAACATCGAGTGGACAGTCTCAGGATTCACAGAGCTAGATGGATGTGCTATCGGAGAGATCAAGTTTACTACTAACGCTACTGAGGAAGGTGGCGAGATCGAGATCGAGCAATTATACATCGGAGGTCAGGTTACATACCTCGGAAAGAAACAATTTTCCGACGGACATAGAACCTCTTACGGGGACTATGCGGAATGGTATGTCGAGTCTGAGGACTCAGGGGACTACCTGAGTGAGGGAGCCGTTCTCGTTTTCAGAGAGAAAGGACGAGCCGACACACTGACCTTGAGCATAAACGTAAGATGTACTTTTGCTAATAATGAGGAAGTACAAATTACAGCCTCGGTAACTCCTTTAGACGCAGATGGGTCTAAAGGGACGGCAGTATCAGACGCAGTAATCCTGAAAGAATCTGCTTAGGAGCCGTAATCTAAATGATTGCGGTAAACCTAATCCCTATTCCTTTTCTTCTAACAATCCTAGTGCTAAGAGACAAACTATCGATCCTCGTTCATAGCATACCTTTTGTCCCTAAGGGAAAAGAAAAACCATGGATATTCGGAGCTCTATTACTGATGATAGCCTTCATAATATCCTCACTGATCCTAGCGTTTGGACACAGATTTCTAGGGTTAGATATCCTCAGGGTAAGGATGAGCGTAAGTATAGGATTTTTCCTATTCTGTTTCATCGCATTAGTGGTATTCTGGAACCTAAGAAAGAGATTAGGAGTAGATGTAGGACTAGGCTAGGAGAATGAGGGATTGTCAAAGAAAAACAAAGTAACAGAAAAGGACCTCAGGGTCTTTGCTATACTCATAATCATCCTAGCTCTGAGCATAGCGTTACTTAGGTTTAGAGAAGCATCGGCTGACAGTGAATATAGTGGAAATGCCGGGGTATCTCTAACCATAAACTACGTCGACGGGACAAAGAAGGTCATAGACCCAACTGAGCCGTTTTATCTTCTAAGAAACGAGATAATCCCCGGCTCGGTAGTGGACCCCGACGTAGATAAAGAAGTCTCATCTTTAGGTGTAGCCGTAAAAATAAGAGCGGATTGGTCCGGAGAAGTCGAGAGATTCGCCTTAACCGGATCAATGCAGACCTATGTAGACGACGAGCCGACGGGGGGACCGGTCCTTCTAAACAAGGTCCCGAGCAACCTCCCCAACAATGAATGGGTTGAGATACTCAAAGTAGTATACTCCTCCGACGAGTTGACGGCTTTTAATCCCGAGGTAGGGACGCATATAGCTGAGGTTGAAGCTGACATCTCTCTAACCTTGTTTTTTGAAGATGATACAAAAGACAAGAAGGACGGTCTAGGACAAGCATCATGGCTTTACGAGATCAAAGATCAAGGACCGGACCCCGGGGAACCGGAGATCACGCTCTTTGAGGTAAAAACAGATGTCGAGGTTATGTACTGATGAAAAACATTGAAAGAGAAGTGAAAAACATGAACCCTCTCCTATTGATGATTATAATTATTGTCGTCGGGATGGGTTTAGCTTACGGATTCCGTGGACGAGAGACGACAGGTATAAGCACAAACGACGTTACCATAAACTATGATGATGGATCATCAAGGATGATATCCGGGGACCCCTCGATATGGAATAAGATCAGAGGGACGACCCTTTCAACCGTCGTCGATGATACCGGTAAAAAGATAGAGTCCGTTGACTTTACCTATAAAGTAAAAGTCAAATATTCGGGGAATTTCTATGCCGGGTCGATTACGGGGAGCATCAAATACATAGTAAACTGGCAAACAAAGGACACCAAGACCTTCTCCAAGACTTACTCTCAAAGTAACCCAATGCCTAACGATAAATGGATCACGGTATCAACCGGGTCCATAACAAAATACGGGTTAGATGATTGGGGTAAAGATGGAGATAACACATTCAGAGTAACTAATGACGCTGTCGTCGAAATAGTGTGGGACGACGCAGAAAAATCAACCAAATCCGGTTACAGTGGATTCCAATTCACATACACTATGTTAGCCGGAGCACAAGGTCAGATAGAGGGCGTAGAAACCCAGATCGACCATGGATTCCTTTACTAACTTTCCCCTTTTTTATTTTTGAAGCCTTGAAGCTCGAGAAAGAGAAATGATCAAAAATGACTTACTTTACTTCAAAACCCCCGGACTTAGACAAAAAACATCAGGTCCGGGTTTTAATTGACCCTCTAACTCTCATAATGACGGCTCTCAGCGTAAGCATATTCTTGAACATTGGGACATACGTTGACTATGATATCACATGGACCGGTAAAGCGTTACTAGGTCTCGGCTTTGCATCAGCCGGAGCCCTACTCTCAGCCGTCGATCAGGGAGGGGTAGGATGGGTCCTAGATACAAACTTTAGCTCAACGGAGACCATATCCTTCATAACAAACGCTGTTTTATCCTTCATAATTATTTTCATGACCAACATTACGATCAACATTTACTCTCAACTATCAGCGATAAATATCGTAGCAACCGTCGTATTCGTTCAAATGATGGCGATAGCTGAGGAGTGGTTTTGTCGAGCATACCTTCTTAACCTTGTATCAAACTTCTCCGGGTCCGACCTAGCCGGGATCCTGATATCATCGGCTGTCGGGACGACGTTTCACTCAGCCGTATACGGAAACCGGGACCCTAAATTTATGGTAATTGTGTTTGTCAGTTTCTTCGTTTTAGGATGGATCTATGCTACAAGCACAGAGTACATAAGGGGGGAGCATAGAACATCATCGGTCCCTTGTAGACGTATTTCAACCGTCATGCTAGGACATAGCCTCGTAAACATAGCGTCTGCATGGAGAGGGTCCGTATTAAATATTGAATGTGCTCTAGTATTATTGGAGGTCCTTAAATGAGTAGAAAAATAACATCAGATTACACTTACATAGCGGTAGCACTAGCTTTCGCTATCCTAGTCTCGGGAGCCGTCGTCGGAATATCTCAAAGAGTCGACGTCCTGAGGCTTTCCCCGATATCCTTCTATCAGGGAATACATCCTAGCTTCGAGGGTATCGGATACCATGGCAACCTCTATACCTCCTCAAACACCTACGACGCATCCATAAGCAACATAGGACCGGCTACAATAAACTGGGACCCCGACAAAGCTACGGCTGAAATGCCTAACATCCGGGGAGAACTCAGGGACATACAAATAGTTGACGACCTAGCTAAATACGAGGTCCAAGGAACCCTAGCACACATCATATCAGACTTTGGAGGAGAATACATCCCAAACAGAGCATACCGGACCTATAACTGGAGAATCGATAAAGACGGAGACGGGAGAGACGACAGAGAGTACCGTATGGAGTTGTGGCTATGCTCAATGGAGGTCTATATATGGGTAGATCCAAGCCGAGGGGGATTCTGGACATGGAGCCGGGAAATAGGGAATAAAAGATACGACAACCTAGACGTATGGCTCAAACTTGAGGCGTCTCAGGATTGGGGACACTATTTCACGGACCTAGAGAACCTCTCAAACACCTATTTTGGACTCGGATACCTCGAGTTAGCTGACATCGACGTACTCTCCGAGGACCATACCCGTTTAACCGTCGTCCCCGGGTCTCAGTGGTCAGCATTTGACCTATATAACAACCTCGGGGGAGCCGGACAAGTACCTGACGACCCGGACTCTCAAGCCTACATATACGAGGGAACGGAGCTCAACCCCGGGGTATTCAAATCTGAATGGTATACCAAGATCAACTTTGGGGACATAGGGACCTACGACTATAACGCATTTACCAGAGCCTTCAAGTCAGACGGGGTCAAGGTCAAAGCACTAGCCCATATATTCGTCGTCGGGGAGTGGATAGTACAACCCCCGGAGGAGGACGATAGGGATATAGAGCCTCAGGAACCTCCATGGAAGGAAAACCCGTTCTATGGTTTAACAAAACGCTTAGGGGAGATAATGAGTTCCCCCTTAGGACGACTCAAGGTCGGGATATGGGTAGCCGTCGTAATATTCTTCTTAGTGGTCTTCTTTAACCCGGGAGCTATACTATACGTCGTCGATAA
>CAZLHX010000097.1:0-9469 GCA_964559475.1 uncultured Candidatus Bathyarchaeia archaeon | reverse complement strand
GTAATGCCCCCCCCGGGGGGGGGGGGTGCTCGTTTGTTCGTTTGTTCGTTTCGATAAGGCTGCTTGAATTAAGCAACAATCTACGGTAAACTACTTGATGTGAATGATTTATTTCAGATTACCTGTATATCTCCGGATTCTTGCTTTTATCTTCTTGAAAATAAGATGAACAGGATTATGATTATCATTATGATTATGTCCCAGTTGCTGATTTCATCGCCGTCTGCGTCTTCGCCCCAAGTCTGTACTGGTTCATGCTGGTAATATGAGTCGTCTTGGATGGTCCATGCCGTCCATTCTCCGTCCGTGAAGTCGGATGGCGTCCAGCCTATGGGGTTGGTCGGTCCTGTTGCTTCGACCCAGATCCAGCCTGCGTCTCTGCCGTCATCGGTTAGGTCCCAGTATTTGTTTGCGTTGGGGTAGTCGGGGAGCCATATGAGGAGTGCGACGTGTCCGGGGGCGTCGACTATGGCTATGTCGATCCCGGCTCCCATGTACAGGGTTGCACAGAGAAAAGACATGTCCTCGCAGTCACCCACTGTTGTTATCCCCATGGTCTCATTGATGGAGTACGCTAACTCGTCAGCGTTCCATGCCCATTCGTCCTGTCTTCTTTTATTCATGTACACGTTGTCAACGTCGTATCCGTATTCGACCCACGTCTGTACGTAGGTGAGTATCGCGGAAGCCAGGGTGTGATTATCTATGAGGCTGTTTCCGAATCTTTGCCCTAGTCTTAAGGCGAGGTCGCTGTTTTCCCCTACCGTCTCGGATAGCAGTAGGGGGAGGTAACCGCTGTCTCCGTAGGCGTTGGTTCTTGTGATGCCCCAGGAGTCGTACCATTCACCTGACTCGTAGACGAAGCTGGGTGGGTATGTTCCTCCACTCGTCTTGGCTTCAGCGCCGGGAACAACCGTAAGTATTAGAAATAAAATGATGGCAGCTTTCCCTTCTAGTATTTTACTCATGTTTATCCCAGTGGTACGTTAAGGCTGGCAAATACTATGAGCCCGAGGAAGACCTGGTAGCAGAAAAGGAATGCTCCTATTGCGACGGGGTCCTTGTTGATATCATCCAGGTCCACGTTGAAGAGGTTGAGTTGAGCGAATATAAAGTGGAGAAGACCGCCGAAGAGGAAGCTGACGATGAAACTCATCACGACTACTGATAGCCGTTTAATGTTGAAGAATGAGCCAGCTGCGACGTTCTGGGAGAGAAAGAAGGGGTTGACCATGGAGCCGTATATTACCAGTCCTGCGTAGACGAAGAAGCCGCCCAGGAACAGGCTGGTTGCCAGGGGGTGTCCCTTTATACTCTCGAACTCGTTGATTTTGCTCGTGATGAAGGAGACGCTCTTGATACCCAGGTACCCGATGAAGAGGCATATTACGCTGGAGACCAGGGCGCGGGTAAACCAGAGCGAGAGTGCGTAGATTAAGGCAGTTCCGATCAAATTACGTCTATTCGTCTAAGCTTATGAAGTATTTAATCTTTAACACCCACGGATTTTGCTGCTGGGCTTATATGGTGCCATATGTTTAACCCGGTATGGAAATATGCGAAAAAGTCGAGCTTCTGCGTATTGAAGGCAGGTATCTATATTTTATTGTGGAGCTCAGCACCGAGATTAAGACCCTTGAACACGCTAAGAAATGCGAAGAGTGCAGAGAGTGGATAAGAGATAATATTGACGGAGAGGAGATCTATGAGCTTTACGGTAACCTGTTCGATACAACAGTATATGACCCCATAGTCCCCAAGTATGCAGACTACGAGGATCTCGACAGTTTCATAGATGCACGAATAAACTGGAGAATAGAACGCCTGGATAATCTATACGAGAACGCGGAGATGGAACTCCAGGATCTGAGAAAAAGACTTGAAACAGAGACCTAGAACCTCCATCTATTGAACTAATTATCTTTCTGAACGCTTATATTGCTTCATCTAAGCTTTAAAGAACCGGATCTCTCTAATATCTATGAAGATAAAGCATCCAATTTACCTGGTTTCATTGTTCTTGATCTTTTCTTACATCTTCTTCTTTGCTCCTGGGGATATGGCTGGGAATACAAGCTTGATCCTGAAGATGTACTCGGAGGAATTTAGATCAGTAAACCCTCTTATATTCTCTGTATTTAACCTGCTAGGAGTCTGGCCCATGTTTTACGCTGTTCTGGTTTTGGAGGAGTCAAAAGTCCAGAGTTTCCTGTATGGCCTTTTATTCTACTAAGCTTCATCGCCGGAGGATTCGTATACCTAATATATTTTAGCCTCAGGGAAAGGAGCCTTGAGGAGTTACCACGAACACCCCTCCAGGAAAAAGTAGAGAAGGAAAGTAATATGTACCTCTTACTGGCTGTAGGGTTGATCCTCGTTCTATATGGGGTCATACTCGGAGACTATGGCGGTTATCTGCGCAGCTTCCAGGAGAATAACCTTGTACACGTGATGACTATAGATTTTGTGTTGCTATCAATTCTTTCCCCTAGCCTGATAAGGGATGACTTGCTTAGAAAAAGCAGTTACAACATGAGAAGGCTTTTCTTCTATTCTATAGGGTCAATCATAAGTGCTCTACTTTACCTGGTAAGAAGGTCAGAGTATGGCTCAGTGAAAGGTTGAGTTGATGCGAAACACTCGATTTTTAAACCATTTGTTCATCGTCATTTTCACAATGATGAAAGGTTCATGCCTCCAATGGAGGAGGCAATGCTTAATTTAAATCCATTAAATTTGCTTTACCCGTAATTATTCTTGCTCAAAGACTTTATACCCTCAGTTGACACTTTCATCAATGTGGAGTACAAGCGATATAACCTAAACGACAGCAGGGAGATAACCATCCGCCCAGTTTTCAAAGAGGAGGAGCCCCAGCTATCAAGTTTCTGCAGATCAGTGACCGGTGAGGCTAATGGGCTGATACAGGGAGCGCCTACCCCACATGAGATCGGGCAGATCTTCAGGTTTCCTGAGTATTTTATAAGCCTGGCTACGGAGCACGATGATAAGATTATCGGCTATGGAGAGATAAAGAAAAGCCCATGTAAGAAGAACGGAGAGCTCAGGATATTTCTCAGTAAGGAGTACCAGGGCGTAGGCTTGGGAACATCAATGATGATCATGCTTCTAAGGGAGGCAACCTTTCAGGGGCTCCAGAAGATAAACCTGAAGGTAGCAGCGGTGAACCTGCCTGCCGTGCATCTTTTCAGGAAGTTTGGTTTCCAGGTTGATGAGGTAGCCACTGGGATTTCGGTGGATGGTCGACGGTTTGAGACCCTTTATATGCACAGGTTACTGAATAAAGAGACGCCACCTCCATGCACACAGTGCAGCCAAGCATTGGTTGAAGAATGTTTCCTCACACATCAATAAGAAAAACGAAATCCTCCATGGGTAACAATGAAAAAGGGAGTAGCGTTTTGAATAGGTTATATAATATTAGACCAATTAGAGATCCATGGGAAAAATATGGGATAGAGAGACCTCCAAGATCATAGAAGAGATGGACGTATTCTTCAACGCGAAGTCGATAGCGGTAGTAGGTGCCTCAAAGACCGCTGGGAAAGTAGGGCATATTATTTTCAAGAACATCGCTGACAACAGACGAAGAGGAATATACCTGGGGGAACTATACCCCGTGAACCCTAACGAGGATTCTATTCTTGGCTACGACTGCTACCCGGACCTCATTAGTATTAATTGGGATGTCGAGCTAATTATAATCGCAGTCCCCGCCAAGATAGTGCCCAGCGTCATGGAGGATGCCCAGGAGAAAGGGGTAAAAGCAGCCGCCATAATCACCTCGGGGTTCAGCGAGGTCGGGGAAGATGAACTCGAGGAAAGTGTAAGGCGACAGGCGGAGAAAGCAGGCATAAGGGTCATCGGGCCCAACTGCTTGGGCGTCTTCGACGCCTACTCCGGGATAGACATGCTCTTCCTCCCAGAGACCAAGACCCTGAAGAACAAGAACGTCGTAATAGCGACCCCCAGGCCCAATCCCGGTGAGATAGCAATAGTGACCCAGAGCGGAGCTTTCGGGGCAGCAGCAGTAGACAGCCTGGCAGGACAGGAAATGGGACTCAGCAAACTAATCAGCTTCGGCAACAAAATAGACGTAGCCGAGCCCGAGATCCTCCTCTACCTACTCCAGGACGAGAGAACCAAGGTAATACTCCTCTATATTGAAGGGATCATCGACGGGCGCAGGTTCATGGACGCCGCCCAGAGGGTGACCAAGAATAAGCCTGTAGTCGCCCTGAAGGCCGGTAAGACGGAGGCAGGGGCAAGAGCAGCCCTCAGCCACACAGGATCAATAGCCGGAAGCGACAAACTATATGACGGCGTCTTCAAGCAAGTGGGCATCTTCCGGGCCAGGAACATGGAGGGCTTCTTCGACGCCGCGAAGGCACTGGCACTGCAGCCCCCAGCCAGGGGAAAGAATATAGGGATCATCACGGATGCAGGTGGGCCCGGGATTATGGCCTCAGATGAGTGCGAGACCCTGGGCTTAAACGTTAAACGCTTCTCAGAAAAGACGGCACAGAAACTCAGGGACTTGGTAGAAGAAGGTTACATCCCCTCCTTCGCGGCTCTCCGTAATCCCATAGACCTTACTGGGGGGGTGACCTCCGAGATGTATGACCTCTCCACGGGGATACTTCTGGAGGACCCTGACGTCCACGGGATCATCATCCTGGGCTTACACCATACCCCTTACCTTACAGAGGACTTTACCGACATGATAGCGGAAAGATCCAAGAATTATGATAAGCCCATAGTCGCCTGCGACATCGGGGAGACGGAGATGGCCAAATACATAAGGTCAAGGTTCAACAAGCTGGGGATCCCAGCTTACTCGTCCCCCGAAGACGCGGCTTACGCCATGTCAGCCCTCGTGGAGTACGGAGAATACAAACTCAGAAAGGGCTCCTTATAACCCTCCTCCGCAAGCATAACGTCTTCGAGATTAGCTGGATTGAGTTTTCTCGGAGTCTCTTATTTGATTCATACATGACTGATATAAGTTAAACTCAGTGCAGGGTCGTGCCAAAAAGTACCGAGTATCATATACAGCATTATCTATTGAAGGGGCGTATACAATAAATAGCAAGTATTACTGTTAGGAGAGAGACGGAGTCCATGAAAGGGTATAGGTGGCTGATTCTATCTTTGGGTTGGTTGATCTATTTCTCCTTTGGTTTGATAAATACAGCCATAGCTCCCCTTATAGCCCCTGTGATGGGGGATCTTGGGCTCACGTATACTCAGATGGGTGTAATCACGGGTACTTGGCAGTTAATGTACATAGTTACTGCTCAGCCTCTTGGGTTGTTGATTGACCACATGGGCGTATATAAGTCGCTACTGCTGGGCAGCGTCCTCATATCTGTCTCCTCTTTGCTCAGGGGCTTTGTCTCCGGTTTCTGGGATCTCTTTGCTGCTGTTGCATTGTTTGGTTTTGGTGGGCCATTGGTTTCTATTGGCACCCCTAAACTGGTATCAGTCTGGTTTTCAGGTGAGGAGAGGGGTACTGCCTCTGGTATAAATGCATCTGGTTCAGCTCTCGGCAGCATGGCTGCCTTGGCTCTCACGAGTAGCATAGTATATCCCGTTTTAGGTGGCTGGAGGAGAGTTTTCATAGGCTATGGGACTCTTGGCATCTTCATATCCATTATCTGGGGTCTCTTGGGGCGGAGACCTCCTCAAAGGAACCCTAGAGAAGTAGTAAAGACAGGGCGAGCACAACCTGGACTGGGTTCAGTATTTAAACTGTTAAAGTATCGTAACGTCTGGGTTATAGTGGGGATGGGGGTCGCTGCTTTTCTCACAACTCATGCCCTTAAGAACTGGCTCCCCTTGGTACTGGAGCTAAAGGGCATGTCACCAGCGAGAGCCGGCTACGCCACATCGCTTATGGCTCTCTCAGGAATAATGGGAAGCCTGGCTATACCGAGATCATCCTACATGGTAAAATCCAGGAGATTACTCATATCGGCAATATTCTTCATCTCAGGGGTATCCATCTTAATGATCGGGTATGGAGGGGGTTTACTTCTCTGGGCTGGGCTACTCATAACCGGCTTCCTCGTCCGGAGTCTGACTCCTCTTCTCTTATTGACTTTGATGGAGATGCCTGAAGTAGGCTCTGAGTATATGGGGTCAGTGGGTGGGCTTTACTTCTCCCTGGGGGAGATAGGGGGCTTCCTTGGTCCCTTTATGATGGGTTATATCAAGGATATCACAGGGTCCTTCCTCTATGGCTTCATTGCCCTAGCCCTCATCACCGAGGCATCCGTAATTGCCTTGAAGTTTATGAAGAATCAAGAGTAACCGTCTGCAGTGCAGTATATAATTGATCAAATTAAGCTTAAATGTAGGAAATAAGCATACTCAGTACTCTTACTAATACATTATACATTCACGCATAAATATGGATTAACAAGTAACTGTTACGGTTTTATGTGGATTCTGGGATGTACTTTAGTATATGCAGACCGGTTCCAGCACGGTCAGAGATGTAAGCTAACCCTCTATAGTCGATGTCCACGTCATTGGTCTGGATAACTACTTTCCCTCGTTCCTTTGTTTTCTCGGTTGTCTCAGGGATGTAGTATCCGACTTCCCTCATGTTATAAGGGTCACTGAGGTCCAGTACTCTTAGGCCTGCGTTGAAGTATGCTACGTACAGGAGGTAATTATTTTCTTTGAGGCTGTATAGTTGACCGTTTCTCGTCTCAGCGTACTGGTGTGGGCCAAATCGCCCACCCCTGGTGCAGAAGTCTCCCTTATCCTCTGGGATCCTAAATGTGTCCACAAAGATGGGGTTCTCCCACGCCGTCACGTCTAACATGAATAGCATTGTGCGGATCTCTTGGCACTTCCATCCTCCGTCTCCTGCCTCGTTACAGACGACTATAAAGTCCCTCACGTCGCCATAGCCTTGGGTGAAGTCTGGAGTCTGTACACCGTAGAAGGGCATGGAGGTGTGGGGGCCCTTGAAGGGTGGATGGATGGTTATGTTGAGGATTGTCTCCGGGTTTCTTATATCGGATATGTCCACGATTGCGATGTTACCTCCTCCCATATACGAGTAATATGCCTTCTTGTTTGGCATATCTATTACTGGGTGATGAAGCGTCATACGTCGTCCTGGGTCGGGCTCCTCCTCTTTCTGGCCCATAAGCCAGTGACTGGTTATGTATTGGGGCTCATACGGGTTCGAGAGGTACCAGATGGCCATATGGGCGCCGGGTCTGTAGCCTGGCTCGTTCACAGCGGCGAAGTAATACCCAGTCTCCTTGTCCCACCAGCCTTTATGTGCAAAACTGAGTGGCCCTGCTGGAGTCTGGTTTATCTCGGATATCTTCTCTGGGCTTTCCCTGTCTGTGATCTTAAAGATCTCAAACTTCCACTCCGTCTCCGTCTCGTGGTTGCGAATCAGGTAGTCCCCTCCATCGTAGAAATCATGGAGGGCTTGGACTGCCCTGCTATTAGTGTTCTCCTCGTTGGGAATATGGGTTACCAGTTCTGGTTTCTCGGGGTCTGAGGCATCGATTATGCTTGTCCCGTTCCACTCAGATGCCCCAGTCAGGGGGTTATACTCACACCCATTATGGTGACCTATGTAAACCCAGTCATCAACGCAGGCAACCTGTAAACTGTCACGTCCCTGCAAGTCATTACAACCAATAAGATTCACGTTCTTCTTCTCAGCTTCTCGCCCCGTCAAAATAGTGTACCCATTATCTATCTAAGTTGCGTTATTTAATACGTCTTACTGGAATTTTACTGACTTTCAGTTGGTCGGAGTATCCTTCTTGTTGGGTTTTATTTAGTATTTTATAGGAATGTTTATCTTACTTAGGCTTAAAAAGTAATCAAAGCCATTTCCTGTGAAATTGGGAAAATCATGATAAGATGCTGGTGAGTGTTATTGGTTTATTGTTCTAAATGTGGAGAAGAGAACCGGGATGATGCGGTTGTCTGTAAGAAATGTGGGGCATCATTATATCCTTCTGCTTACAGGGATCGAAGGGATGACTGGGATGTGGAGGATATGTGTTTTGGGGGGAGAAATAGAACCCTCTGGCCCATTTTATTAGGTGTTTTTATCATCCTGGTCGGTCTAAGTAGCCTTCTAGAGCGTTCCTATCGATGGTTCAGGATTGGTACCATTTGGCCCATATTCCTGATAGCCATAGGACTACTGTTCGTATACAATGCGATGAAAAGAAGATAATTCAAAAAGACAAATAGCGACGGGTTCAGCGCAGATATGCGTGTGAGATATCCAACTGTTTTCCTAATACTGCAAGAAAATATTCTAAGAAAACAGGATCACTTTCTTTACCTTGACTGTTTTAGCCTTATTTAAATTTGATATTATTTCTCCTTGAATGCAGAACCATCTGGCTACATTATCTGGATCATTAGTAAGAATAGAGACTTTATTATTCGTATTAATGTGCCTTATTTGTTCCTTATCAATAATATCAATAAATATGTCGTCATCAATGTTTCTTATGAAGCAAAAAGCTGAGTGGATCTCTGAATTTTTATTAACTGTTGATAGAACAGCTCTGGTTTTATCTTCTATAATATCGGAGTGACTTTCAGGTATCCTCATTTGTTGACCTCCCATATTGTACCTTTGTGGGTGTTAACCTGACAATTACTCTTTTTTCACCAGTAAGCTCCGGCATTAGGTCCCTGTAGAAATCTTCTTTTCCAGTGTATTTGTAGCATAACATGTTCAAATGTTCAATGGTTCCATCTTCAACCAGTTCTACTTTGCCGCTGATTGAGATCCATTCATCCGGGGTGTGTGGATCATAGGCAAAGACAGAGGCGTTCGAGTTTCTTCGCATGTTGCGTTCTTTTTGATAGCCAACTCCTGTGTTAAGGAGAACGTTCTCTCCATCATAGTTACACCAAATCATCGAGCTATGAGGAAAGCCATTTTTTGATATTGTGGTTAGTATAACGTCTATGTTTCCTTCAAGTAGACGTTTGTGAGAATCAGGAACCCAAACCACTATTTTACACTCCTCTTACTTTCTACGTTATTCTTTTAGATATTTCACTCTGTATTTGGCTCTCTTAGTAATGAACTTATGAGTAACCTTTATCATTTCCGAGCCTATGCATGATTTAATCTGTTCAGCTTTGTTTAATTTTGGAATGTAGAGGGTAACTCAAAATCGGATACGACGTCTTCCAGTTTTAAGCCTGTAATTTCTATCTCATCTAACTCCATTTTTCCAAGTTCTTTCTGATATGCTAGACGTAGATGTTCAACTCTTTCTGGGTCGATACCCATGATCTTACAGCAGACGACGTCCACAGCGAGTCCATCTTTACCAGCTATCACTAGGTTTACAGGTTTGGGTTTACCAGGAGGAAAGTTTGGGCCATCTCCTTCCAAGGCAACTATAGCATCTACTATGTGGAATCCTGGTTTAACAAG
>CAZLHX010000096.1:0-9870 GCA_964559475.1 uncultured Candidatus Bathyarchaeia archaeon | reverse complement strand
GTAAATCAACGGAAGGGGATTGGACAGGTGATGCACCAGCAGATGCTTGGAATATTACATTAGATTTTAGAAATACTGGAACTACAGAAGCGACAATAATTGGATGTTCAGTTAACTCTATGGCAATTGCTGACTATGATGTTTATGGGGGGACTGCACCTGGTGACGATCATATGAGAGCATACGATGGAACTACAGGTACACAATTAGATTTCGTTGGTTCTGGAAAATTGACTGTAGAATCTGGTGCAAGTGGTAAAATAGTTCTAAGTATTAAACAATTACCATCGGGTACACCAGCACCTTACTCGTTTAGCTCAGGTACAACTATCGAAGTTGCACTCCGGTCAGGCGCTGGTAATACTTATATGAAGATGATTACGCTATCTTAATTTTTCTTTAATTTTTTTATATTTAACAAGGAGGTTTCTTTGAAATGGGATTAGTAGAATGGTTCAAACAAAAAGGGATTCTAATTGGAGAAGGTGAAGAATCTGATTTGGAGTATTCTAAAATTTCTAAAGAAGGAACTTCAATTGATAACACTGAGAAAGGAGGGCTTTCTTTTTTTAAGCTATCTTTTATTAGTGACCTCTTTGGTCGTTTCAAGCAAGATTCGACTCCGCAACTTATTGATAATGGAGTGACAAGGTTAGAGCCTAATGATAATTTCGAGGTTATTGAGAGTTATTATCTAAAAGAACCGCACTCTCAGGCAGTTATTTACTGGGATCCTGATGGTGGTTCAGGTTATCAGTATTATGTTGATGAAGTAGAACTAGATGAAGAAGAGCTAAAAGTTTATGATAAACTGATTAAGATCATCAGTAAAGAGTTAGAACCCCCTGCAGATTTGGAAGTTGATCCCTATATTTATGTTAGGGAGCAAGCTCAGATTTTAGGTGAGAGGTATAAAAGAAACCTTGGTAAACTTGGCGATGATCGGTGGGACAAGGTTCTCTATTATTTGATTAGAAATGTTGCTGGTTATGGTGCTCTGGAGCCTCTTTTCCAGGGCTCGGATATTGAAGATATCTCATGTAATGGGCTTTACAAGCCCATCTATATCTGGCATAGAAAATATGAGGGTGTGCCTACTAATATTATGTTTACAGACGAGGGTGTTTTTAACGATTTTATCATAAAACTAGCTCACAAGGGAGCAAAACATATCTCTAGCGCTCATCCGATATTAGATGCAACCTTACCAGAAAGACACCGTCTTGCAGCCACTTTCCAGAGAGAAGTTTCAACAAAGGGTAGTAGTTTTTGTATAAGGAAATTCCGAGAGGATCCAATCTCCATTGTTGATTTAATGTATTATGGTACTATTCCTCCGATTTTAGCTGCTTATTATTGGTTGTTACTCGAGAACAGAATGAACTTCATGATTTTGGGGGGAACAGGAGCAGGAAAAACAAGTCTCCTAAATGCAATCTTATCAATGATCCCTCCAACTCTGAAGATTATTACCGTTGAAGAGGTCTCTGAGCTTAATCCCCCGCATGAGAACTGGGTCTCATTGACAAGTAGAAAAAATTATGCATACACTACATCCTCTAAGGCTTCGATTGAGCTCTTCGACCTCGTTAAATTAAGCTTGAGATATAGGCCTGATTATATTATTGTAGGTGAGGTAAGGGGTGAGGAAGCTTTTACCCTTTTCCAAGCTATAGCTACAGGTCATGGTGGGTTATGTACATTACATGCTGATAGCTTGGATAATGCTGTTAAAAGGTTAACTTCTGAACCGATGAACATCGCTGATGTCTATATTCCCCTAATGAACATTGTCATGTATGTTTCCAGAGTTGAACTCCCAGAAGAAGTAGATGGCATAAAGTTTGGGAGAAGGATAAGGAATGTCTGGGAAATAATTGATACAACTGAGTACAATGAGATTTGTAAATGGAATCCATCAGAAGACACTTATGATATCGATTTATCAAAGAGTTTGAAGCTGAAAGAAATAGCTGAATTGAGGGGTAAAACTTTCCAAGAAATATTAGATGATATTGAAAACAGAACTAAACTTCTAGTTAATCTTTCAAAAGCTCACCTTAGAAGCCAGTCGATTGTTAGTAAGAGGATCCAACAGTTCTTAATCAACGGGGATCCAAGCCTTTTCTCGGGTGGAATTCCAGAACCTAATCTTGTTGAATCAACTGTAAATGTAAACGATAAGACTTACAAGGTCTGGAGATATCCAAAGGGTGGTTTTGATCCATTAACAAAGACAAAAGTGGGTGGACGGATAATTAAACGGAGTGAGCTTCATGAACATCCGTGATATATTTCTCGCGAAATTTCACTGGATGAGTCAACCTCTAAGTGGATTCTTCAGGGGGCTCGAGGCTGATCTAGATGCTGCATCTTGGAAGATTCATCCAGAGGTATACCTTAGCGTAGTTGTAGCAGTAGCATCAATTGTCTTCGTTCTACCAATTTTCATACTTTTAATCTTATATGGTGTTATGTATTTAGAGGGGTACCCAATTTTCCCTTTGAATTTGATTCTTTATTCTCCCCAGATCCAGATTTATACCATAATAATTATTGTTGCATTGCCTATTCTTATCGTTTTATTATCTGTAATTTTTCCTAAGATTGCTGCTTCTAATAGAATATCCAATTTGAAGAATGAGATTCCTTATGCGTCAATGTATATGAGTGTTATGACAAGTGGAGGGTTAACTCCTTATCAGAGCCTTCTCCGAATGACTCAGATAGAATTATTACCAAATATACAGGAAGAGATGAAAAGACTGAGAAGCCTTGTCATCTCTTCAGGTGCTGACCCTATCTCTGGAATGGAGCAGGCAGTTAAAGTAGTAAACGTACGAGAGTATAAGCAGCTATTGCAGGGCTATGCTTCTACAGTTAGACGTGGAGGAGACATTCTTCATTATTTATATAACCAGACTGACCAAATGTTCGAGAGCCTAGCTATAAGGATCAAAAGTATGGGAGAGCATCTTAGCATTCTGATGGAAACCAACATAATCATCTCCATTTTAGGAGTGCTTGGATTGATCATGATCTTTGTAGTATCCTTGAGCCTTCCCGCGGCCGGGATGGGTATTTCGATAACCCAGTTTTATACGTTCTCGTTTGCTGTTCTACCAACAATATCCCTGGCTTTCATATATTTTGGCGATATGATCCAGATTAGTAAACCACAATCAAACTGGAAAGTATACATCTACCCAGTTGTATTTATTCCACTTGCTCTTCTATTTATATCCCAGATCACTTTACCAGTTCTATTTGACTACGAACCAATAATCCCTCAAATATTAAATACTTTAAACTACCTAAGAGACTTTTTTAATTTTGGTGAAGGTACAGAAGCTAGCCTTGGGTTAGCACTTGCACTTCTTAGTATATCAATACCAGGAGCAATAAGCGATTATATCCTTAGTGGAAAGGATAATAAAATAATGGATGGGATATCCACATTTATCAGGGATATAGTTGAAGTAAGAAAAACAGGTCTTAGTCCTGAACGTTGTATAATTGCATTATCAGAGAAAGACTACGGACCGTTCTCAAAACACCTAGATTTGATAAGCATGAAGCTTAAGTGGGGAACCCCAATTCATGAAATATTTGATAGCTTCAAGGAGAATGTGAACGATTGGACCTCTAAGATAATAATATTTTTCCTAATTGATACGATCGAGATAGGAGGAGGTACTAATGAAAGCCTTGAAACTTTGGCGGAGTTCGTTGAGAGGACAAGACATCTTGAGCAGGAGAGAAAAAGCCTTCTGCTACCTCTGCTTTTGATTCCCTATATTGGTGCAATGCTACTCACTGGTACTACTGTTATGTTCCTTAAATTTTTCCAGAATATGACTATGATCGGTGGAGCAGGAATACCGTTTGTAATGTTAAATAAAGTTTTACTAACACCTCTTATACTTCATTCCTTTATATTGGGGTTAACAAGTGGGAAACTTAGTTCAAGCAATAGGGTCTCAGCTGGGTTTCGTCACTCAGCTATCCTTATAATAATTTCAGTCATTAGTATATGGCTCGCAGAGAACTTCCTCTCAACTAGCCTTGGGGGAGGAGCTATCTGAGAATCATTAGAAAGAGACTTGGGATATCAAATATTGTTTCCACTATAATCTTAACTGCAGTTCTACTTGCTATCATGATTACAGCTACATATCTATCAAATGATATTCTTAATGCACAAATGGTTGAGTCCGAGTTTGAGACTTCTAAAAACCTCATAAGGACCATAGATAGTGAGATCGAAGATTTATTATTTAAGCCTGGATCGTCCTCGGTCATTCAAGCTAGTTTTACAAATATTCTTCCTGGCTATAATCGGTCAGGACAGAATCTAACTATTCTAGTAGAGGACGGGGCTCCGATTCAGATAAGATTGAATGAAAGTATTCAAATGAATACATTAACTTTCACAGGAAGACGTACAATTGGAGGGGTTTATGATTATGAACTTAAAGGAGGATCCTATCTATTATCCCCTTTGAGTAATAGCTCATTGGGAAGGATATGCATCTCCAAACCAGATAAACTCCAAGTTACCTTAGACTATAGTAGGATACAATATTCACTAACTGGTAAGATATTTCTTATCAATAATCAGACTGGAGAATACTCTCTTCACAATACTGTGGAATTGGTTTGTGTGGAGCTTAATTTCGGTGAATTTTCCTCTGCTGAGAGTTCAGTTATAATGATCCAGAATTCAAGAAGAGAAGAACCTATAACCCTCGATCTTGAAGGAGATTTCACTATTACTGTGGAGACACCAATCAACACTGAATATGTATCTCTCAGTGATATTGGTGGAGATCCGTCTATACCTACTGTACTAAATCTTTACCAGATATCGATTGATGTATCGGTTATAGGAGGCTGATGGATGGGTAACTCTGTTGTAATTCCCCATATTTTCGGTACTATCGCTCTCTTAAGCATGTTTTTTACCGTTGGGACTTACTATAATGGATACTTCACCCAGTTAAATAGAGAGGCTTATCAAGCCCAGCTCGGTCAGGTATCAGAATATATCTCATCAAATTTGATCGATCTGGTTGTTTTAAGTAGGCTTTCTGATGAAGATGTTTTTCTCGTAAAGACGATTGAAGTCCCACTTGAAATAGGTAATAGATTTTACAGGATAAGCTTGAAGGAGATGCAATCTCCCTATGGTGAAGATACTCTAAATGTAGTATCAGAGCTAGAATCACTAGGAGTCTATTCTACTGCAGATTTACCTTGGCCTAAGAATCCATATATCGAGATATACAGTAATCAAAACATCACGACAAAATATGGTGAAAGGATCAATCTCAGCTATAATATCACAAGTAATATGGCTAAGACAGGTGAATCTAAATTTCTTATAGTTTGGTGCCGCAAGGCAGATAATTCGATAACCCTTGGACTTGGGGTACTAGATAGATCGGAGGAAGCAGGATGAATACATCCCTAGAGTACATATCCGCTGGCATCATAATGTGTATGATACTGGGTATGACTGGTAAATATACAACAAACATGGTATACGACAAGATCAACCTTATTGAGAGTAACCAGGGAATAGAGAAAGCTGGAAAAATTCTTGATACAATACTCTTGACGGAGGGAGAACCATACAACTGGGATGAAACACCTGATGACCCAGAAATACTTGGCTTTGCACCAAGTAATACTATTAAAATGTATAAACTTGACAAAGATAAGGTTAGAAGGCTAATACCAACTTCTCCTGGTTACATTTCTCCCGTCAGGGTTAGAGAACTAATGGGTCTTAGCGCAAAATATTACATTTCTATAAGAATATTTCCACTTCTTAATGTAACACTTGTTAGGACGTCTCAAGAAAATTTTGAAGTCCAGTTCGTTAATCAGTGGGGCACATCAGTCTCCAATGTTAATGTAACTGTAGCATATGTGAATGACCGTCTTGTTGAGGATCTTACAGAGGAGGACTTGGAGTCTTTTTTGGATCTGGAATTAGCAGGCATTTATGATTCAGAGTTGACAAACTCCCTGGGTATCACTAGACTTGATTTAACTGGAGTGACAGATAATGGATGTATGTTGATATATTCCGAGCAGATAACCTGCAGATCCCTATTTTTGTTTAATATTAATGGTAATAATGTTTCAATGAGAGATTCACCGCATTTGATCCATAGCATTGAATCCTCAATGGGATCGGTTTCTGGGTATAATTCTGAGGTTGTAAACAGGAACGTGAGGATTGATGGTTTCGACTATATTGTGAGGTTCACTCTTTGGAGTTGATTAAATTTAAGAATAGACGGGGAATGATGCGTGTGCTAGAGGCTATTCTAGCTTGCAGTCTAATCTTAATGGGGCACTATGTGATTTCTCACTCAAACATCTCGACGTATACCACTAAGAATAGTAACTTGGAAGCCATGGGGCAGAATCTACTGAATACTCTTGAGGATCAGGAGCTTATTCTTAGTAAGGAGGAACAAGGGGTTCTTTGGGAATCATCCTTAAGAGAATTGGTAGAGTCTTTGCTCCCTCCTGATGTAATCTATGATATCTCGATAGAAAGCCTTGTTACAGGCGAGATGATAGCTTATAATATAACTAATCTTGATCCTCAATCAACTACGGATTATGAGAACACCGCTTCTGTGCAGGGAATTTATACTTTCTCATATCCCTTAATCAAGGTAGAAGATGTATTGCTCGATATAGTTTTAGTTGTTGACCGTTCAGGTAGTATGGATGATTCCATCCAAGGAGACGAACATAACAAGATCTACTATGCCAAAGAAGCATCATGCAACTTTGTAGACAGATTAAATGTAACAACTGACGAAGTGGGGCTCGTAAGCTTCTCCACCACATCGGTAGTTGACTCAAGTCTGACAAATAATCACGAAGAAGTTAAAGAGAAAATTAATGATCTGAACCCAGATGGATGGACTGACATTGGAGCAGGTATATACGACGCAAATCAGGAGTTTGATACAAGTGGTAGATATAATGCATCCTGGGTTATAGTAGTTCTATCAGATGGAAAGACAAACACATATATGGGAGAATCAGGACAGGAAGAGCTTTCCAGAGAATATGCCTTAAACCAATCTGAGTTATCTCACGGCATGGGTATTAAAATCTACACAATTGGCCTTGGTGATAAGGATGATATTGATGAGGAGCTTCTTCAAGATATAAAAACCGAGCAGTACTTCTATGCTCCTTCAGCTTCTGAACTAGACGAGATTTATCAGGCTATAGCGGAGGATTTGATCTACGAGGTAAAATACGATATTCTAATGATAGATATTACCCTGAGAGGTGGTATCAACTGAGAAAGAGAAGAGGGCAAATCCTCCTACTATCAGTTCTAGGCATAGTATTGATAATTTTATCGATATCAACTCTTTTAATTAAAACCTCAATATTGCCACTGAACCTTTCTCAGCCTAAATACCGGGAAAAAGCCACTCAGATTTACTATGGTAGCCAAGCAGCTGTAACCAAGGGTCTCGCTGACGCTTCGAATAATTTAAACAAGAGAGCAGCAGCAAGTAACTATCAAAATTACACAAGCCTTGATGAATTAACAGGACAGGAAAATCTAGGTTTAGATTTGATAGATGATTGGCAGAGAGACGTGATGAAAAATAATCCCGCTGCAGGATTGTGTGTCAATTTCAGTATTCCCATGTTCGAGTGTGAATGGTATGATCCAGTAGATAGGAAAGGATACTCCCTCGCCAAGTCCAACGTATCTATCGCTATGAGTGGCATGGGATTTGAGGGTCTTGAAGACGAAGTAAATATTGAGTTCCAAGCAACAATTTTAGAACTTGTAGAATCAGATGGGAGAGAGACTACTTTCAAGATCCGTTTCATGAAAGAGGAAGGCGAACCAGTAGAGAAGATGCCCCGTAACCTTGTTAATGTATTATTCCAAGAATTTTATAGGGACCAAGGTCACAAATCATATAATGAAACAAGCACAGGTTCCGTCAGAAATCTTGGAAATGGTACTTTCCTTGTAACTTTTCTATTAGACACTTACAATGTAACAAAGAACCTTAACATATTAAGAGATAACATAACTGATATACCCCCGGGCAGCCTCATAAGTCATAAAGAGGTTTCCACATCCATAGGAGGTGGCTGGGACCATATTGCATGTGCTAGAGGCGCCAGTTCCTTGTCAATTTATGTTGATGGATCACTTGCAGATAGCGAAGATATATCTGGGTATGGTAGTATAAGCAATGATCAATCCTTATTCCTTGGCTCAGGCAGTTCTGGGTCTTCATTAAGGTTGGATGAAGTTAGATTTAGCAAGTCTTCCAAGTCTGATGATTGGATAGAATTGGTTTATAATAGCATTATTAATGATTTAATAACTGTTGGAGAAAGGGAAACTGTTGATCAGAATGGCTGGCAATACAAGAGGACTCTGACTATTGACTCTGATAAGGTAGGATCCAGCCAATCAGGATTTCCTGTGCTTGTACGATTATCAAGCTCCAACTTTGACTATGATCTAGCAAATAGTAGCGGTAAAGATATTCGATTTAATAAATCTGGAGTTGAGCTCCCTTATGAAATTGAGAAATGGGATACTGGAGGAACTAGTCTAGTTTGGGTTAGAGTCCCAAGTATCTCCAGTGGTTCAAATACAACCCTTGAGATGTATTATGGTAATCCTGATGCACTGGACGACCAGAATCCAGTTGATTTATGGGATGGTTATGATATCGTTCATCATCTAGAAGAGACTTCTGGTTTAGCCTACGATTCTACAGGTAACGCTAACCATGGGACCTACACAGGGGAACACTTTGATTATCCCGGTTTAATAGACGGTGGCTGTGGCTTCGAATCAAGCGAAAATATGGAAATATCTAGTCATTCAAGCATAGATCCTGAAGCAGGAGAATTCACCTTTTCTCTTTGGACAAATATTCAAACCCAGGATAATACTACCCTTCTATCCAAATGGAGTGCACAGGAAAAAATAGGATATAAGCTTTTTATCACTGATTCAGGGGACCTTGTTTTCAAGATAGATGATAATGATGATAACGCAACTAAGTACAGTCTCCTAGATATTGTCGATGAAGTTGAAGGAATGTATAATTCAGGTGAGAGGGTATCTGCCTTCAACAGGTTGCAGGAGTTAAGAGAGAAACTTAATCCTGATTCCACTGGAACGGTAATAGATGGAGACCTAGACACCGGTAATATCCTCTACCTGATTGATAGGATTCTTGACCAGCTAAGACCGGTTATCAGAGTAGTGGCAAGAGACCAGCGAGGGATTACCGTAAGTACTTATGGCGAATTGACATGCTCCACAGAGGATGGTTATGGTCCTGCAATAAACAACCCACAAGTCCAACCCTTACAGTGTGAATACGATGAGATGATAACCCTTGAGGCACAAGCAGACGACAGATGGTATGGTAACTCAACCATTGAGGAAGCAGAATACTTTATCTGTGAAACAATGCCTGAAGGTCAGAGTGGCACTGGGTACAGCATGAGCCCAGTAGACGGGTCTTTTGATAGTTCTCTTGAGGATATTGAGGCAACTTTCTCCAGTAATATTTTTGATGTTGGAGAAAATAATATCTGGATACATGCCAAGGACTCTGAAGATAACTGGGGATACTTCAAGATGCTTCAAGTAACCCTGGTTCCAGATAATGAGATACACTTAGAGATTATCTCCTTGGAAGGACATTGGGATCGATTCTGGTTCTTTATATGGTACTGGGCGGAGGCTACAGTCAAAGTCACAGATGGACAAGGTGATCCAGTAGAAGATGCAACCGTTCATGGGTATTGGAGTGGTGATGTATCAGGAGATGCTAC
>CAZLHX010000095.1:0-9925 GCA_964559475.1 uncultured Candidatus Bathyarchaeia archaeon | reverse complement strand
GCCTCAACCCTGTCCACGTCGCGGCAGCCCCGAATATAGTTATAGTGAGCCGTATTAAGGTGCAGCGTCTCCTTGCTGGTTCCCCGGAAGGATGCGTTCCAGGGATCAAAGACAGAGAACTCCCCCTCAACCGTGTTAGTGTGAAACAAGCCCCGGGCGTACTCCCCGTCGCTGTGGTTAACGGACTCGTGGCGCCCCAGCCCATTCAAAAAGCCGTAACTTGGGTAGTCATCCGTGACAAAGGCCTCCACATCATCTAGGTGGAAGCCCTTGAAGAGGCGGCGAAGCAACGTCCTCGCCGCCACATCCGTCAAGGGCAGGAGCCGCACCGGTCCTCCCCTCTCCACGACGCCGAGTATGGGCGGCTTGTCTCCCCGGTAGGTGCCTCTCCCACGTCGCTTTAGCCCTCTCCGCCTGGGCTCTCGGCGGAGGCTCCGTTTTCCTTTGAGCCCTGCCTTTACGTAGGTCTCGTCTATCTCCACGATGCCTTCCAGGTGTAGCTTTGTGGCTTTTATGTACATGTTTTTCCGTAGCTTTTTCACCATTCTGTACGTGGTGGCGTAGGGGAGGCCCAGGGTTTCTGATAGTTCTTTGACGCTTACCTTGGACTGGATGGCCTGTTTACCATATGGATGATATAATTAAAGACCCACATCTAAGAGAAAGAGAGATGTTTACCAAAGTGAATCATAGTATCGCTGGGGAGTTGGAAGTTGTTAACTTTCCGGTAAAATTTAGTGAAACCCATGTAGAGGTTGAGAGCGCTGCTCCAGCCCTTGGTCAACACACTCAAGAGGTATTAGAGTCATTAGTGGGTTATCATAAAAGTGAAATTGATGATCTCAAGGAAAAAGGAGTTATTTAACCTGTTATTGGAAGTCTAATGTGGAAACTTGTCCCTTTTCCTTCTTCAGATTTGAAAACTATTTTTCCTCCATGAGACTTTATGGCTAACTTTGTGTAATATAATCCAAGACCTGTCCCAGAGCTCTTAGTAGTATAAAAAGGCTGGAAAATGTTTTGTATGTCTTCAGCGCTAATTCCTACCCCCGTATCCTCCACAATAAGATCAAACATATTGTTCTCTACCTCCATTACGACTCTTAGAACTCCTCCTTCGGGCATTGCTTCAACTGCATTTCTGATCAGATTATCAATAACCCGACTTATCATCGTCTGGTCCATATTAACAACTTGTTCATCAGGTAAATCAGTAACAAGATTGACGTTTGATGGGATCAGAGCTGATTTAATTCTCTCTTCCAGTACTTTTACTATATCAAATCTTTCTTTTTTAAGAGTCCCTGGGCTGGTAATAAATCTCAGTTCGTTAAGAATCTTTGATGCAAAGTCTGCCGCTTTATCGATTACATCCAGCATATCTTCAGCTTTATCAGGACTCCTTCGGATTATGTGAACTGCGTTCTTAATTGACTGGAGAGGGCTTCTCAAGTCATGTCTCACCATACTTGTGATTCTGTTAGCGCCTTCCAGAAGTTTTTGGCTGCGTTCTATTGCCTCAACCTCAGCCATTACCCTATCATATTTTTCCTTGACGTTCATACCAATTTTAAGAATATACATCTGGTTATCGATTTTTACAGGAACTGCCTTTACTTTAAACCACTTAATCTCTTTATTCTTAGTAATATTTTCTATCTCAAAGACTATTTCTCCTTTATCAATTGCTTCAACAAGTTTCTCTCTGAGAAACTCACGCTTCTCACTCGGATAAAGGTCCCTTATATGTAGTTCTAAGAATTCATCAATTGAATACCCCCTGCTTTCAGCAGCTGCTCTATTAGCGTAAACGATTTTTCCTTTTGAATCAAAAATAGACACTGAATCGTTCACCAAGTCCAATAGTTGGAATTTAAGCTGGAGGTCATTCATTTCTTTCACTTATATTTTAAAGTATATAATTATTATTTTCTAGTATATTCTCACCCTTGTAAATAGATCTGATTTCTCTATCTCCTGTCTGGTTTTATTTTGTTTCAACTTATACAATTAAATTGTGTAAATAGTTTAAAAGAAAAATGGGTTACTTTTCTACTTTATATTTCTCATAGAGCTTTTTAAGAAGAGCATTGAGCTCTTGAGCTCTCTCTTCAGATTCACTTGGCTTGAGTTCCTCACACTCATAGCCAACTATCTCACGCATGTACTCCACATTTTCCTCTCGGAATACCACGGTTCCATCATCCTTTACCTTCTCTATCCCATCTATTCGGGCTCCCAACTCATTTATTTCAATAGCTTCTTTAAGACTGATACCAGGGAGAACAACTTCAGCACCCTCCTCACTCAACCTAGTTGGATAAGCCCCTGGTAAACCATTTGGACCAGGGACACATACATGAGTCTCTCTTGTATCATAATAAATCGCCAAGACGTTTTTTAGAAAACTAGCCGCTGTTCTCATCTGATCTATAAGAGCCCCAGCATACTGAGTGCTTTTGGCGTATCCTGCTTCGTGGTACATATCTTTTAATTTTTCATTTGGATAATTTTCTGTAAAGTCTTTTCCATCTATAATTATTTTTACCCAGAAGGGACCATCCAGCCTTGCAGTATAAAAGCTACCATGATGTCCACAAGCATATATATTAACGCTCTTGTAAGGCACTGACATTTCACGGGCAATCAAGCGTTTTAATCTAAAAACACCCAGATCCATGTTTCCTCCCCCACACACTGGCTCTAGACCAATCTTTCCAAGTACAACATTCGTGGTATCTGGGAAAGCCCCATTTACTACCCTTGTATCTATTCCGCTCTTTTTAATCGCCTTCATAAGCTTGAGGGCGAGTGTCAGATGGTTGGGTAGCCATGGTCCAATTGGCCCGATTTTCTTATACACATCATCAGGAAGTAGCCTTGTTATCCACCAACTACCAAGGCTGCTTAGATTGCATATCACCTTTGGTTTGAGTTCCTTTAGGGTCTCTGAAGTACCCTCTATATCAAATAGATCTATTTTCCGAAAACTAAGATCAGGGTAATAGCCCAAGTTATGAGCTACATGAAGGCTTTCCTCTATTTCGAATTGCCCTTTTTCCTCGTTAATATCAGCACCTATTACTTTTACAGGAAGCCCCATACTTGCTATCTGATACATCATGTCATGGCCCACGCTTCCAGCTGAGCCAATTATCATAATAGAGTCCAAATCAATCCCAATGATATTGTATTAAAGATTTGAAAACATTGTCCCTAGAAGGTATAGAATTATTGAGAAAGCTTATAGAAAATATTGGCAGGAGATTAATCCTGAGGAATTAGTCTTGATTTAATGGAGTTTATTATCGAGACAGATATTCTTTTCACAGCTTCCTCTAGTTCAGGAGTAAGTTCCCCAAATCTACTTATTTTGGGCTCTATGTAAAGCAATTTAACCTTCACATTTAGGATTGGCTTCAAGTAGTGCATCAATGAGGTTAAAGGTGACTCATGCACTGATCTCTCATCATGTTCTTCAAGAGGAACGAAAAGAGTATCTCCGGGTTCCCCACCCCAACTACTTGCATGTAATATTAACATATGAGTAGGATTGAATCTTCTGATATTTTCTGTAAAATTCTCAGGTCTCGTCTCTGCTCGGATTAGATATACGTTGTTAAGATTCTCTTCTTCCAACTTGTCAATTATTTTTAGAGGGGCTGCTGCATCTCATCGGATATCACTACCAAGACCCATAACAACAATTTTACGATCTAACGTATCCCCCCAGAATTCTATGAGTTCATCCTTCAATTTCATATCTTATACATGGGAGGGAAGCTTAATATTATAAATGCTTTAAACTTAATTAAGAGCCGGGCGAGAGATACAATATGTCGTTCAAAACTGTCGTCATGAAATTTTGTAAAAAGACAGTTTGAACCGTGACTGGAAACCACAAGAACTGAAAAAATAAGTGCTAGGAGAAAAAGGCTCAATTTTTCAAAAGGAATCCTTAAAATAACCCAAAATATGCGTTTATTAAGAGCCGGGCGAGGGATTCGAACCCCCGTAGAGCCGCTCTGCAGGCGGCCGCCTAAACCGCTCAGCCAACCCGGCGCATCAAATCTTCGACATAGCCTATTTTAAAAGGTTTTGCGTGGTGGGACCGCCCGGATTCGAACCGGGGATCACGCGGACCCAAACCGCGTATCGTACCAAGCTTGACCACGGTCCCAATGCACCCGATAAAGAGAGAGGCTGATTTTTAAACTGATCGACTAGGAATATCGAAGTTTGGATTCTTCAAGTGCCTTTACAACAGGAAGTGTTTCACCGGCCAGCATACTGAGCATCGCGCCTCCCCCAGTTGATACGTGACTCATTTCATTTTCTATACCAAGCATAGAAGCCATTGCACCCATGTGGCCTCCTCCAACTACGGTGTATCCGCTGCATCTTGCCATACACCTTAATAGTTCCTTGGTCCCAATGTCGAATCCCCTTCTTTCAAACATCCCAAGGGGTCCTTCCGCCACCACCGTTCCAGCTTTTAAAATTTTTTCACTAAAATGTGCTATTGTATTCAGTCCTATATCGTAGATATTCGTCTCGTCTGTAATTCTGCTTGCTAAAATTTCGACTCTCTGGCCCTTAACATCTAGCGCCACATCCACAGGTAGTTGTATTTTATCAGGATACTCGTCAAGGACCTCCTTTGCACCATTTACAAGTGCCTTCTCTTCTTCACTTAGATCCTTGTATTGTTCTTTCATGCCTCCTTGCGCCATGTGAAAGCTATTCCGGATAAGTCCACCGATTAAAATATGGTCCGCTATGTCATCTCTTAATACTCTACGGATTACTGGTATCCTATCCTCAACCTTTGCTCCCCCTAGAAGATATACGCTTGGTCTGGGAGGGTTTACTAACACTTTATTTAAGGCTCTTAATTCCCTTTCCATCAATCTACCTGCTAACATTGGAACGGTGTTACTGAGTCCTACTAAGCTAGCTTGGCTCCGGTGGGATGCTGCAAAGGCATCATTAACAAAATAGTCTACTAAAGGCGTCATTGTTTGGACAAAATTGGTCTCTAAAAGTTCTTTTGCTGGGGCAATTTTATTTTCTTCCTCAAGCATTCGGATGTTATTTAGAAGCAAAATTTCCCCTTTATCTAACTCCTTTATCTTAAGCTGGGCTTCTTCTCCTATAATGTCATCCGTGTATTGTACAGGTCTTTCAAGGTACATACTTAGAACCTTGGCATGCACCTCGAGGCTAGTAAAGTCATATTTCCCCGGACGACTCTGATGTGCCCCAACCACCAGCTTAGTTTCACTCAAACCATTAATGGTTGGAATTACAGCTCTTATTCTGGTCGCATCTAGAATCCTCTTATTCTTGGGATCCAGCGGGCTATTGATGTCTACCCTTAGAAAAACAGTACTTCCGGTAAGTTCAAAATCATCAATGGAGATGAAATCGTATACCATGATTACCCCGGTGAGTTCAAGTTTATTTAATGGTTCTATAAAAAACATAATGGTAAAAGCACTAATAGTTCATCCAATAGTTAGACTTCTGTCAACCAGAGAAGAGTGTCCCCCTCATTTACAGAGTAATGAATTCTCAGAAAACTGACTACCCCCTTAAAGGGAGCTTTGACTGTTTGTCTAGTCTGACCAGTTAGATCAGATACAAAGCCCATAATCTCCCCCGCTTCAACCTTCTGACCTGCTTCAATGTTTTTTCTCCAAATACCTCCTGTTTCTGCCCAGATCCTTTTAGTTCTGGGGTTCACTGGTTTTTCTCCCAGCTTTAGCTCACCCTTAGACATCCCAATGTAATTCATCAGGTTTTTGATTCCATCGTAATGATATTTTACATCGGTTTCACGTATAGGATATGGGGTACCGGATTCAGTCATAATGCAAGGAATTTTAAATAGATTAACTGCTTCCCCCGTGTTTCCTTGTATCGCGGTCGTCTCTATGAAATCGCAGCCAAAGCATTTTGCCATCCTTATCATTTGTTCGAATAGTTCAGTATCCTCCGTTTTATAGATGAACACTCCACGTTTGACATCCTCTCCAATATCTGCGCTATGACAATCTACCAAGTAATCAGATTTTGAGACGAACTCACTAAATACTTTATCAGCAACCCTCTTCGTTATACTCCCCTCAGAGTCTCCTGGGAATACTTTGTTCTGGTTTAGATTATCCAACTGGTTATGATATGATTTACGGGCGTGAAACCCCTCTGTGTTTACAACGGGTAATAAAATTAGTGTACCACTTATTCGATTGGGATCTATGTCTTCACCTAGTCTTAATATGGCCTCAATGGGAGCACACTCAAGGGCATGTATTCCACTCAGTATAGATAAGACAGGCCCTTCCTTCGCCCCATTTATTACTATGAAAGGTAATTCTACGTCGTGAGTGGATGCTTTAGCTACTTTCAAAAAGCCTCTACGTTTTTCCCCTCTTTTTATCTCTTGATCACCGATAGTGAATGACATATAATAAGAGTAACAGAGCTAAGGAATAAGATTTGTATTAGTAGGTATAATTAGCGATGAAAGGGCGACGCCAATCTTTATACCAGCCAACAATCCTTGACCCTTCGTCTGTCACGATTATCGTATCGTTATTCATCATAAGTTCGTCACTGGGACCTCTAATCACTAACCTCAGCAATATTATCATTCCCGGTAAAAGCTCAGTTTCATCTGCTGCACTGAGATAAGGCGGCTCACGATCACTTACGCCAATGCCTGATCCTAAGATTAGGTTTGGCAATATTTTTATCCCCTTTTCTGCAGCCGTAGATTTAATTATCTCGTAAACCTGTTTGCATTGGATATTTGGTTTGATATTCTTTTTAGCTATTTCCCTCAAAGCAACTAATCCATCATAATATGCTCGCTGATTGTCTGTAGGTTCACCCATGGTAAGCATCCTTGCCCCGTAATTCCAGTACCCATTTAGTGTTCCCCATAACTCCATCCTCATTAGATCATGGTGTTCAGGGACGCTGTCATACCCTACTCCATATTTGGGCGCATAAGGCCAAAACTTTGTAGAATTTTCCCCCGTACTTACTTGAGCTACTGCATTGTGCCCAACCTCATCGAGTTCCCTTTCTAAGGCGTGTATTCTTACATTCTCAGTGTTACTCATTTCAGTACTGGCTTGTTTTACTAAAACATGGTGTGCCTGACCTGCTATAGCATGGTCGACTTTATATGATATTTTTTCTAATAGTTCTAGTTCTTTTGGTGTCTTAGTGATTCTTAGGTTTCTTAACCACATATCACAGGGTACTATTTCGAAGTCTTCTAACGCGTTTTCTAGCCTGTTGAACAGGTTAATAGATGTTCGTTGGATGTCTACCCCTATCTTTCCTGTCTTTCTGACAGTGTTTTTAGCTAAATTTGCAGCTACTTCCGCTATACTACTAGGACTACCCGGCTTCTCTATGTAAGTTCTTGTTTTATTAATCCATGAAAGATTAAGAAAGCTACTCTCCCATTCATGAGGTAAAATTGCAACAGGTTCATCATTTTTTGACCAGAAAATACCTAGATAACGATCAGGGTAACTTGGAGGGAAATGCAGGTAAGCACCACTTAGATACTGTACGTTATCAGACCCAAGTACGAGCACTGCATCAAAACTTGAGTCTTCCAAGCTGTTCTTAATTTTGGGAATAATCTCTTCTTTCATTTTTCTCACCTTTAATGGGTTGCCCTCCAACCAGTCACAGCATAAAGCTTATCCCAAGACCGGTAATTACTAAGTTTTCTATATCCCTCTTCTGTGATTTCATAAACATCCTTATTATGTATAAGCTCCTGCCTTGGACCATAAGTATAGATATCAAGAGCCATTACCATCCCTGGTTTAAGTTCTGTGCTACAGTTCAAATTAAGATAGGGAGACTCATAATGACTTGTACCTACACCATGACCTATTCCTACCTCCTTCCAAAAGGATATGGTCTGACTTTCAGCTTCTCTGGCTACTTGGGCATAAACTTCATTACAGGCTACGCCTGGTTTCATCATTTCGAGTGCAGAATTTATAAGTCGAAGGTTTTCCTGGTACGCGATTTCCTGTTCAGTTGATGGAAGTCCTGTAACGCCCATCCTACTAATATTTGTCCAATAACCAAGGTAGTGGCTACTAACATCCATTCTGAATATATCGCCATTTTTGATCCAGCCTCTCTGGGGTGTGTAATATATCTGACCGTCGTTACCAAAAGCTGTATTAAGTAACCCTACGCCGCAGCCTCCACTCTCGTTAATATGTACCCTTATTCTTTCAGTAAACTCAGGAATTGAATATCCCGGATTTTCAACTGTACCTTCAAGGTGCATTAGAGCATACACTATTCCCTTATCAGCCTGAATACATGCTTTTTCAATGCGTCTAATCTCTTCAGGGGTTTTTGTCAGACGTAAATCTCTTAGCATGGGATCTATGGGTTCCCAAGTTATACCGGTGAGTTTATTTGATAATGAATTCATGAGTCCTTTAGAAATTCTGCTGGCGTCATATCCAATTTTTTTAATATTTTCTAATCCTAGTATATAATCGACAAGGCTCTCTACTATAGCCCCTGTTTCGACGGCTTTGTTTTCATTATAAACATGAAGATCTCCTTTCCACCCCTGATCCTCAAGTGCCTCAACCCAGTCAAATGGACAAAGTATTGCGGGTGTTCCATCTTTTGGGATTATAACTACGGCTTTTCGCATTGGATAGTGCTTAGCAAAAGGCAATATGGTATGTGTAAGGTAATTAAAGTTATCCACACCAAATGCCATAACCGCGTCCACATTACTTTCTTGAATAGCGACGTCTATTTTTTGGTCAAGTTGATCCATTTATTTTGTACTCCTAGTATAGTTAGAATAACTTATTCGTTAGTATTATTGAATTATCTATAATATAAGCAATTTTCTGAATAGTTTTAAATAATTAATAAAATTTTTGGATCTCGATTACATAGCCTTCAGGATCTTTGAGAAGAAATATTCTAAGGTTTAATTCTTCATCATCATGAGGCTCGTTTATGGTCTCAACGTTATTTTTCTTGAAATGCTTATACCAGGCATCTGGATCATCAACTATCACAGTCAACATAACGGGTTTAATCTCACTTGGTTTATGATACCCAACATTTCCATCAACACATCCCAGGCAGGCGTTCTCCGCTACTCTATATATCTTGGACCACTGCTGGTCTACGGCAAGCTCAAAACCCATTATTTCTTCATAAAATTTTGCTGCCTTACTCAAATCTTTATAGTAAAAAAAAGTGATTAACCCTTCTACTTCTGGAACCATGGCAACCATATTGTATAAGATAGTTATAGTTATTTCCAATAAAGATAAATCTAAAAGTCTTCCACGATTATGAGAAGATAGAAGTAGAACATCAAAATTCTGATTTTTCAGTAAAAATTATTCCATATGAGTAAATATTTAAAAAGTTGAAAAACTGTGAGATATTGGAGATTCTGCAATGATAAGCTATATTAAGATCTACGGACCGCCACTAGGGAAGGCACTTGATGCGTTAAGGGAGATGTCACTTGATATGCCAGAAGTTTGTATCATGGACACTGCTCTTTATAGTCAAATTTATGGTGTTGATCCGGAAATGGATGCTATGCCCTATTCGTCAGGAGATACCATGATGGATCTCGATGAAGGAATTCTATCATTGTTTGGGGGCCGTGGAGATGCTGCGGAAAAGAAATGCGACGAAGTAATAAGTAATAAAGGCGAGAGACTCGGCGAGTTCGACTTTTTCTTTGAGTGGTTTAAAGCTCCGACAACGGATCAGGTCGAAGCCCTAATAGAAAAAATCGATGAGACCCTCGAACCCTTAGGCGTAAGGTATACAATCACAACAAAAAGAAGATAGTACTTTCCTATTCCTTAATTTTTTAATTGTCTAATTA
>CAZLHX010000094.1:0-9935 GCA_964559475.1 uncultured Candidatus Bathyarchaeia archaeon | reverse complement strand
TGTGACTGGAATACTGATAAAAACGATGAGAAGACCGCGAGAGAAGCATACACCCATCATCTAAAAAAAGCTCATGGGCAGACTACTAAAATTACTAAAGTTCAAGGTATTTCTCCTGATGAGAAACAGCCGCATCTACCTGGACCCATTGCTCCTCAAGGGAAAGAGAAAGAGCACAAGTGATAATTATGAAGGATATAAGTATGGTAAAAAAAGTCGATGAAAAGTGGGTAGCTAAGTGTGATGTATGCAACTGGCAGGGAGAGTTTAGCTCAAAGGAAGAAGCTCGTGAGCAGCTATCTAAACATTTAGATATACATAGAGCGCCTCGTAGAGGACTTGAAGAAGGTAAGCAAGAAGGAGGAATAAGTAGTCCACCTGATAGATGGCCTGAACCAAGAAATCCCGGTGGAGAACCACCAGGATAATTAATGTAAAAAAGGGGTTTTAAGGGCTAGAATTTCTTTTCGACGTAATTGACTATGGACTCAAAGAATTGAAACCCATCTCCATATTTTTTCGGTGCTCCTTTCTTAGTCCAATCTGGCATGAGATACCCATAGAAGGCTCTCTCTGGGTGTGGCATCAAACCAAGAACGGTCCCTTCAGGATTACATATTCCCGCGATGTCAGCATATGAACCATTGGGGTTATCTGGGAAGTTTTCATCAGCTAGTTCTCCATTTTCGTCCACATATTGCCAAACAAGCATGTCTCTTTCTTTGAGTTTTTCTAATTGTTCTTCTTTCCTATCTGGTGGTAGTAGAAAACGGCCTTCTCCATGAGCCACCGGACATTGTAACATGTACCCTGATTCAAGCTTATTCATCATCGCGCAATTACCTCTGCCAGTGAATTTTATTCTTATCCAACGATTCTGGTACCCGTTTATACTGTTCGCTAGTGCAGCTTCTGGGTATTTCGATTTACCCTCCCATCCAGGCAGGAATCCAAGTTCTACAAGTTGCTGAAAGCCATTGCAGATGCCAATGACCGGTTTACCTTCGTCGACAAAATTTACTAGTTCCTTTCCTATTCTGTACTCGCATTCGGTTGCCCATATTGCTCCGCTTCTCACATAGTCTCCGTAACTAAATCCCCCGGGAAATACCAGTATGTCATACTCTTCCAATTTTTTTTCTTTAAATACACTCTGAGTGTGCTTTACACTTGGCTGTGTACCTAATTCTTTGAAGGCCCTGGACGTTTCTAGGTCACAATTGGTTCCTGGAGCACGCATTATTAGTATCTTTATGTCTTCTCGTTTCATCTTCTTCCCTCCAAGGGTGTCTTCCATGCTTGGATTAATGAGCTCAAGTTATTCTCGAAGATCAACGAATCATCTCTCATCACAGTGAGTTTCGGATCCCTCTTGACTGCTCCAATTACCGCTTTGGGGGAATCCTTCATAATTTCCTCGAATTTCCTAGTATTTTCTGGGGGCACTTCTACCAGTAAACGTCCATTTGACTCGCTAAATAATACAAAGTCATCACGGAACTCTTTATTCACAGGAATTTTGCCTATGTCCAAGTCTATACCCAGCCCACCTGTGAATGCCATCTCTGCTACCGCTACCGCTATACCTCCTTCGCTACAATCATGACATGCTCTAACTATCCCCCTATCCATTGCCTTAATTATACGATTATATGCTTGGATGTTTTTCTCTGGATCAAGCTCAGGGCTACTTGCACCAAGTTGATTGTAAAGTCTATAATACTCGCTTCCTCCAAGTTCAGGTTTTGTTATCCCGATAATGTAAAGTGCATCCCCTTCGTTCTTAAGTTCCATACTAACTGATTTTCGTATATCAGGGGTTATTCCAAGACTTGTGACGAGTAAAGTTGGAGTAACAGGTCCTAATGGGCTCTCATTATATAAGCTATCTTTTCCCGAGACAAAAGGGGATTTGTATATTTTAGCAACATCATAACAGCCTCGAGCCGCATAAACTAGTCCACCTAATCTATCAGGATATTCAGGGTTCCCCCATGTGAAATTATCCAGTAACGCCCATCTTCTTCCTCCAACGCAAACATTGTTTCGTATTGCTTCATCGACTACGCTTGCTGCCATCCAGTATGGATTAATTTTCCCATAATGAGGATTGATCCCCGATGATATACAGATTCCTTTCCAGGAGTCCTCAATGGGCTTCAATACGCTTGCGTTATTTGGACCTGCTTTCCATCCTTGAAGGGGTTTAATGACCGTCTGTCCTTTAACCTCTTGATCGTAACGCCTTACGACTCTCTCTTTACTGCAGATATTATAAGACGCTAAGAGTTGGAGTAGGATCTTCCCGAGGTTTTTTGGTATTGGTATCGAAGGTTCTTCACGTCTTGGGGGTTTCCAGTTAGTTGCTCTCTCCAATTGAGGAGGGTTGAATAAGGCGTCTAATACTAGTGTTCCCACTCTCTCTTCTTTGAAATTAATTTTAGCTAAACCGGATTGGTCATATTTTCCTAATACTGTGGTCTCGACTTGTTCGTCCTCGAATATTCTTAGAACTTTTTCCAGTTTCTCTGGTGATACTGCCAGAAGCATTCTTTCCTGACTTTCACTGATCCATATTTCCCACGGAGCCATATCTTCTGCTTTAAGTGGAATATTATCAAGTTCAACCTCTACGCCTAAACCATATCTGTCCGCAGTCTCGCAGACTCCACAGCTTAGACCCCCTCCGCCGATATCTGTGATACCAGAACCAAGCTTTTTCTCACTTATCTCTTTTATTGCTCTCTTAATTTTCTCCTCTTCGATTGGATTTGCTATCTGTACAGCAGGCCTGCTTACTTCTTCGGATTCCTCAGTCAGCTCTGCGGAGGCAAAAGTCACTCCATGTATTCCATCTAAACCTGTTTTGCCCCCAGCGAGCACCACATAGTCATCAGGCTTCACATTGAGCTTATATTGATCTTTTCTAAGGACTCCTATAGAACCAGCGTAAACCACCACATTACCGATGTAACCTTCATCAAATACAGTGGCTCCATTAACCGTTGGTATTCCTATGCTGTTACCATAACTTCCGATCCCATCAACAACCCCATTAAACAGATATGCGGGATGTTTGACCCCTTCAGGTAGTTTCCCATAGGGGTAATTTAGTGGACCAAAGCATATTACATCAGTGTTGGCGATCGGATCTGCCCACACGCCCAGAACGTCTCGGATTACTCCCCCGATCCCGGTGGCCGCTCCACCAAATGGCTCTATTGCAGAAGGATGATTGTGCGTCTCAACCTTGATTGCTATAGCGACGTCATTTGTAAGGTCTACCAGTCCAGCGTTATCCTTGAAGACACTGAAACACCAGTCTGGTTGCAGCTCATCGATCAGGCTCATAAAATAAGTCTTTAAGATCCCATTGACTAAGCCATATGGTGTTTGAATAGCAGCGGAGAAGGTTTTGTGACTACAGTGCTCACTCATAGTCTGATCAAAAGTCTGGAGCTCTAGATCGGTTGCAGCTCGTTCTTGCAGAACATAGTGCTCTGCAATATATTTCATCTCATCGAGGCTTAAACCTAGACCTAATTGTTGCTTTATTTCTAAGATTTCCTCATCTGTTGCGTTTAGCAGGTTGACTTGATAGAGTTCAAATGGAAGATCAGCTTTCTTAATCCTGTCCATTATAACTCACTTAGTCCGTATCGGAAATCATCTTTGATGGGATTAGTAAGCAAACGACGGCACATCTCATTCACAAGTTTTTCTGCATGGCCGAGATCATCTGCCTCAAAATAAACTTCATAAGCCTTACTACTTCTGACCTCATTAACCTTATACCCTAGTCCCCTTAAAGCTTCAGCTGTGGTCTCACCCTCAGGATCACTATAACCAGGTTTCAATGATACATATACATGAGCTTTGAACTTCATTTACTTCACATTATAATTTTAATATCATATGTGTTTTCCCTATTTTATTAATTTAGGTTTTAAATTCTAATGTTAATTCATCAAGTAGACAAATGTTGTTTTTTTATTCTATCATCAATAACTTGAAACTTTTTTTTAAAAAAATTATTTAGGAGAAAAACGTTCCCCTAAGGCGGGCTACCCGCTTAAAAGGATAGCGACAATGAGTCCATAGATAGCTAGACCTTCGCCCAGAGCTACGAACAAGAGGGACCAAATCGAAAGTTCTGGTCTCTCAGTGAGCATCTCTGCGCCTGCTTTAGCTGCTACCATGATACAAAGAGCTGATGCAAACGCAGCTCCGATTAATGTTAATGAAGCAGTAAGCAAAGGCCATGCAGATTCAGGAATCATGCCACCTTCACCTCCTCCAAATAGGATAACGATAGTGAATAATATATTCACAACTACAGTAAAACCACCAAAGGCGTTTAAACTTACACCCCATACGGGGGTACTCTTTCCCTCAACTTCCGCTGACGAATTGATTATTGAGCCTTGGACCATCGAATACGCCGCGGCTAGGATACTAGACCCAACTACAATAGCAATTGGTAAGAGTTCCATATTAACGCCTCCTCAATTTATACAGTATTGTGAGGCAACTCAGATTCACGTCATGTATCACCTTTTTCTCAGTAAAGTCAACCTATGTACATAAATACCTTTTCTAAAATAGAAAAAATTAAAAGAAAAAATTTGAGATGAATAAAAAATATTTACGAGTTAGTTTACCCGATAAGGTCTGAAGGGGACTCCTTCTCCGTGGAAGAACTTGCCCATGAACTCGTAGTATAGTAATCTTAGGGACTGAACTCCGCTTGATACAAACTCGAAGGATAGTGCAATAACATTCATTATTACTAGACCTATAAGTCTGCTTCCTAGAGCATTCCATAGTGCTACACTAGCTGTTGCTAGGCTTGCGTGTGCAAGTGCGAACGCTGCGATACGCAGGAAACTGAACATGTTTGCTAGGCCCTCCACGAAAGTCATTAGAAGTCCTCCGACGCCCTCACCAATTGCTTCTATACTTAGCCCGTGTCCGTGCTGTATGCTATGTAGCATGGGTTCCACGAATGATAGTAACATTCCTAGGACCATGAGTTTGAAAGGCCAATTTGATACAAGCACCATTACATCCAGACCTTCTGTAAACATGGTGCTGGCTGAGAGGTAAAGCCCTGTTACATATAGTCCCATTCCGAATCCGTGCTCTCCCAGCATCCCGACATAGTTTTCTTCCTTAAACGCGTTGTAAGCACCTAGTAGGCTGCCTAAGACTATTTCGACTGCTCCAACCAGGAAAATTAGGTTCATTAGTTTTCCTATCTCATGTACTGGGTTAGGCATTATTGGGTAATGGAAAGGCAGTTCTATGTGTGCATCATGGAGCCAGTGGCTGATTGCATGTTCCACAAGGAATATTGAGTCATACATGAAACCAAATATTACGGCAGCTATACCCATGGGGATGAACATCGTAGTTAGGTATTTCATCATGCCTCGGTCGAATCTATCCTTTAAGGCGAAACCTACTACTAAAAATATCAAGCCTTGCCCAATGTCCCCAAACATCAATCCAAACTGGAATGAGAAAATTAAGACTGAGATGTAAGCAGGGTTAATTTCTTCTGCTGAGGGCCATCCCCTTAACCTTGTTAAAATCCAGGCTGGTTGTAAGAACTTTGGTTTAAATTCTGGTTCAGGGGTTGGGGCGTGATGGTCTTCCTCATCGATCTCAGTTACCTCAACATAGAGTTTTTCACCAATGTCCTCCTCAACCTCTGATACTGCTTCTCTGAGCTCATCAACTTTGTATTCAGGGGTATATCCTTGAATAACGCTTATTACATTGCTTCTCAGTATTGGCGTGTTTTTTCTTCTGAGAACGCTGAGCATGTTAGAGTAGAATTTTATCTCTCCAAAAACGTCTGATTGTTCTTCTCGTAGTTCCTGAAGCTGAATTTTAAACTGATTATTATTTTCCTCTATTTTTTGTTCGTATTTTTCTTTTAACGCCTCAATTTTTTGATCATATTCTTCTTTCAAAGTATCTAGGGCTGATGTACTCTCGATCTTTTTACTTGATTCTTTCAATTCTTCGAGTTGGTTACGATACTTTTTGATTGCTTCGTCCCTCTTTTTGGGGTCAAGAACCAGTAGGACATCCCTAGAATCCAGAACGTCGAAAATGTCTTTTATATCAAAGATTAAGAATAGGGATTCAACCCATTTTTCACTCTCTTCTGAACCGAAAACAAATATTAGGCTTTCTTCGCCTGATATCTCACTTGTTTTATAATAGATGTCTTCCCTTCTTTTCAGATATTCCGCCATATCTGAGATAGCTTCGTTATTTATGATGCCTACTGCAAAACAGTTTTTAAGTTCATCCGGCTCTAGGGCTCTAACTGATTCAAGTCTTGCTTTAACTGATATCTCCCTGTCTTTAGCTTGGATCAGCTCATCTCTTGTCTCTTCGTATTTCTGTTTTTCTTCCTCAATTTTTTCCTGTAATTCCTCCACGAGTTTATTGTTTTTCTGGTGTACGTTTTCTCTTTTCTCTTGGATTAAATCAGTAAGTTTTGCTGCTTCATCGATGATCTGTTCTACTTTCTCTTCAGGGTTGGCAGAAAATGCCCTTAACTCGTTTTGGCTAGGGGTCACTCGCTCAACATCCATCTTATCGAGTTCTAGCTTTTCCACTAATTGTGTTTGAACTCTATCATGGAGTTTTTCGTAATCTACATCTTCTCTCGAAACTTTTAGCTCATTGAATTCGGAGCCAGAAACAGGTTTAAGCTGGGTTACTCGTGCCTTTCCTAAGGATTCAAGCACGAGACCCTCGTATTCAGGAGGCGTAATAATAGTGACCTTTCTCATCAAAGCGATTCAACTATTTAGACTTCTATTTGATAAAAAGGTTTCCGGCTATGGTTTATAAAGATAGGATTATTAGTTTAAGGCTGTCTTCTAAGCAATGTGCTGAACTGGGTTAAGGATGATATTGAGATTGCCCGTATGATATCAGTCTCCGATATTATACCAATAAGTTCATCATTTTTCTCAACAATCAATCTTCTAATATGCCTTTTTCTTAGTTCTCTCATTGCATCAAGTATGCTGGTTTCAGAGTCTATTATAATCAATGGTGCTGACACAATTTCCTTAACTTTATGAATTTTGGGATCCTTATAAGCAACTATCACCCTGCTTAAAAGATCACTTTTGGTAATTATCCCTACAGGCTTCCCATCTTCCGTAATAATTATACTTCCTATGCCTTCTTTTACCATCTTATCTGCAGCTTCACTTATAGTTGCAGAGCCTTCTATGGTCACTAATTCATTCATTATATCGGAAACAACTGAAGGAAATTTTGTCAAAATAAACTACCTCGGAAACTTTGCACTGATTAAGGTTGTTGTAGCTTCAACACCATCTATTGTTCTAAGTTTTTTAAAGACAAAATCATCAAGTTCATCCAAATTTGTTACTTCTATTTTAATAATAACGTCATATTCTCCATAGGTGGTTATAACATCTTTCACTTCCTTGAGTTCTTTTATCTTATTATAAACATCAAAATCTTTTGATGGTTGTACTCTTGCAAGGGTGTAGCTTTCTACCAATTATTTCTCTCCCTACTGATGATAAAAATAAAGAGATATTTTAGGTTTATAAGTTCTTCACAGCAATGGTTAATTCCTGTAGTCCAAGGTCTTCAAGAACTTTAGATGTTTCTAAAGAATCTACCTTTATAGATGCATTCAGTAATGTTTCTATACCTGTTGGTGATGCCAACTGGTCTTGTCTCCATAGGTAAATTATTTTTTTTGTTGTATCCGCTGTTATGGCTTTACTTTCCTCAGAGTCTAGTATAATGGATACCAGCTTATCTGATAATGGTTTGTACAGGGATGCGGGGACCTTTTCTATTTCTCTCATATTAGTCACGACACTATATACTGTACATACAATAAATGTCAATCTATAAGGAAAATTCAAATAAATTTGGTAAAACTTCAGATTTTTTTAATTTATATCAAATAAATTAATAGTTTCTTTAATGGAAAATTTTACTTATTGCATTTATATGTTAATTATTGTTATTTTTTTTTATAATGTTTATTCAATATTGTATATCCTATTGGTGCTGGAAAATATCTTTAATTTTGTTAAAGAAACCCTAAAAATAATTAAAGAAAACCAAAGATAATTTAAAAAAATTAAAATATATCGGTGTATAGAATATTATTGGCATCAGTAATGTCTTTAGATATCTTAGATCTCAAAATAATTAAATGCTTAACCGATGATGCTAGGTGTACCTATAAATCTATGGCGGAGGAGGCTGGGGTGAGTGAGGCTACTATTAAAAATCGAATTGACAACCTCATGGATGAGGGTATCATAAAAAAATTCACAGTAATAATGGATTATCATAAATTAGGAAGAGCTATCAAAGCTTTCATTGGTTTAAAAGTTCAACCTGCCAAGTTACAGACAATCGTAGAGGTAATAAAAAAAAATCCTGATGTTCACGTGCTTTACCGTACTAGTGGTGATGTAGACTTGCTTATTGAGGTAATTTTTGAACAAATGGAAGATTTAAACGAATTTTTGGAAAAAGAGTTGGCATTAGATGGTATTCTTGGTACTGTGGTTACAATTGTAATAGGTCCTTACAAAAGATGTCCTTGGACGGGGCTTTAAAGCCATACGTCTTCTTTTGGTTTTGATATTTTAAATATTATTAAGTCATCAATTTTGGTATGGTGTTCATCTAAATTTACTTTAAACATCGTTTCGAGATATCCCTTCAGATATAAAGGAGGTACAGCAGAATTCTCGATTTTTATTTCGTCTTCAATTTTTTCAAATTTTCCCCATCCATGGTTTTGTAGTTCATTAAGTACAAGGGGCCAGTTGGCTTTGTTTGTTAGATTTATATCCCTGAACTCGGGTTTCAGTACTTTTCTTTTCAGAGCCGTCATACTCCCAGCCTTGTATGTTTCATACTCTGTCAGTGATTCGAATAAATCTAAAAGCATCCCACGGTCCATAATTATTATACGATTTTCACCAATTCTATACAGGTCTGGAAGCCAGTCGTGCATCGACAATTTTTTGAATAGTACAAGTGACTTTTGGAGTGCTTCGTTCTTATTTTTAATGTATCTTGTGCGTTCTAAAAACTCTAGGTAATTGTAGAGATCGTCTTCAATTTCAATGGTTACTTGCTTCAATTATATGCCTCATTTTTTCTTCTTTTTAGATTCTTTATTTGAAATTTTGTTTAATCTTTGCATGAAAAAATATATTGTAAAACCGTATTGAACCATAAGGAACCCTATTACTCCAAGTGCTACGAGCATATTATTGGGTTTTTTATAAATTATTAATCCTACCGCTATAATCATTCCAGCTATTGGCATCATTAATAATGCATAAATAAATCTTCGATTAGCTTCCAGAATTTCTGTTAATCCTGGTTTCTCCTTGGTCAAACTAATCCTAGATAGAACGAAAGATTAAGAAAAAAAGGTTACGATATTTTGCTTTAATATTAACGTCCTAGTCCTTCCTTTTACATCTTAGTCCCATTTCGAATTTTTTTTGATCCTTATTCCTTATCCACTCTGCTTATAGTCTTTGATCATAAAATTTGTGACATATATCAAGTTCTGTTTTCCGATTTTGCTTTAATCTGAGAAGAATGTGGGTATTTTACCAATTCGTAAATTATAAATAATACAATAATTTTAAAGACTTTCGAGGACCGTCAATGCCAAAACCAAAGGGTACTTGTGGAGCAACGAAGATGAAGATTCTGGCGATCATCTCGCATAACACGCAAAACAATAAAGAATCCTATGGCTACCGCATTTGGCAGAGTCTCAAAAAAAATTTTTACATCTATATGAATGACAACGATATCAGAAACGTCTATCATCATCTCAACGACCTGTGCAGTCTAGGATATTTGTCACGCAGAGACGGTCC
>CAZLHX010000093.1:0-10041 GCA_964559475.1 uncultured Candidatus Bathyarchaeia archaeon | reverse complement strand
TCATTCTTAACTTAGAATATTAAAATATATGAGGATGGTGCTCCCGCCGGGATTTGAACCCGGGATCTCAGGCTCGAGAGGCCCGAATCCTTGGCCGAACTAGACGACAGGAGCATGGTGCATACAAAAGAATTAGCCTAATAAAAGTATTAGGCTATAAGTCGTCTCTTAGATTTAGTATCTTGGCAATGTTTGCGTCTGGTTCTATAAATGGTTCAATTGCGCCCTTTTTCGATGTAAATAGAGTTGTCACTCCAGGTCCGTGACCTGCAACAATACAATTACTGTGGGTAACTATTCCTACACTTATGGCCCCTTTTCTGAATATACGACCATAACTATGATCAGCGTCTTCAATAGCTACCAAGTCACCGAAACGTACATCATTTAAACCATACTCCTCACAGGTTGCTTCACAGAACATGGTTATATCATAATCACCTGACGCTACGTGGCTTCTACCAAGCCCTGATCCCATAATACTGGCAGGAACCTTATGAGTTACAGGCAAGCGAATTTTCTCTTCTCTAATCTCAGGATTTAGGGCCTCAAGAAAAAGAGGACTCGTGTTAAATAGCATTACTTCAGCTAATTCTAGGAGTTTAAGACCGACACCATACGCTTTTACCATGACCTTATCCTCTATAACTAGTTTCTCCATAGTCTCAGGTAGAAAGTCTACCATGACGTGTTCTATACCTCCATGTTTACCGACAACTACGCCTCTCTCCCCTTTTGCATCACCACTTACAACGGTTGCCTCGTTTCCTATACAGCTCAGCACATTCAAGGCTCTGCTCTGTCCAGTTGGGAACCTCTTATCGCTTACCCTGTTCTCTATGCTTACTCCTGGCTCAACATGGTCTGCCATCCATCCGACAGCTGGGTCACCTACTCTAATATTATAGGTTATTCCTCCGACTCCTGGGAGTATTACTGGTTCCCCGTCTGCTGTGACCTTGTAGACAGCATCGCTGATTACTGGGCTCACTACTTCTCCGATAACGGATATTTTTACGATTCTATCTTTGTTAGTTTTAATCATCTAATCAAAGGATAATAGGATTAGTGGGATGTTAAAATTATCGAGTGTTCATCGAAGATAAGCCCTGATTAGTCTGATGATCTTACGGGGGCTTCTCCTCATGATCCCAGTAATAGTCCGTGCGACATTCTCTCCATTTGCTAGTGCCAATATATCTTCATTAGTGACAACGTGTGCTAACAAATTCAGATCCTCATCACTGAACTTGTCAAGCATATTCAACACTCTTCTACTCTCCCTAATTCGTTTACCCCAATACTCATCAAACTGATAATGATACTCTTGCAGTATTTCAGCTGAAAAATCTTTTTCCTTTACTGCTTGTGCAGCTACTCGTCCCGCCATTTTTCCAGCTTCTATTCCACTATGGATACCTGCCCCAGTCATTGGTATCAGCTGACCTGCTGCATCACCAACCAGCATGAGCCCGCTGTCGACTATGGTCTCAAGTGTTCCAGATACAGGACATATTCCTCCACTAACCTTGATGATACTTGCATTTTGAAAACGAGGGTCTGTTTCAATGAAATCCTTCAAGTACTCAATAGCGGGTTTTTCATGAATATTTCTGACTCCAAGGCCCACATTTGCTATATTTTTTGATTTTGGAAATACCCAAGCATAGCCTCCTGGAGCGTATTTTCGTCCCATCCAAAATTCATTAATAGAGGGATCCTCAAGATCAATATCATTGAGTTTATACTGTGCACAGCTGACATAATCATCAAAATACCTCTTAAGACCAGCACTTCTTCTGACGATTGACCAGTGGCCATCTGCCCCGATTACAATTTTTCCTCTGAACTCTATGGGCTTTTTTCCCTTCTCAGCTCTTACGCCGACTATGCGTCCATTTTCCTTAATTACTCCTGTACAGAGAGTATTGGTAATAAGCTCAGCACCAGCATTAACTGCGTTGTTGGCCAGAGTTTTGTCAAAAACCTCTCTATCAAGGACATAACCTTTCCATTCATCACTAGTTAATTCTACAGACTCACCACTGGGAGCATATACTCTGGCACAAGTAATTTGCTGTTTTACTATATTCTTGGTAGGTTCTAGACCTCCATCCCTTATCCCACCAATACTCAACCCTTCCGCACAGTAAACTGGTTTACCCGGGACCGAATGCTCCTCAATGAATACAACATCAACCCCGCCCTCTGCAGAAAACCGAGCTGCCATACTACCAGCTGGACCCGCACCGACAACGACTACGTCGTAGTGATAAGTCTCCATCTCAAGCCAAGGCTATTGGCATGGTGCATATAAATAATCTTATCGATCGAGAACTTTCTTGGATGCAATATCAATATCTCGGGCTTTGACAGTCTTTCTACCTGCGTGCTCAGCATAATCGATTGCTTCTTTGGCAATCTCAAGACCTATTTTCTCCAAGATGCCACCAAGTACGATAGCACTATCTTCGCTTACCCTGTCAGCGCCAGCTCTTTTTATAAGCTTGTGCATTGGTGCTACCTTAATTTCATTTGTCATGCAGTTATCTTCCTTTTTCTTCTTTTCTTTCGATAAATATTTAATACTTCCGAGTTCTGGACTAGAAGTTTATAATATTAAATAATAAAATTAGATTTGGGAAGGGTAAACGTTTAAAAGCATGGCTAAGTTGAGTAACAGCGCAAATAATACGGTGTAACGTCTTGGGTAAAGTACGTACAGAAATGATAAAGAGGATTAGTCTCGAGTTGCTGGATAAGTATCCTTACAGCTTTGACATAAAATTTGAGGAAAATAAACAATTCCTTAAAGAAATTGGATTGGATGTATCCAAGAAACTCCGTAATAAAATAGCAGGTTACATTACAACTGTAGTAAAGTCTGATCTCAAAGCAGCCCAACTGGAAGCAGAAGAGGAAGCACTGGAAGAGTTTCAGTAGAATATCTAACCGTGTTTAACTTCGTTATTATTGATTAGGATTTACTCTATTAATAAATTCTAATATTGAGGAATTACTAAATCTATATTTCAGGATAGATAAATATGATATTACCTAAGTTTCCAAGTTTCTAAATGTATTAGTTGATGCTTTTACATCAAAATATATAACTTCTTTTCTACCTATTTGTTCGGATGTCAAAGCTTCCTGTAGCCTACACAATAGACCACGAAGGACTAAAACTTGATATAGCCCTGATTTTAACAGATGATTTACTAATACACGAGCAGACTATAGAATCGAGGTTAGAAAACCTAAAGAAAAGGATAGAGAAGGATGGAGTTCAATCAGCACCGATACTGGTGGATAGAGAAACCAGTGTTGTATTGGATGGAATGCACAGAACAGCTGTATTGAAGCAACTAGGTTGCAGGTTTACTTGTATATGCATGTTGAATTACTTTGATCCCCGTATAAAGGTAAAGCGATGGTGTAGAATAATCCCTAAACCTTTCAATCACAGATTAGCTGAGAACATTATAAATGATCTCGATCTTTCTATGGAGCCCTATGAATTAATAAAAACACCCGATAAGGAAGAAAGCTTAATTTTAGTCTTTAAGGAAAAGGCATTCAAAATTACTGATGAATGGGGGGATCTTTTAAAGACTTTTAAAAAGATTAACCAGCTAGAAATGAAATTAAACTCTTGGGGATATGAGGTGGCCCATTGTACTGAAGCTGAAGCAATTGATCATGTAAGAGGGGGTAAATTCGATGCTGCTATATATATGCCCAAAATCTCAAAAGAAAATGTCCTTAAAGTCGCAGAGAGAAAAGAAATATTCACGCCAAAGGCCACTAGACATCAGCTTCCAGCAAGACCTGTACAAGTGAATGTACCTCTAGATCTTCTCAGAGATAATGATATCTCAGTAATTGATGCCAATTACAGATTTATGGAAATGCTAACTAAGAAGAAAGTAACAAGATTTGAAGCTGGGAAAGAATGGAATGGACGTGTATATGATGAGGTGCTTTATGTGTTTGAGGATTCAAATGATTAAATATATCGATTGACTTGGTCTTCTTTGAATCCAATTTCTATTAATTTGGTTTTGAGTTCTTCTTTACAGGTACAATTATCACATAACTTTTTACTGATGTTAATTATGGTCTCTCTATATTCCCAAGGATAAACTATCCAATCTTCAACCTCTTCAGCAAAGTAATCAGGTTTGTGTATGCTCCAGGGTTTGTAATGTAATGTAGCAGTCTTGGCGAGAAGAGGGTTAAAAGAATTTACATACCTTTTAACTAACTTTAAACTTTCACCTGAATCAGCTACATCATCAACTATTAAGACTCTAATATTAGATACATCTGCATTTAATGGGTGAACAACTTTTGGCTCATCAGAAGTTGTGTTTACTCCAGTATAATATGAAATTTGTACACTAGCAAGTCTTCTGATATCGAGCTCGTCACTAATAATCCTAGCAGGATCAAAGCCTCCCCTACTTACTGCTACGATCAAATCAGGTTTGAAGCCACTCTTTTTTATCTTATCAGAGACTTTCTCAGAAAGTTTCTGAACATCATCCCATGTAAGTAGTAAAAAACTCAATCGCTCCAAACAGCCTTAACTCCTGATATTGATGAACCATTGAAGCCCTGTTTAAATAAAGCGATTACGGTCAATAGATTATGAATTATAAAGTGGATGCTTCAAAACTTAAGGAAATGATAATAAATTATGTTAATAGTTCTGAAAATTCCATGCAGAAGTGGGAAAATGAGCCAGCATGGGGAGAACCTATAATTGGTTTCAGCAATGGAGCAGATCCTTTATATCCTTTTTACAGGCAGGATATAGGTAATTTTTACCTACTACCTGTGGAGTTTCTGGAACACAAACATCCTGATAAAAAATTTGAACCCAACAAATTAACTGTTATCAGCTGGATTCTACCCCAGACGGAGAAGACTAAAAAAGATCATCGAAAGGAGACACATTTTCCCAGTGAGAGATGGGCTCGCAGTAGGGTTTTTGGGGAGGAATTTAATACAAAATTGAGAGGATATCTCGAGATAGAATTAGAGAATATGGGAATAGATGCAGTTGCCCCAATGAATTCACCCATCTGGAAGTCAGAAAGATCAGAAAAGTATGCTTTTGCCTCAAATTGGAGCGAACGACACGCTGCTTATGCTGCAGGTCTAGGAACATTTGGTTTAAGTGATGGGCTAATTACTCCTTTCGGTAAAGCTATGAGAGCAGGAAGTTTGATTGCCAACATCTTTCTAGAACCAAGTAAGAGACCCTATGAAGACCATCACGCTTACTGTCTTTTCTTCCAGAATGGCGAATGCCTAAAATGTGTTGATAGATGTCCTATAGGAGCTATAAGTAAAAATGGTCATGATAAATTAACATGCCAGAAATATGTTTCAATGACGAGAAAATATATTACAAAACATTACGGGTTTGAAGGTTATGGATGTGGACTTTGTCAGACTGACGTTCCCTGTGAATCAGGAATACCGAAAGAATTAAGACCATAATTTTAGTTGAAACAATATTCTATCAACACTTATTGTTCAACATATCTCGTATTTATCACTAAATTTTATAGAATTACGCTTTTTAAAGGGGAAAACATAAACTATTGCTATAGGCTTATTTTCCTTAGGACATGAGAAAATTGACTAGAGCCCTTTTTGTAGGACGATTTCAACCATTTCACTACGGACATCTTTACGCAATTGAAAAGATTCTTGAAGAAAATGAAGAACTAATTTTAGTGGTTGGGAGTGCTCAGATGAGTCATGAGCCAGATAATCCCTTCACGGCAGGAGAACGTATAGAAATGATGCGAGGAGCACTCAATCAAGCAAATATATTACCAGATAAATACATGATAATTCCAATACCTGATGCTCCTGCTCACCGAGTTTGGGTGAGTCAGGTCGAAAGCCAGACTCCAAAATTTGATTTAGTTTATAGCAATCAGCCTTTAACTAGGAGACTTTTAATAGAAGCGGGATACGTGGTGAACTATATACCTCTCTATAAAAGAGGCCAGTACGAAGCGACTGAGATACGAAAAAGGATTCTTGAGGGAGAGAACTGGTCGAATCTTGTCCCAAATTCAGTTTACAAGATTGTTCAAGAGATCGATGGTGAAAATAGAATTAGGGACTTGGCAAAGACTGATACAGTTGAAAATAATGATGCATGAGTATATTGATATCGATACTCCATTACAAGATAGATTCCCAAATTTAGCTGCACAAATAACCAGATTCAGAGATGTTAATATAAAAAGGAAAAATTTAGGTTTAGAAGAATTTAAGAAACAAATAGTATGTGAAATAAATACAGAATGGAATCTAGATGACCTAAGGGAACATCCTACCTTTAGAGCCTATAGAGATTTCTTCTGGGATCTTGATATAGATCCCACAAAGACCAGACCTGCAGCTGAGGCTTTAATTCGAAGGGTGTTAAGGAATAGAAAAATTCCACAGATAAATACGTGGGTTGATTCATATAACCTTGCTTCAATGAAGACTGCTATCCCAATTGCCAGTTTTGATATAGATCTTCTTCATGAGCCACTCAAGATGAGAGAGGCAAGAAAAGGAGAGGAATTCTTAGGTATAGGGATGGATGAGCCCGTAACACTTTCAGGCGGGGAGGCAGTTATAGAGGATGGGGATAGACTGGTAGCAATTTATCCGTATAGAGATGCAGATAACAGTAAAGTGACCCTAAAGACTGACAAAGTATTAATGTTGATGTGTGGAGCTCCAGGAATTAAGAAAAACGATCTGAACCAAGCTTCTCAAATATCATCGGAAATTGTTACTAAATTTTGTGGTGGGGAAGCCTATTGATTGAAATAGACGGTTCTATGATGGAGGGTGGTGGACAACTATTACGAATGGCAACAACGTATAGTGCTGTACTCGGAGAACCGATAAGAGTTCTCAATATTAGAGATGGTAGAAAACCATCTGGATTAAAACCCCAGCATTTAAAGACCCTTGAAGCAGCTGCTGAAATTTCAGGTGCAGATTTAAAAGGAGGAAAGGTAAACTCGAATGAGATCGAGTTTTATCCAAGACATATTAAAGGAGGAAAATACAAATACGATATTGGGACTGCTGGAAGTATATCGCTTTTTTTACAGTGTGTTATTCCAATATCTGCATTCGCTGAGGAACCAGTTGAGATTAGCATACGTGGCGGGACAGCAGTCAAATGGAGTCCTCCCATATCCTTTCTTTCCCATGTTGTTTGGGAAGCTTTCCGGGAAATGGGTCTCAAATGTAACCTAGAAATAAAGAGACATGGGTTCTACCCGAAAGGAGGCGGGGAAGTATCTGCAATCATTAAAAATAATACTAATCTCAGGTGTTTAAACCCAAATCATAGAGACATCAAGACAATCAGAGGAATATCTATATGTGGAAAACTTCCAGCTCACGTAGCAGAAAGACAAGCAAAATCCGCATCAAATCAGCTCTTAGAGGAAAGGTTTTCAACAGATATTCAGGTAGAATCACTAAATGAAAAAGCAGAGCCTTACAGCCCTGGAAGTGTGATTACTTTATGGACAGAGGATATGTATCTAGGTACTGACTCGCTTGGTGAAAAGGGAAAACCAGCAGAGATAGTAGGAAAAGAAGCAGCAGTAAATCTCATTAGACAAATAAAGACTGGAGCTGAGGTGGATCTACACACTTGTGATCATCTAATACTCCCCTGCTCCTTAGCTAAGGGTACTTCAAATTTTAAGACGAGCAAATTGACTCTCCATACTCTCACAGCAATTGAGTTAGCAGAAATATTTACAGACGCTGAATTCGATATTAAAGGAAAATTAGGTGAAGAAGCCGAGGTAACATGTAAAGGGATAGGTCTTAATAGACAGCAATAAACTCTTGACTTCAATGGATCTTGTGAAATGATAACTCTAAACTACGATAGGGGGAAAATTGTGTTAGATGGTGGAAGTGTTTACCTCGACGACATAGAAACTCAAGAGGTTTTCCCAGCTTACAAGTATAGAGATATCATTAAAACCCTGAAAAAACAGAAAATAAAATTCATAGATAATGCTTTTGAGAAAAAACAATCCCTAGATTTATACTCTGAGATAAAGTTAAGATCATACCAGTCTAAAGCTCTAGAAGAATGGAAGAAAAATGATTTTCGAGGCATAGTGGTTCTTCCCACTGGAGCAGGCAAGACCTTTTTAGCAGTTAAAGCGATGGAGATTTTACAAACATCTACATTGATCGTGGTTCCCACAATAGTACTAGTTGAGCAATGGAGAAAAGTTTTAGAAGAAAATTTTAAAAGTCCCATTGGTGCAATTGGAGGAGGAAATAACGAGTTAAGAGAGATAACTGTTGCTACTTATGACTCAGCTAGTATAAGATCCCGTAAACTTGGTAACCTTTTCGAATTTATCATATTTGATGAAGTACATCATATGCCAGCTCCCAGTTATCGAAAGATTGCTAGAAGATATCTTGCTCCATTCCGTCTCGGTCTAACAGCAACGCTACAATCTGATGAGGCTCATGAACTACTTTTTGATGAATTATTGGGGCCGACGGTCTATAGATTAGGCGTTGATGATTTATCGGGAGAGCATCTAGCAGAGTTTGCTGTGAAAACAATAAAAGTTCCTTTAACAGATGAAGAAGCTCAAATATATGATAGACAGTACGGAATTTATCGCGATTATATACGGAAAAATAACATTCAAATTAGGAGCAGCAATGACTATGTTCGTTTTGTAAGAAGAAGTGGTATAGATCCTAATGCTCGTAAGGCGCTTCTTGCTCGAAAAAGAGCAATGGACCTGGCTCTAAACAGTCAAAACAAAATTTCGTATTTAAAAAACTTAATCAAAAATCACCCTGATGAAAAAACTCTCATATTTACAAAATACAACAAGCTGGTCTATAAGCTAAGTAAAGAGCTTTTAATCCCTGCTATTACTCATCAGACTCCGCCAGAAGAAAGAGAGCAGATCCTAAGATATTTCACGAGTGGTGAATACAATCGTATTGTAACTAGTAGAGTTTTGGATGAAGGAGTCGATGTACCGGATGCTAGTGTAGCAGTTATAATAAGTGGGACCGGTAGCAAGAGGCAGTTCATCCAGAGACTTGGTAGAATATTAAGAAAAAAACCTGGAAAACAGGCTATATTATATGAACTGGTCTCTGCAGGGACCGCTGAAAGGTATATTAGTCGCAGGAGGAAACAATAATTCCCCTTAGTAGAGCGAACATTCGAATATATAATCGTAAAAGTATTCTATATCCCCAATACCTTAAAGGAGACTATAGTTTAGCTAAAACACTAATTGCAGTTTACAACGATCATCAAGGGAAAAAAAGAAGAGATCTTGAATATGCATTAAAAGACTGTGAAGAACTTGGTTATAATTACCGGTTAGTCAGAGGCTTATCTGAAGTCTTGGATGATCGAAGTGTATTCGAATCCATAGCAGTGATAGCACCAATTAAAGCTAGAGAATTAGTATTCAGAGAAGCAGGGAAAAGTATCGTAATTAATAAAGATGAAAGAGATAAAGTTCTGGAGAGAGTAGGAGGAAAACTTGGTATAACGAAACAAGAACTAGATGATAGTCTTTATGCTGACTTAGAACAGGAGTTGATGTTAACAGATTTTAATCCCCCCTCTGCTGAAGATCTTGTAAAGTTTTATAATTATTCTCTGGTAGTAACTTTGCTAGCATATGCCCAGAGAATAGAAGCTAGACATCTTGGGAAAGACGAATACTTAGTAACTCTAGCAAAATCCCTTGGGCGAACAGAACACATTACTATAAATTCATCGACTAAGATCCTAATAAATTTAAAAAAAATAAATAGGATCAAAAAGCGCAGTGAGAAAATTGATTCTTTTTTTTCTAGATTGATTGAAAATGAAGATTGGATTGTTAACGCAGAAATAAAATATCCCTATGGTAAGAGAAAGGTCAGAAAGCTAAAAATAACACAAAGGGATCATAATACCCTTATAAAGAAAGACCCATTTAAGAAAGAATT